>NC_014100.1:4034872-4345247 GCF_000092285.1 Caulobacter segnis ATCC 21756 | reverse complement strand
TCATCAATGCGCCAAGGAGGGCCATGATGATGGACGAAGCGCTGAAGAACCATAAGGAAAGTGCGTTCGGGTGGGTTTGGGCTCTGCGGGAAATATGGTCCGCCTTGCGCGCGCCTAGCCCACCCTGCAAACGCCGGCGTCTGCTAACCCCCCGATAAGCGCGCCTTGGGCGCGCAGCCGGCTTAAGCGTTCCTAGGCCCGATCAGCGCGGCCCTTTTCCATTCAGGCGGCGCGCTAGATCTTCCGAAGAGCGGACGGGCGGCGGTGGCCTCAGGTTGGCGAGGATCTGATCGCCGCCGCCGTCACAACCGAAGTCTGCGGAGACAATCCCCGTGTTGGGATTGTAAAGCGCGCAAGCGTCCGGCCGCCCATCGGCGTCACGGTCGATGTAGAGGTGGTCCGACTTCGCGTGGGCGTAAAGCTGCATGCCATCGAGACGACGCAAGGGGCGCAGCGCGGTCTTGCTCAATCGCTCGCCGTCAAAGCCGCCGAATACTGACAACCGGATTTCGTTCAGGTCGACGGACGGACCGGTCCGGCGCGTCTTCGCTAGGACGTCAACCTTGCCACCCGGCTTGGAAAGCTCGGGAGGGGGCGCGGCGCCGATCGCCAACAGCCCTGCGGCCAGGAGACCGATCGTCTTTAAGACGCGCTGCATTCGCTCCTCTCCATTGGGCGCCGTAATGGCTTGCGCCTTAGAAACTCACCCTAGTTGCATGTTGCGCGGCGCCAAAGAAAAAGGCCCCGGCGGATCCGCCAGGGCCTCGATCTTTCGCAATATCGACGAAGATTACTCTTCGGTCGCCGCCGCGGCCTTCGGGCCACCGGCGCGCTCGGCGATACGGGCCGACTTACCGCGACGGTCGCGCAGGTAGTACAGCTTGGCGCGACGGACGACGCCGCGACGCTTGACTTCGATGCTTTCGATGCTCGGCGACAGCAGCGGGAACAGACGCTCCACGCCTTCGCCGAACGAGATCTTACGGACCGTGAAGCTCTCGTGGACGCCCGTGCCCGCGCGAGCGATGCAGACGCCTTCGTAGGCCTGAACGCGCTCGCGCTCGCCTTCCTTGATCTTCACGTTGACGCGCAGGGTGTCGCCGGGCCGGAAGTCCGGGATCGCGCGAGCGGCCAGCAGACGGGCCGATTCTTCTTGCTCGAGTTGAGCGATGATATTCGCAGCCATGGTCTAGTCTCCTTTGGGCTTTCCCGTTTTCGGGACGCCTTTTGCCTGTTGATTGGCGAGGTGGGCCTCCCAGAGATCCGGGCGCCGCTCGCGGGTCGTCTCTTCACGCATACTCCGCCGCCACTGGTCGATCTTCTTGTGATCGCCCGACAGCAGCACCTCGGGGATGTCGAGCCCTTCGAACGTCCGCGGTCGCGTGTACTGCGGATGCTCGAGGAGCCCGTCCTCGAAGCTTTCTTCCAGCGTGCTCTCGATGTTCCCCAGAACCCCCGGGGCAAGTCGAACGCACGCCTCGATCACGACCATCGCCGCCGCCTCGCCACCAGCGAGAACCGCGTCTCCGACCGAGACCTCCTCGAACCCGCGAGCGTCGAGCACCCGCTGGTCCACCCCTTCGAAGCGGCCGCACAGCACCACGATACCCGGCGCCTTGGACCACTCCCGAACACGCGCCTGGGTCAGGGGCCTGCCCCGGGCGCTCATGTACAAAAGCGGCCGTCCACCAAGCTCCACGCTGTCGAGCGCAGAGGCGATGACGTCCGCTTTGAGTACGGCTCCTGCGCCGCCACCCGCGGGGGTGTCGTCGAGGAAGCCGCGCTTATCCTTGGAAAAGGCCCGAATGTCCAGCGTTTCCAGACGCCAAAGGTCCTGTTCCTTCCACGCGGTCCCGATCATCGAGACGCCGAGCGGGCCGGGAAAGGCCTCGGGGAACATGGTCAGGACGGTGGCGGTGAACGGCATGGGCGCTGTTTAGCCGCAGCGGACGCGAGAGTCGAAGGGCCGCTTATTTACCCAAGGGGTTACCGGCTTATTCACCAGCGCCGTCCAAGGTCGCGAGATATGGCTTGGATTGTCTGATGTCGCGCCTCACCCGCTTTTTCCGCCGTCTCGGGCGTGATGACCGGGGCGCGATCGCCATACAGTTCGCCCTGCTGGCCATTCCGATGTCGATCCTGGTCTTCGCCCTGATCGATCTCGGCCGGATCAGCCTGCAGCGCCACCAGATGCAGGACGCCCTGGACGCCGCCACCCTGATGGCCGCCCGATCGACCGCCGTGACGGACGCCGAACTGGAGTCCGTCGGCGATCCGGCGTTCCTGGCCGAGATCGCGGGCCTGAACCTTGGGCTCTCGGCGTCGAACGCCAGCTTCAAGGCCGGCGCGGGCAATCACATCATCGGAACCGCCACGGCGACGGTGAAGCCGATCATCGCCAACCTCTGGACCACGGACGACTTCAACCTGACCGCGACATCCGACGTCGTGCGATCGTCGAAGAACCTCGAGGTCGCGGTCGTGCTGGACATCACCGGCTCGATGAGCGGCTCGCGCATCACCGACCTGAAGACGGGCGCCTCCGACCTCGTGGATATCGTGGTCAAGGATCAGCAGGCGCCGTTCTACTCGAAAGTCGCCATCGTGCCCTACTCGGTGGGGGTCAATGTGGGGACCTACGCCGACGCCGTCCGGGGCGCCGTCATCGCGCGGACGATCACCGGCGTCAGCAAGACCAACGCCGCGGTGGTGGCCTCGGCCGCTCATGGCTTCATCGTCGGGGACAAGGTGACGATCAGCGGGGTGTCCGGCCCGACGATGCTGAACGGCAATACCTACAACATCACGGCGGCGTCCGCGGACAGCTTCACCATCAACGCCAACACCTCCAATGCGCCGAAATACGTCTCTGGCGGGGTGGCGACGTGCGACACCAGCACCAATCCGGGGTGCCTGAATTTCACCTTCACCAGCGCAAGCAACACGAAGGAAACACGGACGCTCAGCACCTGCGTGACGGAGCGGACCGGGACCTACGCCTATACCGACATCGCGCCCAGCATCGCGCCCGTCGGGCGGAACTATCCGACGACCAAGCTGGAAAACAGCATGCAGCCCAACCCCTGCCCGACGGCGACGATCACGCCGCTTTCCAGCGACCGCGTCACGCTGAAGGGACAGATCAACGCGCTTTCGATCGGCGGCTCCACGGCCGGTCAAATCGGGTTCGCGTGGGGCTGGTACATGGTCTCGCCGAACTTCGGCTATCTCTGGCCCAACGCCACCCAGCGTCCCGCGCCCTACAACAGCAAGGACCTGGTCAAGGTGGTGGTGCTGATGACCGACGGGGCTTTCAACACGCCTTACTGCAAGGGCGTGATCGCCAAGGACGCGGGGTCCGGCAGCGGGGCGGTCGATGACCACATCAACTGCGTGGCCACCAACGGGGACGCCTTCACCCAGACCCGCAAGCTGTGCGACGCCATGAAGGATCCGTCGCTGAAGCTGACGATCTTCACGGTCGGCTTCGACGTCGGCGGGGACGCCAACGCCGTCAACATGCTGAAATACTGCGCCACCGACGCTCAACACGTCTATTTCCCGGCGACCGGGTCCGAGCTGAAGACCGCCTTCAAGTCGATCGCCCAGGAAATCTCGTCGCTGCGGATCGCCAAATAGAAAGGGCGGCGACCGCATGGCCGCCGCCCTTCAGGGTTCTGGTTCAGCTCGCGGCGTCAGGCCAGCTTGATCTCGCGCAGGCGTTGCTGAAGGAACTCGTCCGCCGTGATCGATTCCGGATAGCGATCCGGATTTTCCGCCGTGACGCAGTTGGGCAGCGTCTTGATCTCGTAGTCCGACGCGAAGTGCAGGAAGAACGGCGTCGAATAGCGCGCGAAGCCGCGGCGTTCCGGCGGCGGGTTGACCACCCGGTGCACTGTCGAGGGCAGGACGTGATTGGTCAGGCGCTCGAGCATGTCGCCGATGTTGATCACCAGGCAGCCGGGGGGCGGGTTGATCGGCAGCCATTGACCGTCGCGATCCAGCACCTCGAGCCCCCCCTCCTCGGCGCCGAGCAGCAGGGTGATGGTGTTGATGTCGCCGTGGGCGCCGGCCCGAACACCGGTGGCGTCGGCGGGGATCGGCGGATAGTGCAGCAGGCGCAGCACGCTGTTGCCGTCCTGGACGGTCGGATGGAAGAAGTTGCGGTCGAGCTTCAGGTAGTTGGCGATGGCCTCCAGCACCTTGCCGCCCATGCCGTCCAGTGCGTTATACAGCCAGCTGACGTCATGCTTGAACGCCGGGATTTCGGCGGGCCAGACATTGTCGGCCATGTGGGCGCGGAAGCGGTGGCCGGGCGGCAGCTCGCGGCCCATGTGCCAAAATTCCTTGAGGTCGTAGTGGTCGGCGCCCTTGGCGGTCTCGACCCCGAACGGGATGTAGCCGCGCGCGCCGCCCTTCACGCCCGCGTACTGCTTCTTGGTCTCGACGGGCAGGGCGAAGAAGGCCTTGGCGGCGTCGACAGCGGCGTCGATGCGCGCTTGATCCAGGTCATAGTCCGAAAGAACCGCGAAGCCGTAGCGTTCGAAAGACGCGCCAAGCTCCTGGGAGAAGCGCGTGAAGTCCTTCGCGTAGAGCGAGAAGGAAACCGGAGCGATGGCGGAGTTAGACACGTCGACGAGCCTTGGGTCTGCAAGCTTCTGAATGAGTAAGTTCCTTCTTACTACACCGCGCTGAGACCGACGCGAAGAGCGTTCGTGCCGCCGACGGCTTGACGAGGGAACTTGACCATAAGTCGGGCGTTTGCCCGTCGGGCCTTGATCTACAACAAACCAACGAGGGTTGCGATGACGCGCAAGTTTGCTTTGGCCGCCGTCTTGGTGGGCGCGGGGGCTTTGGTCGCCTGCACGACGACCGACCCCTATACCGGAATGCCGGTCCGCAACAACACCGGTACGGGCGTCTTGGCGGGCGCCGGGGCCGGCGCCCTGCTGGGTTACCTCACCAACACCAACAAGGGCGAGCAGGGCCGCAAGAACGCTCTGATCGGCGCGGGGATCGGCGCCTTGGCCGGCGGCGCGGTGGGCAACTACATGGATCGCCAGCAGGCGGACTTCCGCCGCAGCCTTGAGGGCTCGGGGGTGATGATCCGTCGCAACGGCGACCAGATCGTGCTGGTCATGCCCAGCGACGTGACCTTCGATGTCGACCGCTCCGACATCCAGCCGCGCTTTGTCCGCGTGCTGGACGATGTGGCGCGCACCCTGAACGCCTATCCGCAGACCACGATCGATGTGGTTGGTCACGCGGACTCCAGCGGGGCGGATGAGTACAATCAAGTGCTGTCCGAACGTCGCGCCAGCGCGGTCGCCGGCTATCTGACCAGCCAGGGACGGGTGCTGCCGGACCGTGTCTTCGTCGCCGGCATGGGCGAGCGCCAGCCTATCGCCGACAACTCCACCGCCGCCGGCCGCGCCGAAAACCGCCGTGTCGAGATCGTTCTGCGGCCTCTGACCCGATAAGCGTCGACCGCTTCGCGCCCTTACGAGCACGAAGCGGTTGCTTTTCGTCTCCGTCGTCGCCAATTCGTCACCTTCGAGCAGTGCGAGGGCGAAGTGGCCAAGACAGCGAGCGATAGCGTCAGCCTGACGCGTCAGGCCTACGCCCTGACCGATGATCTGATGACGCCGAACGCGGCGGTCTACTGGATAGACCTGCTTGTGTCGGCGGCGTTGATGTGGGGCGGCTTCCTGCTGGCCGCGACGACGTCGAGTCTGGCGATTGGTCTGGTCGCTGGCCTGATCAGCGTCCTGGCGCTCTATCGCGGGCTGAGCTTCATCCACGAACTGACCCACATCCGTGACGACGAAGCGCCTGGCTTCCGCGTGGGCTGGAACGTGCTGGTGGGCGTGCCGCTGATGACGCCGTCGCTGATGTACGAGGGCGTGCATAACGTCCACCACGTCAAGGATCGGTTCGGTACGGCGCTGGATCCGGAGTACCTGCCGCTGTCGCGCTACACGCCGCTGTCGCTGGCGGGCTTTCTATTCGTGGCGCTGCTGGCGCCGATCGGCGTGCTGATCCGCTCGGCGGTCCTGACTCCGCTGTCGTTCCTGGTCCCGCCGCTGCGACGCTTCGTGAAGCAGCGTCTGTCGGCCCTGGTCATCAATCCCGACTTCGTTCGCGAGGACATGGCGCGCGTCCGCCCCGCCTGGCTCTTCCAGGATATCGCCTGCTGGCTGTGGTCGTGGGCCGTGATCGCCGCGACCGTCGCCGGCTGGCTTCCGCTGCGCTTCGTGCTGACCGGCCTGGCGATCTTCTCGCTCGCCACTTTCGTCAACCAGGCCCGCACCCTGGTCGCCCACCACTGGGACAACGACGGCGGCAAGATGAGCCTGGACGAGCAATTCCTCGACTCGGTCAACGTGCCGCCGCCGAATCTGGCCTCGGAGTTGTGGGCCCCCGTGGGGCTACGCTACCACGCCCTGCACCACCTGCTTCCCAAGCTGCCGTACCACAATCTCGGCAAGGCCCATGCGCGGCTGGCCCAGGCGCTGACGCCGGACTCGCTCTATCATCGCGCGTCACAGAAGGGACTGTTCGAGGCCCTGACGGCGCTGTTCCGGCGGGTGGCCGTCAAGCCTGTCGTGGCTGAGCACGGACGCCACGCCGCCGAATAGTTGTAGGCTCTCGACAAGGCCAAGCTCGAGCGGCAAGAGAGAGGGGCGTCCTGGGTAGCGTCCATGGGGCGCTCCAGTTCGAGCGTCCTATGTCGCTTTCTCTTCCGCTTCCCCGGCATCAGGCCGGCACCCGTGTTTCGCCCGGCCGTCGCGGCGTCGCTGACTACGCCGAAGCGATCGCGCCCGTTTTCGACACGCGCCTGTGCGACGTCGGCCCCGAAGGGCCGGATCTCTGGATCAGCAGCGTCAATGTCGGTCCCATGCTGCTGGGCTACGCCCATATGAGCGGCGGAACCTATGGCTACGGGCGTGATCACCGGAAGGTGGCCGCGACGGGATTGGACCTCATCCTGGTGCAGATCATCGCCGAGGGGAGCGACCGCAGGCAGGCCCACCGCAGCGAGGTCGAAACGCAGGTCGGCGATGTCTGCCTGCTGGACCTCTCACGATCCTTCCAATCCGAAGCCCAGACCTGTGGCAACTTCAGTCTCGCTATTCCCCGGGAGGCCCTGGCCGCGCGCGACCGCGACCTTGACGATCTGCATGGCCGGGTCCTGCGATACGACACCCCCGCCGCTCGCCTGCTCAAGGGACACGTCGAGACGATCTGGAGCATGACGGGCGCCCTCTCGATCCACGACGCGCCCGCCGTGGGCCGATCCACCATTGACCTGCTGGCGGGCCTCGCGCTGCCGACGTCCGATCGCCAGCAGGCCCGGCGGGCCGTTTCGGAGTCCCGCCTCACTCAGATCCGCCGGTTCATCGACGCCAACCTGCACGAGCCGGGCCTGGGTCCCGAAATGCTGTCCCGCCAGTTCGGGCTGTCGCGCGCTTCGCTGTATCGGCTGTTCGAGCCGCTTGGCGGGGTGCGCGAGCATATCCAGGGGCGGCGTCTTCGGCGCGTGTTCGACGCCCTGACCGACCCGTCCTTGCGTCATTTGCCGTTGAGCCAGGTAGCCGAGGGTCACGGATTTTCGGCGTGGTCCAGCTTCGCGCGCGCGTTCAAGGCGCGGTTTGGCATGAGCCCCGGCGAGGCGCGGGAGATCGGCGCCGTGTCCGCCATGCAGGCCTGGACCGCGGCCACTCAGGACCAGCGCTTGCCAGACTGGCTGCGGACCCTCGAAGGGGCCTGACCGCGTCGCCTAGCGGCTCAGTCCGCGCCCTCCTGTTGGGCCCGCTCGCGCAATTCCTCGTCCAGGCTGGCCGTGTCCCACGCGCCGCCGGCGTCGCCGGGACGCATGCGGTGCAGGTCGGCGTCCAGCAGCCGATCCATGGTCTGGGCCGCATCGCGGGAGGCCAGGATATAGGCTTCTTCCTGACCCCACATCGGCCGCAGCTCCTCGAACATGCGGCGGTCGTGGCGACGGAAGTAGGCCGCCGCGCGATGGGCGCGATGGGCGCGGAAGCCCAGCTTCTGCAGCGCCGTGGCCCCCAGGGCGAGGGCTGACTCGAAGGTCTCGCGTTCCACGGCGTCGGCGCCATTGGCCAGCAGATCATAGGCGTGGCGACGATCCCAGGCGCGCGCCAGGATGACGAGATTGGGGAAGGCCTTGCGCGCCGTCTCCACCAGCTCAACCGTCTTTTCCCGATCATCCAGCGCCACGATCAGCATGCGCGCCCGATCGGCGCCGGCCTGGCGCAGTAGGTCGAGGCGGGTGGCGTCGCCGTAGTGCACACGCCGGCCGAAGCGACGTAGCAGCTCGATCTGCTCGATGTCGCTGTCCAGCACCGTCGACTTGAAGCCGTTCGACGACAGCAAGCGGCCGGTGATCTGCCCGAAGCGACCGAAGCCGGCGATGATGATGTCCGGCTCGCTTTCGTCGAAGTCGCCAGTGTCGGGAACGACATCGGGGATGGCGGCGTCCATCAGCGCGGCCACGCGCTCGTAGAGGATCATGGCCACGGGCGTGAGCGCCATGGAGACGGCCACGGCGGCGGTCAGCAGGGCCGCCAGCGGCGCGCCGATCACGCCCGCCCCGACCGTGAAGCTGAGCAGCACGAACGCGAACTCCCCGCCCTGGGCGAGGGCGGTGGCGACCGCCAGGGCGCCTCGCTTGGGCGCGCCGAACAACAGGGCCAGGCCGTACAGGACCAGGAATTTCAGCGCCATCAGCCCAAGGACCAGGCCGCCCAGCAGCAGAGGCTGACGGGCGACGAGCGGCAGGTCCACCCCGGCGCCCACCGTGATGAAGAACAGGCCCAGCAGCAGGCCGCGGAACGGCTCGATGTCGGTCTCCAGCTCGCGCCGGAACTCGCTCTCGGCCAGGACTACGCCCGCCAGGAAGGCGCCGAGCGCGGGCGACAGGCCCACGATCTGCATCAGGCTGGCCACGGCGACGACGATCAGCAGCGCCGAGGCGGTGAAGATCTCCCGCAGGCGGGCTTTGGCGATAAAGCGGAAGACGGGTCGCACGAGATAGCGGCCGCCGCCGACCACGGCGGCCACGGCCGCGAAGACGGACAGCCCTTGCGCCCAGACGGGCAGGTGGGCCACCAGACTGGCGCCGCCGTGCCCGCCCGCGTCGCCATGGGTCTGCGGGGCGACCGTGGCGAGCAGGGGCAGGAGCGCGAACATCGGAATGACGGCCAGGTCCTGCAGAAGCAGGATCCCAAACGCCGCCCGTCCCACCGGTCCCTGCCTCAGGCCCTTTTCATCCAGGGTCTGCAACACGATGGCGGTCGAGGACATCGCCAGCACCATGCCGACCGCCAGGGCCGTCTGCCAGGGCAGGCCCAGCAGCATGGATGCGCCGGCGATCGCCAGCGAGGTGCAGACGACCTGGGTCCCGCCAAAGCCGAAGATGGCCTTGCGCATGTCCCATAGCATCGAGGGCCGCACCTCGAGGCCGATCAGGAACAGCAGGATGACGACGCCGAACTCGGCGAACTTCATGACGTCGGCCTGCGCGCCGATCAGCGACAGGGCGTAAGGTCCGATGACCACGCCCGCGATCAGGTAGCCGAGCACCGAGCCGAGTCCCAGCCGCTTGGCGATCGGCACCGAGACGACGGCCGCGCCCAGATAGACGAGCGTCTGGGTGAGGAAGTTTTCCATCTGTCCTTACGCCTCCGCGCGGGCCGGCAAGAGCGAAGCGATCCGCGCCTTGTAGCGCTCGGCTTCAGATTTCAGGGCGGCGTCGTCTTTCACGGATGCGCCATGAACCACGAACGGGGTCTCCCATTCCATGCCGCAGAGGTGGGCCGTCTGTTCCAGCGGGCGCAGGAATTCGTCCAGGCTGAAACGGTTATAGCCGTGGGCGTGATAGGCCTTGGCCGAGCCGCCCGTGGTGCAGGCCACGAAGAGCTTCTTGCCCTTCAGGGCCTCCCCGTCCTCGCCGTAGGCGAAGCCATGCAGCCACACGATGTCCAGCCACTCCTTCAGAAGGGATGGCGTCGAGTACCAGAACAGCGGGAACTGCAGGGCCACGACGTCGTGGGCCACAAGGGCCGCCTGTTCGGTCTCGATATCGACCACGAAGTCCGGATACGACTCGTAGAGATCCTTGAAAGTGACGCCGGAAACGCTCTTCGCCGCCTTGGCCAGGGCGCGATTGGCGCGCGAGCGCTCAAGCGCGGGGTGGGCCAGCACCAGAAGCAAGCCGGAGGTGGCGGGTGTCACCGAGCCGGTGGTAGCGTCGGACATCAGGCGGCCCTTCCGGAAAAACAATTCATCAAGGGTTGAATTTCTTCTTGGCTCGGGCGACACGGTTCGCCCATCACCCGACTAGCAGGTCGGGACAAGGGAGACACCATGGTCGACAAGGTGAAGAAGAACGCCGTCGAGGCCCTGGCCGGGCTGCTCAAGGACGGCATGACCATCATGGCCGGGGGCTTTGGCCTCTGCGGCATCCCGGAGAACCTGATCGCGGCCATCCGCGAGGCGGGGGTGAAGGACCTCACGGTCGTCTCCAACAATTGCGGCGTCGACGGCTTCGGCCTGGGCATCCTGCTGGAAAATCGCCAGATCAAGAAGATGGTCTCGTCCTATGTGGGTGAGAACAAGCTGTTCGAACAGCTCTACCTCTCCGGCGAACTGGAGCTGGAGTTCAATCCGCAGGGGACGCTGGCCGAACGCATCCGTGCGGGCGGTGCGGGCATCCCCGCCTTCTTCACGCGCACCGGCTACGGCACCCTGGTGGCCGAAGGCAGGGAGGTTCGCGAGTTCGACGGCGAGATGTACGTGATGGAGCGCGGCCTGACCGCCGACCTCGCGATCGTCAAAGCCTGGAAGGGCGACGCCGAAGGCAATCTGATCTACCGCAAGACCGCGCGGAACTTCAATCCGATGATGGCCACCGCCGGCCGCGCGACCGTCGTCGAGGTCGAGGAGCTGGTCGAGATCGGCGCCCTCGATAAGGACGCGATCCACACGCCCGGCATCTACGTCGACCGCATCCTCAAGGGCGCGAAGTTCGAGAAGCGCATCGAGCGGGTCACCACCCGCCCCCACGAGCAAAAGACTCAGGAGCAAGCGTAATGGCCTGGACCCGCGACGAGATGGCGGCCCGCGCCGCCAAGGAGCTGCAGGACGGCTTCTACGTGAACCTCGGCATCGGCATCCCGACCCTGGTGGCCAACTACATCCCGGAAGGCATGCATGTGACGCTGCAGAGCGAGAACGGCATGCTGGGCATGGGCCCCTTCCCCTACGAGGGCGAAGAGGACGCCGACCTGATCAACGCCGGCAAGCAGACGATCACCGAGCTGGACAGCAGCTCGTACTTCAGCTCGGCCGACAGCTTCGCCATGATCCGCGGCGGCCATATCGCCCTGTCGATCCTGGGCGGCATGCAGGTGGCCGAGAATGGCGACCTCGCCAACTGGATGGTGCCGGGCAAGATGGTCAAGGGCATGGGCGGGGCCATGGACCTCGTCGCCGGCGTCAAGCGTGTGGTGGTGGTCATGGACCACTGCGAGAAGTCCGGCGCGCCCAAGTTGCTGAAGGCCTGCACCCTGCCGCTGACCGGCGCCGGGGTGGTGGACCTGCTGATCACCGAGCTTGGCGTCTTCGAGATCAATCGCGGCAAGACGCCCGTTCGCCTGATCGAACTGGCGCCCGGCGTGACCGTCGACGAGGTCAAGGCCAAGACCGAAGCCGCGTTCCAAGCGGCGGTCTAGCCCAAGTCCCCGGCTATTTGCGCTTCGGCTTCGGCGGCAGTCCGGTGACGGGGTCGCGGGGCAGGGGCGCAAAGCCCTCCGCGATGAAGAGGTCGATCCGGCGCGCGCGCTTCTTGTCGAGGCGCACGCGCGAGATCTGCAGGCCCGAGGTCGCCTTGAAGTCCTGTTCGATCTCGGGGCGATAACCGCCCTCGAGGCTGACGACCAGGGCGCGGCGACCGAAGGCGGCGTTCAGCGGAGCCTCCGTCTCGGCCTGGTTCTGGGGATGGGCCTCGTGCACCCACATGCGCAGCGCCGGCGCGCCGGGTTGGCCGAAATAGTCGCGGCCATAGTAGGCGGCGGCGTTGTAGAGGAAGCGGTCGTCCATGGCGACGGCGGTGACGCCGCTGCGCAGCGACTGCTCCTCCCGCGTCCGCTCGATGATCGCCTGGACCGTCTGATCCCAGCCGCGCACGCGCTTGAAGCCGTTCGACAGGCCGACGGCGTCGGCCGCGCGCGGATTGACCATGCACACGACGAAGAAGGCCGCGAAGATCGCTTGAACCGTCAGTCCGCCGATCAGCCATCGCCGTGCGTTCCAGCGCAGCAGCCAGCCGGCGGCGAGCACCGAGCCCGCCACGAACGCCGCTCCGGCCCAATTGGCGTTGGCGCGCGACACGAAGGCCTCTCCGGCGACAACGATCAGGGGCGGCGCGCTGAAGCACAGCAGCAGAAGATCCGGCGACTGAATCCTCCGCTTCGCGCTGAGCCAGATCGCCCCGCCCAGCAGCACGCCGAAGGGGACGGGGCCGAAGACGCCGAACTGCGAGAGCACGAATTCGCTCAGTTCGCGGACATTAAAGAGTTGAGCGCCCCAGTTGGCGTTCGAGGCGGTGTGCTTGACCGTCGAAAAATGATGGCTGGCGTTCCAGGCGAAGTTCGGCGCCAGGGTCAGCACGAACGCGAAGGCGAACAGCACGATCGCCGCCGGGCACCAGCGACGGCGCGCCTCCCGCGAGATCAGGGCGTGCAGGACGATGCTGCCCAGCGCATAGATCGCCGCATATTTCGATAGGAAGGCGAGCCCGAGCGCGACGCCCATCCCCGCAGCCACGAAGTAGCGGCGCGGCGCATAGGCTTCAGCGAGGTCGACATAGGCCCAGATCGTCAGGGACAGGAAGAAAAGCAGGGGCGCGTCCGTGGCCATCAGCCCGGACGACAGCACGACGCCGGGCATCAGGCTGTAGATCGCCGCCGCGGCGAGGCCGGACCATCCGCCGTAGAGGCGTCGGGCGATGCGATGGACGACCAGGGCCGTCGCGCCATGCAGCAGCGGCGCCGACAGGCGCACCCAGGCCTCGGCGTCGCCGCCGATCTTGGTGGTCAGCCAGATGAGCCAGGCGATCATCGGCGGCTTGGAGAAGTAGCCGAACGCCAGCTCGCGCGACCACAGCCAGTACTGAGCCTCGTCCGGATAAAGCTCCAAGGGCGTGGAGAACAGCGCGGCGAGGCGCAGGAGCGTCAGCCCCGCCACCATCGACAGGGTCAGCCGCCAGGCGCGGATTTCGGCGATTTTGGAGGCTGAGTCGGGCTGAGGTGTCATGACCCCTGATTAAACAAGTAAGAAAAATCTGACCAATTCTTCCGCGTTTCCGGGGCATTGTGACAGTTTCCGGGCGGGCGTGGCGATTCCGTCACCAAACCTTCTAAAACTTTCTGTAAACGGCCGGAAACGATGCGTGACCGTGCTCTGAACGGGCGGGCGTAGCGAACAACGAGGGGATCCTTCCGCATGAAAATGAAAAACTTCGCCCTGGCCACGACCGCCCTGGTCGGCAGCCTGATCGCCACGAGCGCTTTTGCTCAGTCCACAGCCTCGACCGAACTCGATAGCGTCGTCATCACCGCGGCGACCGGTCCGAAGACCGTCGGAGGCATGCTGAACGCCGAAACCGTGGCGAAGAGCCGTGCGACGGTGTCGCAGGAGTTCCTGGCCACCCAGGTTCCGGGCCAAACGGTGATCCAGTCGCTGAGCATTCTCGTTCCCGGCCTGAACTTCACCAACAATGACGCCTACGGCAGCAGCGGCGGCAACATTCGTCTGCACGGCTTCGACGGCAACCGCGTCGCCCTCACGTTTGACGGCATGCCGCTGAACGACACCGGCAACTACGCGACCTACACCAACCAGCTGCCCGACTCGGAAATCATCGCTTACGCCTCGGTCAACACTGGCTCGACCGACGTCGATAGCCCGACCGCGGCCAGCACCGGCGGCACCATCGGCATCTCGACCCTGACGCCGAGCAAGGAAGCCAGCGCCTGGGCCCAGGCCAGCGTCGGCACCGACAACTATCGCCGCTTCGCCGCTTTCGCAGAGACCGGCGAGTTCGGTCCGTGGGGCACCCGTATGTGGGTGGAAGGCTCGTATCAGAAGTACGATAAGTTCAAGGGCGAAGGCGAGATCTACAAGCGCCAGATCAACGCCAAGGTCTATCAGCCGATCGGCGACAACGGCGACTTCGTCAGCCTGGCCGCACACTACAACGTCAACCGCAACAACGCCTACTACGGCCCGAACCTGCGGACGGCCACTGCCTCGCTGCCGAACGAAGTGGACACGGCTGGCTGGGGCGTCGACTTCGCGACCACCTATGCGTCTCCGACCGTCACCACCCCGACCGGTGTGACCGGCGATGTTGACGTCGACGCGGGCAGCTCGTCGTACTACGGCCTTCGCATCAACCCGTCGAATACCGGCAACCTGCGCGGCCAATCGCGCTTCACGCTGGGTCACGGCCTGACCTTCACCTTCGACCCTTCGTTCCAGTACACCCTGGCCAACGGGGGCACTCAGAACGCCACGCTGACCGAGACCAACGCTCAGCTGCGCGGCACGGCCACGACGGGTGGCGTCGATCTGAACAAGGATGGCGATCTGAACGACACCGTTCGGGTCATGACGCCCAGCAACACCAACACCCGCCGTTACGGCGTGCTGACGTCGTTGATCTGGAAGCTGAACGAAAACAACGCGTTCCGCATTGGCTACACGCTGGACTACGGTCGTCACCGCCAAACCGGCGAGTACAGCACGATCGACTTCGGTGGTTCGGACGGGCCGCGCTACACCTCGTGGTTCGGCGGCAAGGACGGCCACGGCGAGAAGATCAAGACCGTGGATGGAAAGAGCTTCATGCGCGCGCGTGACCGCTTCTCGATCGCCACTCTGAACCAAGTCAGCGCTGAGTATCGCGGCAAATTCCTGGACGACAAGCTGAACCTCAGCATCGGCGTCCGCGCGCCATTCTTCAAACGCGAGCTGAACCAGTTCTGCTATTCGCAGAACGGCTCGAGCTCGGTGCGCTGCACCACCGAAACCCCAAACAACACTCTGCCTAACGGCAACGTGACCTTCGCGGCTACGGGCTCCACTCAATACATCGCGCCGTACTCCAAGACCCTGAAGTATGACGACGTTCTGCCCAACATCGGCGGCATGTATCGCCTGAACGATCACAGCCAGCTATACGCTAGCTACGCTGGCTCGACCTCGCTGCCGCGTACGGACAACCTGTATACGGTTCTACGTCTCGCCAACGGCACGGTCGGGAACTCGACGGTCCAGCCGGAGACCAGCAACACGTTCGAGGGTGGCTATCGCTATCAGACCAGCCAATGGCTGGTTAGCGTCAGCGCCTGGAACACGAAGTTCGAGAACCGTATCGTCAGTTCTTACGATCAGGACCTGGGTATCAACATCGACCGAAACGTTGGCGAAGTGAAGCAGTGGGGCGTCGACGCCTCAGCGGGCTTCAACCCGACCGACTACCTGACCGCCTACTTCTCGGTTTCGTATAACGACAGTGAGCTACAGGATAATATCGCGATCAGCTCGACCACCTTTGCGGCGACCAAAGGTAAGGAGATCGTCGAGACTCCGCACTGGACCTTCTCGAACCGGATGGAAGTGGAACCCGTCGAGGGCCTGACGCTGGGTGTCCAGACCAAGTATGTCAGCTCGCGCTGGGCCACCGACGTCAACGATCTAAAGGTGGGTAGCTATGTCCTGACTGACCTGGATGCTAAGTATTCCCTGAAGGGAATGGGTTTCGAGAACTCGTTCATCCAAGCGAACGTTAGCAACCTGTTCGACAAAAAGTACTACGGTAATTTGGGTACTCAGACGAGCGCGACCCCAGGCGCTCCGGGCTATGGCCGGCCTTTTGCCAACATTGGCTCGCCGCGGACCTTCACGCTTACCCTGCGCGCTGGCTTCTAAGCTGAGCGTCAAGCCAGACCTGGGAAAGGGCGGCCCGATCGGGCCGCCCTTTTTCTTTGTCACAGGGGTTTGCTAACTAGGCTCCGCTTGACCCCAGGCCTCGGAGGGGCCATCTGCGCCCCCTTCGTTTCACCGACCGCCTTCATTGGACCTACGAATGACCGTGATCGTCCCCGCCGAGTGGGCTCCGCACCGCGCCATGTGGGTGGGTTTCCCCAGCCACGCCGAGCTGTGGCAGGAGGATCTTGAGCAGGCCCAGCAGGAGGTCGCCGACCTCGCCCGCGCCCTGGCCGGGCCCGGCGGCGAGCGCGTGCGCCTGATGGTGGTCGGCGACGAGGCGGAGGCCGCCGCGCGCGCCCTGCTGTCCGACACCACGGTCGAGATCGTCCGGGGGCAATTCGGCGACATCTGGCTGCGCGACACGGGGCCGATCTTCTTCGACGACAACGGCAAGGCCGTCGCCGCCGGCTTCCGGTTCAACGGCTGGGGCGGCAAGTACAGCCTGGAAGGCGACGACATCGTCGCCGAGCAGATCGCCGCCGCGTCGGGCGCGCCGCTGGCGCGCAACGATTTCATCCTCGAGGGCGGCGCGCTCGACCACGACGGTCTGGGCACGATTCTGACGACCCGCCAGTGCCTGCTGAACGCCAACCGCAACGCCAGCTGGGACGAGGCTTCGGCCGCCGCGGCGCTGGCCCGCGCGCTGGGCGCCAAGAAGGTGCTGTGGCTGGGGGACGGCCTTCTGAACGACCACACCGACGGTCACGTGGACAACCTGGCGCGCTTCGTCGCCCCCGGCGTCGTCGCCTGTCCGATGGCCTATGGCGCCGATGATCCGAACGCGGAGGTCTACGCCGAGACCGCCCGCGCTCTGGCCGGCATGACCGACAGCCGCGGCTCGCCGCTGCAGGTCGCCCGCATCCCCTCGCCCGGCAAGATCCTGGACGAGGACGGCGAGCCGATCCCGGCCTCGCACATGAACTTCCTGATCGCCAACGAAGCGGTCATCGTGCCGATCTACGCCGAGGAGTCGGGCGCCATCGCCGTCGAGGTGATCAAGGGGCTGTTCCCCGAGCGGCAGGTCATCGGCCTGCCGTCCACCGCCATCCTGACCGGCGGCGGTTCGTTCCACTGCATCAGCCAGCAGGAGCCCGAATAATGGCCCGCACGCTCAGCGTCGCCGCGATCCAGACCGCGTATGGCATGGATCTGCAGGCCAACATCAAGAAGACCGAAGCCTTCATTCGCGAGGCCGCGTCCAAGGGCGCGCAGGTCATCTTGCCGTCCGAGCTGTTCCAGGGGCCGTACTTCTGCGTCGCCCAGGAGGAGCGCTGGTTCGCCGAGGCCCATCCGTGGCGCGAGCACCCGGTGGTCAAGGCGATCGCGCCGCTGGCGGGCGAGCTGGGCGTGGTGCTGCCGATCTCGATCTTCGAGCGCGAGGGGCCGCACTATTTCAACAGCCTGGTCATGGCCGACGCCGATGGCTCGCTGATGGGCGTCTATCGCAAGAGCCATATCCCCGACGGCCCGGGCTACATGGAGAAGTACTACTTCCGCCCGGGCGACACCGGTTTTAAAGTCTGGGACACGCGCTTTGGCCGTATCGGCGTCGGCATCTGCTGGGATCAGTGGTACCCCGAGGCCGCTCGCGCCATGGCCCTGATGGGCGCCGAAGCCCTGTTCTATCCGACCGCGATCGGCAGCGAGCCGCATGACCCGACCCTGGACACCGCCCTGCCATGGCGGCGCGCCATGCAGGGCCACGCCGTCTCGAACGTCATCCCGGTGATCGGCGCCAACCGCATCGGCTTCGAGCCGTGGGACGGCTATCCGAACGGCGGCCAGACCTTCTACGGCTCGTCCTTCATCGCCAACCACCGTGGCGACCTCGTCAGCGAGCTGGGTCGGGCCGACGAGGGGCTTGTCAGCGCCACCTTCGATCTCGACTTCCTGACCACGCACCGCGCCGCCTGGGGCTTCTTCCGCGACCGCCGGCCGGAGTTCTACACGGCTCTTTCCACCGGCCGTCCCGCGTGATCGAGACCGACCGCCTGACCCTGCGTCCGGCGGTCGACGCCGACCGTGACGCCATCGCGGCGATGAACGCCCATCCTCGCGTGGGTGAGTGGCTGGGCGGCGTGCGCGATCGCGTCGAGAGCGACGCCTTCGTCGATCGGGTGATGGCGCACGAGGCCGAGCACGGCTTCGGCTTCTGGGTCGTGGTGGAGCGACGGCCCGAAGCGCCCGTCGTGGGCATGACTGGCGTCTGGTGGACGCCGCCCGAAGTCGGGCTGGGCCGCATCGTCGAGATCGGCTGGCGCTTCCTTCCCGACGCCTGGGGCCAGGGCTACGCCACGGAGGCGGCCAGGGCGGCGCTCGCCTACGGCTTCCAGACCCTGAGGTTGCCCGAGATCATCGCCTTCACGGCCCGCGCGAACCTCGCGTCGCAAAGCGTCATGCGCCGGATCGGCATGCGCCATGATCCGGCGCGCGATTTCGATCATCCGGGCTTGGCGGACGACCATCCTCTCCGCCCGCACGTCGTCTACGTCGCCAGACCCTAGCTCGCGCAGCCCGTTGGGGCTCCGTTCGCCTTCGACGCCGCCACCTCGGCGCGCGCCTTGGCCATGTCCGCCATGAAGGCCGGGTCGTCATGCAGGCGCGTGACCAGGGCCGAGCCGAGGTAACGGCCCGCTTCCACGTCGCTCTGGAAATGCACGCCGCAGATGATCCGGCTGTCGCCGAACGCCTTGCCGCGGGCCAGGATCGGAGACGCCTTCTCCGGGACCAGTTCGGCGATCACCGAGGCCCAGGCCCAGCCGATCAGGCCGTGTCCTGAAGGATAGGAGCCGTCGGTCTCGATCCAGGGCTCGCGAGGCACGCAGATCGGCTTGGCGTTGCCGACCGGCGGCCGGGGACGGCGATAAGCCGCCTTGGCGGGCTGGTAGATCTTGGCCGCGTCGTCGGTCATGCGCAGCAACAGGCTGGCCAGGGTCGGCGTCGCCTCTGCGCTGAGTGTGACGCCCGCCGCGCAGGAGAAGCTCTTCAGGCCATTCTTGCCCGACAGATCCGCGTCAGCGACGGCTTGGCTCCAGGCCGGCGTGTTGACCAGTTTGCGGGTCTCCTCGAACTGCGCGCGCTCGGCCTTGCCGCGCGGCGAGTTCGGCGCGGGCGGAGGGCCGATGATGGCTGTGGCGTCGATGCCGCTATTCCCGGCCAGATAGCCGGGAGGGGGCTTGGTCCAACCTGCCGAAGGCGGCGTGGTCGCGACTGGGCCGGAACCCGCAGGCGCCTCGAAGCGGGCGCAACTGGCGAGGATGACGGTGGCGGCGATCAGCACGAAACGGGGCATGGCGTGCGTCCTGTAGGTCATCCGCCCACAGAGCGGGCGGGAAATCCCGCGTCAAGAACGTAGGCGGGTGAAAAGCGGATTGACGAGGAGATATGTTATTTCATAACAGCTAATCCGAAGCCGCTCCTCCGGCCAAGTCGTACCTGTTCAGGACTCCCTATGCTTCGTCGCGCCGTTCTTTCCGCCGCGAGCCTCGTCGCGCTCGCCGCCGCTGTTTCCGCCCACGCCGAGACGCCGGCCGCCCCCGCGCCCGCGCCGCAGGACACCGAAGTCTCCAAGGTGGTGATCACCGCCGCGCCCTACGCCGTCTCGCTCGACACGGTGACGAGCAGCGTCAACATCGTGACCCGCGACCAGCTGGACGTCGCGCCGCCCGCGGGTCTGGGCGACATGCTGAACGGCCAACCGGGCCTGCGCTCGACCGCCTACGGTCCCGGCGCCAGCCGACCGATCATCCGTGGCCTGTCCGGTCCCCGGGTCATGGTGCTGGAGAATGGCGTCGGTCAGGTCGACGCCTCCTCGTTGTCGCCCGACCATGCGGTGGCCTCCGATCCGGGCGAGGCCTCGCGCATCGAGGTGCTGCGCGGACCGTCCACCCTGGCCTATGGCGGCTCGGGGATCGGTGGCGTGGTCAACATCATCGACGACCGGGTGCCGTCCAGCGCGCCCCCTAACGGCTTCGAAGGTCGGATCGCCGGCTCCATGTCTTCGGTCGACGACGGGAAGTCGATCAACGGCTCGGCCCAGTTCGGCAAGGGTCCTCTGGTCTTCGCCATCGACGCCGATCACCGCGAGAGCAGCGACTACGACGTGCCGACCACGCCCGTGTCCAGCCGCTTGGCGGCGCGCGACGGCCTGACGCCGGACCCCGACAAGACCGTCAGGAACACCGACGTCGAGATGGACGCCTATGGCGCTGGCGTGTCCTACGTTCATGACAGCGGCTATTTCGGCGTCGCGGTGAAGAAGACCGACACGACCTATGGCGTGCCGTACCTGCAGATCCTGGCGCCGATCGATCCGGACGCCGAGGGCCCCGTCTCCATTCACCTGCAGCAGACCCGCTACGACCTGCGCGGCGAGCAGAACGTCGACCTCGGCCCGTTCGCCAAGATCCGCCTGTCGGCCGGCCACGCCAAGTACGAGCACGCCGAGGTCTCGGTCGAGGACGGCGAGGTAGGCACCCGCTTCCTGTCCGACGGCACCGAAGGCCGGCTGGAGCTGGTGCAGAAGGAGCGCGACGGCTGGCAGGGCGCGGTGGGCTTCCAGGCCCTGGAGCGCCACTTCGAAGCCATCGGCGATGAGGCCTTCGTGCCCTCGACGGACATCAAGGAATACGGCGTCTTCACGCTACAGCGCCTGGACAAGGGCGATTGGGGCGTCGACGCGGGCCTGCGCTTCGACAGCCGCGAGCTGAAGACCGACGTCGCCAAGCGCTCTTTCGAAAACGTCTCGGCCTCGCTGGGCGTGTTCTATAAGCCGGCCGACAAGCAGTTCCTGGCCCTGACCCTGTCGCGCAACGGCCGCGCCCCGACCGAGTTCGAGCTGTTCGCCGACGGCCCCCACCCGGGCACCGGCGGCTATGAAGTCGGCGACGCCACCCTCGACTCCGAGAAGGTGACCTCGCTGGAGGCCACCTACCGCTACACCGGCGACCGGCTCCGCGTTGAGGGTCACCTGTGGGGCGCCCAGTACGACGGCTTCATCGAAGAGAAGCCCACGGGCGCGGTCGAGGATGGCCTGCCGGTGTTCCAGTACTTCCAGACCGACGCCAAGTTCCACGGCGCCGAGCTCGAGACCTCGTACGTCGCCTGGCGCGGCGGTGAGAACAGCCTGAAGCTGGAAGGCGTCTACGACTGGGTGCGCGGCTCGACCGACCTTGGCGTCCCGGCGCGCGTGCCGCCGTGGGCCGTGACCGGTCGCGTCGTCTGGAGCGCGCCGCGCCTGACGGCCCAGGCCGAGGTCCGGCGCGTCGCCGAACAGGATCGTGTCTCGACCTTCGAGCTGCCGACCGACGGCTACACGCAAGTCAACGCCATGGTGACCTTCAAGCCGTTCCAGGATCCGGCGCTGCGCCTGTTCGTCGACGGCCGTAACCTGACCAACGCGACGATCCGCGAGCACACCTCGTTCCTGAAGGACTTCACGCCCGCGCCGGGCCGATCGGTCCGCGCCGGTTTCGCCTGGCGCTTCTAGCGCCGGGCGGAGGCGGGTTCTCGATCAGCCCCTAGGGAGCTCGCCACGCGCCGGGGCCCGGCTTCTCCCATCGCCGGGCCCCGGACTCGCCTACGACGGCGGCCAGATTGCCGCATCCGGCTGGATCGGCTAGAACCGCGAGCCTTTGCGGTCGTCTTCGAAGTGTTCGAGCGTCCGTGTCCCATTTCTGTCGTAGAGCGCTTCATGACCACGACCCAGTCCGCCGGCGAAATCACCGGCAACGTCCTGTTCTACAATTCGCCCGAGCCGCTGAATCGCGAGCAGCACGCCAAGCTGGCGCTGGTGCACAAGGATAAGCCGTATGCCTTCGCCGCCGCCGGCACCGCTGTTCCGCTGACCGTTTCGGAGTTCGCTCCGGCCGCCCTGACCTTCCCGGTGATCTTCGCCGGCGACGACAAGGTTCCGCTGGCCGTGATGGGTCTGAACCAGCAGGAAAACCTGTTCATCGGCGCCGACGGTTCGGTCGAACCGAACGTCTACATCCCGGCCTATATCCGCCGCTATCCGTTCGTGCTGGCCAATGACGACACGCAAGACCGCCTGATCGTCTGCATCGACCGCGGTTCGGACCTGCTGACCGAGAACGGCCAGACCCCCCTGTTCGACGACAAGGGCGAGCCCACCGAGTACACTCAGAACTGCATCAAGTTCTGCGACGACTTCGAGAACGAGCGCCGTCGCACGGACTCGTTCGTCCAGCTTTTGAAGGACCTGGACCTGTTCGAGCTGAAGAAGGCCCTGTTCCAGGCGCAAGACGAGACCGGCGCCGCCGTCGGCGAGCCCGTGACCGTCGCCGAGTACTTCGGCGTCTCGGAAGAGAAGCTGAACGCGCTGTCGGCCGACAAGCTGAAGGAGCTGCAGCAGAACGGCGCCCTGGCGCAGATCTATGCGCACCTGGTGTCGCTGCTGGGCTGGGACCGCCTGATCAACAAGACCGTGCTGAAGCAGGCGGAAGCCGCGAACCTGAACTAAGGTTTGGCGTCAGCTGAAGACCAAGAGGGGCGGCGGGCCTTAGGCTCCGCCGCCCTTTTTCTTAGCGCGCGAAAATGCTGCGGGTCAGGCAGGAGAAGACCAGACGCCCGGCCTCGTCCAGCAGGTCGTGCTGGGCGATCACGATGCCCTTGCCCTCGCCGACGGGGTCCTTGCCCATCACAGTCATGCGGCCGCGGAGCAGCTCGCCGACCGGCGGGTTGCGCATCCAGCGCAGCGCGTCGACGCCCAGGCGCTTGGTCTGCGGCCAGGCGGCGGTGGCGTCGGCGTCCAGGCGGCTCCAGATCGAGAAGATCATGGCGTCAGGCGCGCCGTTCTCGACAGGCCAGCCCGGCGTGAAGGCGCCGATGAACGCCTCCAGCGCCTTGGCGTCGACGGCGCGCGTCCCCAGCGAAACGACCTGACCGATCTCGATGTCGTCGAACGCTGCGGGCATGAGCGGCTCCGGATGATTCGCTTCTGACTGTCGTGTGGCTCTTGACCATTGTCGAGAGCGCCAAGCCGGGCCATGTGTGAAAGCGTTGTCGTTTTCACAAAGTCCGGTCGCCGATGTTCCTCAAGAGAGCCGTCCTCGCCCTGCAAGCCTTCGTGGCGGCGACTTTGTTGACCGGCGCCGCTATCGCCGGTCCGATCGTCAACTCCGGCCATATCGAATCCGAGCTCGTGCCCCAGGAGACGGGGATCGCGCCAGGCGGTACGATCTATGTCGCCCTGCGCCAGAAGATCCAGCAGGACTGGCACACCTATTGGCGCAACCCCGGCGACGCGGGCGAACCGACCAAGATCGCCTGGACCCTGCCGTCCGGCTGGTCAGCCGGCGACATGGTCTGGCCGACGCCTATCAAGGCCAAGCTGGGGCCGCTGCTGGACTACGCCTATGAGGGCGAGGTCCTGATCCCCGTCCCGATCAGCGCGCCGGCGAGCGCCCAGGTCGGGACGACCGTCTCTCTGACCGCCAAGGTTTCCTACCTCGTCTGCGAACAGGTCTGCGTGCCCGAGGACGCCGAGCTGTCGTTGCTGCTGCCGGTCGTCGCCGGTTCGCCGAGCGCGGATCCCCAGTGGGGCGGCAAGATCGCCGAGGTCCTGGCCAAGGCGCCGAAGCCGGCCGGCCTGAAGGCGGTGTTCAAGCTCGACGGCCAGGCCTTGAAGCTGGCGGTCACGGGCGGCCCGTTGAAGGGCGCCGACATGGCCGACGCCTATTTCTTCCCCTACTCGCCCAAGGTGATCGAGCACGCCGCGGAGCAAACGATCGAACGCGGTCCCGAGGGCCTGACCCTGACGCTGAAGCCTGGCTACGACTTCGTGGGCGGCGGGACGCCGCCGGCGTCGCTGGAGGGCGTTCTGGCGCTGGCCGATGGCTCGGCCTGGGAGATCGGGGCGACCGCGGGCGAACCGCCGGCGACCGCCTCTGGCCTTGGCGCTCCGCCGGTCAAGTCGCAGCCTTCCGCCGCCGGCGCGCCGGGTGGCTTGGCGGGGGCGCTGGTGCTGGCCTTCCTGGGCGGCCTGATCCTGAACCTGATGCCCTGCGTCTTCCCGGTGCTGTCGATGAAGGCGGCCAGCTTGGCGGGCCACGCCCACCACGAGAGCAAGGCGCGCGCGCAGGGGCTGGCTTTCCTGGCGGGCGTGCTGGCGACCTTCCTGGCGCTGGCGGGCCTGCTGCTGGCCGTTCGCGCCGGCGGCGCGGCGGTCGGTTGGGGCTTCCAACTGCAGTCGCCGCTGGTCATCGCGGCGCTGGCCCTGCTGATGCTGCTGGTCGCGCTGAACATGTCGGGCGTGTTCGAGATCGGAACTTCGATCCAGGGCGTCGGCGCCGGAGCCTCGTCGCGCGACGGCGCGCTCGGAGCTTTCTTCACCGGCGCGCTGGCGGTGATCGTGGCCGCCCCCTGCACGGCGCCCTTCATGGCCGGCGCGCTCGGCTACGCCCTGACCCAGCCGGCGGTCGTAGCGCTGGGCGTGTTCGCGGCGCTGGGCCTCGGCTTCGCGGCGCCGTTCGTGGCCGTGGCCTTCATCCCCGCCGTCCTGCAGCGCATGCCCCGGCCCGGCGCTTGGATGGAGACCCTGAAGAAGGGCCTGGCCTTCCCAATGTACGGCGCGGCGCTCTGGCTGACCTGGGTCTTCGCCCAGCAGGCCGGTCCGATCGCGCTTGGTCAGGTGCTGGGCGCGGGCGTGCTGGCCGCCTTCGGCGCCTGGCTGTACGGCTTGGCGCAGGGGCGGCGCGCGACAGGCAAGGCCTTCCTGGTCCAGATGATCGTCGGCCTTCTCTGCGTGACCGTCGCCTTGGCCCTGGCCGTCTCCGCCGCGCTGGCCGCCAAGCCGCCGACAGTGGCGGCCGCCGCGCCGTCCTCGGGCCCCGGGCTCGTCGCCGAGGCGTGGTCGCCCGAGCGTGTCGCGGCGCTGCGGGCCGAGGGGCGTCCGGTGCTGGTCGACTTCACGGCCGCCTGGTGCGTGACCTGCCAGGTCAACGAGAAGGTCGCCTTGTCGGGCGGCAAGGTGGCCGAGGCCTTCAAGGTTCGGAACGCCGTGCTCCTGAAGGCCGACTGGACCAATCGCGACCCCGTCATCGCCAAGGCCTTGGCGGATTTCGGTCGCGTCGGCGTGCCGCTCTACGTGGTCTATCCGAAAAATGGCGGCGAGCCCGTGATCCTGCCCCAGCTGCTGACCGAGGGCATGGTGATCGAGGCGATCGAGAAGGCGGGCGCTTAAGGCTCGACGCTACTTCTTCTTGTCGCCGCCGCCGAAGGGCAGCTTGGACTTGACTTGGTCCAGCGGCGTCCGGGTGATCACGACCGGCGGCGGCGCGACGACGGGCGCGGTCTTGATCGGGTAGGCCCGCCAGCCGGTCTGGATCAGGGCGGTGAAGCCTTGGCACTTGGGCAGGTAGCGGACCATGCCAGTGCGTGGCTTTGGGAACGGCGCGGGCTGGGTGAAGTCCTGCCGCTTGGGATCCACGAAGCGCCAGTCGGTCGGCAGACCATAGCCCTTTTCGCCGCCCAGCCGAACGGCCTTGTAGGCGATGTTGGCCTGGAACGGCGGCACGCCGTACTTCAGCATCGCCCGCAGGAAGATATCGTCGGCCTCCTGGCGCTTGCCCGGTTCCCCGATCGTGTAGAGCCAGTCGTGGACGATCGCCGCGCGCGCGGTCGGGCCTTGCGGATCGACGAAGCCCTGGCCGTACCAGGGCACGCTGGCGAAGTCGGTGACGTACCAGCGCGGCACCACGATGACCTTGCCCGTCTCGACGTCGCAGTAGGGGAACTCGGCGTCCAGGGTGAACAGCTTGCGGCCGTCCTTGGTCTGGTTGAACAGCATGATCGGCTGCGGCGTCAGCGAGCTGGGCGGCGTCGGGGCGACGACCGGCACGAAGACGGTGGTGTTCGTCTCTGTCGCGCAGGCGGCGAGGAGCAGGCTGACGCCGGTGAGCGCGGCGAGGGTCTTCAAACGGGACATCGGGCGGGGAGGCGGTGCTGAGAGAGGGTGCGCGTTCTTCTGGGCGCGGGCGGTCATTGGAGCAAGCAAGAATGGCGAAGTTTCGACGCCGGCGGCGATTCTGCGACCGTTTCGCATAACCGCGATCTGTGGCAGGGTCGAGTTGGGGAGGGTATTGAAAGCAGGAGACCCGACATGCCGATCACCCGCCGACTCGTCGCCGCCACGCTGCCGCTGGCCGCTCTGCTTCCTGGCGCCGCGAACGCCAAGCCCGCGCCGGACTTCACCGCCATCGATGTCGATGGCAAGACGCGCTCGCTGTCCGAGTTCCGCGGCAAGACCGTGGTCCTCGAATGGACCAACGAGGGTTGCCCTTATGTCCGCAAGCACTATTCCGGGAACATGCAGGGGCTGCAGCAGGCCGCTCGCGCCGACGGCGTGGTCTGGCTGACCGTCGCCTCGTCCGCGCCCGGCAAGCAGGGACATTTCCCGGACGGCGCGGCCGCCAAGTCCTGGATGAGCGCCAAGGGCGCCAAGCCCACCGCCCTTCTGCTTGACCCCGAGGGGAAGGTCGCGACGGCCTACAAGGCCAAGACCACGCCGCACATGTTCGTCATCGATAAGGCGGGCCAGGTGGTCTACGAGGGGGCGATCGATGACCGGCCGACCAGCAAGGTCGAGGACATCGCGGGCGCCCAGAATCTGGTCGCCGCCGCCCTGGCCGACGTCAAGGCGGGGCGCAAGGTCGCCACGCCCTTCGCGCCGCCCTATGGCTGCTCGGTGAAGTACAAGGACGCCTAGTGGCGAGGCGAGCGGGCTCGCGACGGGCCCGCTCCAAAAAAACGTCATTGGTCCGCCATGACGCGGCGGCGGCCGTTTGCTAAGCCCGAAGCGAAAGCTCCGATCTCTCAGCAAGGACGCCGCCCTATGGCCGATCTCGACGCCGCCTGGACCCGCCTGGAAACCGCCGCCAAGGCCGCCGGTCAGCAGCGCATCGTCGACTTCTTCAGGGACGAGCCTGGACGTCTCGAGGCCCTGACCCTCGACGTCGCCGGCCTGCATCTGGACCTGTCCAAGCAGGCCTGGGACGAGGCCGGCCTCGAAGCGGCCCTGGATCTGGCGCACGCCGCCGATGTCGAGGGCGCCCGCGCCAAGATGTTCGGCGGCGAGGCGATCAATTCGTCCGAGGGCCGCGCCGTGCTGCACACCGCTTTGCGCGCTCCGGCCGACGCCGAGGTCAAGGCGCTGGGCCAGCCGGTCATGGCCGAGGTCGAGGCCGTCCGCCAGCGGATGAAGGCCTTCGCCGAGGCGGTGCGCTCCGGCGCGATCAAGGGCGCGACCGGCAAGCCGTTCAAGGCGATCCTGCACATCGGCATCGGCGGCAGCGACCTCGGTCCGCGCCTGCTGTGGGACGCCCTGCGGCCGGTGAAGCCGCAGATCGATCTTCGCTTCGTGGCCAATGTCGACGGCGCCGAATTCGCGCTGACGACGGCCGACATGGATCCGGAGGAGACCCTGGTCATGGTGGTCTCCAAGACCTTCACGACCCAGGAGACCATGGCCAACGCCGGCGCGGCGCGGGCCTGGCTGGTCGAGGCCTTGGGCGAGCAGGGGGCGAACCAGCACCTGGCCGCCATCTCGACGGCGCTGGACAAGACCGCCGCCTTCGGCGTGCCGGACGAGCGCGTGTTCGGCTTCTGGGACTGGGTCGGCGGCCGTTACTCGCTGTGGTCGTCGGTCAGCCTGTCGGTGGCCGTCGCCGCCGGCTGGGAGGCCTTCGAGGGCTTCCTGCGCGGCGGGGCGGCGATGGATGAGCACTTCAAGACCGCGCCGCTCGAGAAAAACGCGCCGGTCCTGGTCGCCCTGGCCCAGATCTTCAACCGCAATGGCCTGGACCGCCGCGCCCGCTCGGTCGTGCCCTATTCGCACCGCCTGCGCCGCCTGGCCTCGTTCCTGCAGCAGCTGGAGATGGAGAGCAACGGCAAGTCGGTCGGTCCCGACGGCAAGCCCGCCCAGCGCGGCACGGCCACGGTGGTGTTCGGCGACGAGGGCACCAATGTCCAGCACGCCTATTTCCAGTGCATGCACCAGGGCACGGACGTCACGCCCATGGAGCTGATCGGCGTCGCCAAGTCGGACGAGGGCCCGGCCGGCATGCACGAGAAGCTGCTGTCGAACCTGCTGGCCCAGGCCGAGGCCTTCATGGTCGGGCGCTCCACCGAGGACGTCGTGGCCGAGCTGAAGGCCAAGGGCGTTTCGGACGCCGAGATCGCCACCCTGGCCCCGCAGCGGACCTTCGCGGGCGACCGGCCCTCGACCCTGGTGGTCCTCGACCGCCTGACGCCCGAGACCTTCGGCGCCCTGATCGCCCTCTACGAGCACAAGACCTTCGTCGAGGGCGTCATCTGGGGCATCAATTCCTTCGACCAGTGGGGCGTCGAGCTGGGCAAGGTCATGGCCAATCGCATCCTGCCCGAGCTGGAGAGCGGCGCCGCCGGCGACCATGATCCGTCCACGGCGGCCCTGATCCAGCGGCTGAAGAAGTAGCCGCTAGAACGTCTTGCGCACCCGCAGTTGGAAGAAGGTGCGGGGGTCGATCGTGCGGTCCTCGACGAAGGCGACCGCGCGGTCCGGCCCGCGGTTGGCGAAGACCGTGCGCCGGATCGTGAAGTCGTCCCAGATGTTCAGCTGCGCCCGGATCGCCAGGGTCGGGGTCGGCTTGTACTCGGCGAAGGCCTCGTAGTAGCGCGAGCCGCGCCAGACGCTGGTCTGGTCGACGTCATAGGTGCCCTGGCCCAGAAGCGGCAGCCAGTTGATCCCCCACTGGGTCTTCCACGAGACGATGTCCTGCTGGAAGCCGAAATTGGCCTGGGTCGGACGGACCTGGGTGATCGGCCGGTCGCGGCCGGTCGTCGGGTCCTTCACGTGGGTCTCGTTCCAGTCGTTCTTGAAGGTGAAGCGGCCGCCCTTGATCCCCAGCTTGTCGGTCGGGACCACGATGTTCAGCGACAGGCGGTCCAGCGTGCCGTCGCCGATATTGCCCGTCGCCGACAGGCCGCCCGGCAGCGGCAGGCGGTCGATCACGCCGATGATCTCGTCGTGGCGATAGCCGATCGAGATCACGCCCTGGCCCCAGAAGCGCCGCTCGTAGGTCACTTCCGAGATCCAGCGCTGCTCGGGCTTCAGCTCGACATTGCCGCCGTAGACGGTCTCGTCGTCCAGGTCCGACGAGGCGGCGAAGTCGTCGAAGTCCAGCTGGCCCAGCTCCCGCTCGAAGCGGACGCGCAGCTGGTTGTTGGCCATCGGGGTCCAGGTCGCCAGGAACCGGGGCTTGGCGTAGAAGAAGCTCTTCTCGTTGTCGGCGTCGCCCGACTGCTTGATCGTCGACTTCTCCAGCCGCAGGCCGGCCTCCAGGGTCAGCTTGGGGTTCACGCGCCAGGTGGCCTTGGAGAAGGCCTCGCCGCGCAGCTCCTCGACCTTGACCGAGGCGCTGGGCAGGGGCACGCCGACGCCGCCCACACTGTAGGCCTGGCTCACGTCCAGCATGTTGTAGGCGCCCTCGGCCCCCGCCTCCAGGGTCAGGGCCGCCGAGAAGTCGTGGCGCAGCAGGGCGCGGACGATCGACTCCGAGCTGTCGCCGTCGGCCACGAAGCGCTGCTGGTCCGAGGTCGCCCCGTTCAGCGTCGCGTCGCTGGTCGAGACGTTGTCGAAGTTCTCGAACGAGTGGATCAGCCGCGTCTCCAGCGCCCATTTCGGCGCCAGCGGCCGGGTGTAGGTCAAGCCCAGCTCGCCCGAGTGGCTCTCCTCGTCGTAGGCGCTGCGGCGGAAGGCGGTGGGCGAGGTGAGGTCCGTCCACTCGTGCCAGTCGTTGCGGCCAAAGCGCGTCGTGGCCTCCAGCTTGCCGCCCAGCAGCGGGCCCGACCAGTTGCCGCGGATCGAGCGCCCGCCGCCATAGCCGTCGTCCAGATAGGCCTCGTCGCGGATCAGCCTGCCCGCGCCGTCGTGGCGCACGCTGCGGCCCGCGCCGTTGGAGTCGCTGGTCGAGGTGCCGTCGCTGAGTGTCACCCCCCAGCTGGTGTCGCCGTTCGTGGCGGTGAACTGGTAGCTGCCGCCGTAGACGTCGTGGCCGCCGTCGAAAAACGCGCCGTTCCAGGTGGCGATCTGCTGGTGGCTGACGCCCTTCTTCAGCACCACGTTCACGACGACCGAATAGCCCTGCATGTCGACGCCCGGGGCCCCGCCGCGGATCAGCTCGATCCGCTCGACCCGGTTGGCCGGCGTGCGCGACAGGACGTTGCTTCCGGTGTCGTTCTTCGAGGCCGGGCGGTTGCCGTTGATCAGCACGTTGCCGACCGCGCCCTCGAAGCCCCGCGTGCCCGAGCCGTCCTGGATGGTGAAGCCGGGCACCCGGTTGACCATGTCCTGGGCCGTGTTCGGACGATTGGCGGCGAAGAAGTCGGGGGTGAAGACCAGCACGCCCTTCTGGGCCGTGTCGTCCAGCGGCGCCTGCGAGGTCGGGCCGGTCGGGACCGGCGCCACGGCGGCGGCCTGGTCGGCCGGCTTGGGCGTTTCGGCGGCCTGGGCCGATGCGGCGGCGGCGAGCAGCATGGTGGCGGCGGTCGCCAGAAGCGCGGTCTTGGTCATCAATTTTCCCCTCACGAGGAAAGCTGTGGCCGCCGCCCCTGTTCATCTCAAGTTACAAGCCTGAAAGGTGGATTACATCTTTGATAGGTTACAGGGCTGTCATGTTTATACAGCGCGGCGCTGTGGATAAGTCTGCCCGAGCCGCCCGAAAGTCTTAAGACTTCGTGTATAGCCGCCGCCCGGTTCAGCCCTGGTTGGCCGGCGGAGGGTGGAGTTCGGGGACGGGCGGCGTGTCGTCCAGCCGCGCTCTGAGGGCCACCAGCAGCTGATATTCCTGCCGCCGCAGCAGCTCGTCGAAGACGCGGGACCGCTCTGCGCGGATCGCCTGGACGGAGCTGTCGGCGCTGACGGCGCCGGCCATGGCGCTGGTTTGGGGTGAAACCGGCGAGGCCGGGGGTCTGTGCTTGGACATGCGAGGGTCTCCATCGGGTTTGGACATGCGGCGACGGTCTTCCGCCGGAAAAGCCGGCGGGCTGGGGAGGCGGCGGAGCTCCGGGGCGCGCCCGGAAGGATGTAGGAGTTACCGTTTCGACGAGACCCGGATGCTCCGCGCGATCGTTTGGACGAAAGCCCTCGGCGCGCGGGGTTTTAACCCGCTTCCGAAAAGAGGCCCTCGGCGGGCGGGAGGGAAAGCGACCCTCCCGGACCGCGCGCGGGCGATTTCAGCCCGCGCCTGGCGCCGCCCTTCTCAACGTCGCGAGCATGGCCCCCGGCCCGGCCGCCGGAAGGAGCCGCCCCGTCCGGAGCTGTCGCCCTTCCGCCGGCCCGCCGGGCCCCGCGACGCCGAGCCGGACCGCATCCCGCTCGACCACCCCCGCCGCCCGTTCGGTCGCCAGCTGGACGGCCTCCCCCGCGACGGGGCGAGAACAAGTATGGGCGCCGGTTTGGAGGGGGAGGATAGATTGGCGTGTAAAAGTGAGAAGTCGTTGATTTCGTGGGATTCGATTCCGGATACGCGGCTGCGTTCAGGGGCGGAAACACCAAATCCTCCCCCTAGCGGGGAGGTGTCCGCCCCCGGGTCGCGCGAAGCGCGCGCCCGAGGATAAACTCCGCGGACGGAAGTCCCGCCGACCTTGCCTCTTCCCCCTCCGTCGTCTCTTCGAGCCGACACCTCCCCCGCTAGGGGGAGGATTTTCGTGGGAGCCCCCTGTCGGCCCGCGCCCCCGTCATCCGTCCTCGCTCCAAACGGAGGGACCTCACACATGCGCGAGAAGATCACGACCTGGGCCGGGTGGATGCTGTCGGGGGCGTTCGCCCTGTTCATCGCCGGCGCCTCGGTCGCGCCGAAACTGCTGCATCACCCGGCGGCGACGCAGACCCTGGAAAAGCTGGGCTGGGACCCGCGCCACACCCTGACGATCGGGATCATCGAGGCGACGTGCCTCGCGCTCTACCTGATCCCGCGCACGCGCCTCTTGGGCGCGGTGCTGTTCACGGGCCTGCTGGGCGGCGCCATGGCTGCGCAGATCCGCGCCGAGAGCCCGCTGTTCAGCCACGTGCTGTTCAGCGTCTATCTGGGCCTCTTCCTATGGGGCGGCCTGTGGCTCCGCGACCCGGCGCTGAGGGCGCTGTTTCCGGTGAGGTTGGGGAAGTAAGGGGCGAGTTCGGCGTCCACTTCGGGACCGGCGTCCATTCGAACACGGCGGCGTAGAGGTCGTCCCAGCGTGGGTTGTCGCGCTCGATCAGGTTGATCTTCCACTGGCGTGGCCAGCGCTTGATCGAGGTCTCCCGCTGGATGGCCTCTGTCATCAGCATGTGCTCCTCGTACCAGACCAGGCGCGTCAGCCCGTATCGCCGCGTGAAGCCCGACCCGCGTCCTTCGCGGTGGTCCGTGATCCGGGTGATGAACTGAGCGGTCACGCCGGCGTACAGCGTCCCACGATAACGGTCGGCCATCATGTAGACGGCGATCCAGGCCTCGCGCGGAACCATGCGTGTCCTCCTGGATGAGAACAATATATGAACATTGGTTCGCCGTCACGCCCACCACCCCAACCACCGTCATTCTCGCCCTTGTGGCGAGAACCCCTGTTTCAGCTGACACGTGAGACGCCAGCGAACCGCCAGCGGTTCGCCCCTCCCGCCCTTGCGGCGGACAGAGGGGTTCCCGCCACTTGGCTTGCCCTCGGGCCGGCGAGGCCGGTCCCGTGGGGCGGGAATGACGGAGTTTAATAGGGTTGGTCAGTGAAAAGCCCGACCGCCGCGACGTTCCACCCACGCCCCCAAAGCCCACCGTCATTCTCGCCCTTGTGGCGAGAACCCCTGGTTCAGCTGACACGTGAGACGCAAGCGGACCGCCAGCGGTCCGCCCCTCCCGCCCTTGCGGCGGACAGAGGGGTTCCCGCCACAAGGGCGGGAATGACGGAGTTTAATAGGATTGGTCAGTGAAAAGCCCGACCGCCCCAGGTCGGGCCAAGCCTTACATCTCTTGGAGGCTGCAGCGTGCTGGGCGGGCCGGGTTGGTCAAGGACGGCGCTCCGCGCCGCCGCGCTGCGGCCGCCCTCCGGGCGGTCCTTGAGCAACCCGGCCCGCCCAGCGATCGTCTCGCCGTGAGATGTAAGGGGGGCTTGTTGCGGGTGCCCAGTTACTTGAGTTTTTGGATTGCCTTGTCTCCGATTAACCCCTGAAAGTTGCGTGATGTTAGAATGCGGCGACGTCGTTGCCGGGGGGGTAAATGCCGGTTCCTAACTTTACCATCCATGGCGTGCTTCCGCCGTATGTCGGGGCGAACGGACCTGGCGGTGCGCCATCGGACATGTCGCCCTATAAAGCGCCGTTGTTGGAGGTGGTGCAGCGCTTCGCTAGCACGGCAAGGCGCCGAACGATTCTTAGAGATTGGCTCCAGCATCGGCAAGAGATGGCCGATCTCGGCTTTAACAACGGCTTTCAGTGGATTGATGGTAGCTTTGTTGAGGACAAAATTCCGAACGATATCGACGTTATAACCTTTTTCCATAGGCCAAATGGGCACGAAACCGATGCGCAGATTGGGTCGCTAGTTTTGGCAAATCCAGATGTGCTCAGGCGGCCGTCAATCAAAAGTCGGTTGAAAGTGGATGCGATGTTCGTGGATCTAAATTCGAGTCCGGCGAACATTGTGAGTGCTACTAGATACTACGGTAGTCTATTCTCGCATCGTCGGGGCGACGATCTGTGGAAGGGCATGGTTGAAGTTTCCCTTGATGTCAGCGGAGACGCAGAAGCGATTGCTCTCCTGGATGCCCTGGCTGCTGAGGTCGCTGAGGAAGCTCAATCCGCTGCTGAAAATCCAATTGAGGAGTTCGGTGCATGAGTGCGCTCAAAAAGCTTGAGCGCGATCGACTCGAAGCAGAGTCCGCTTCGCTAAATCGCATGCTCGGAGAGCTGGGCGATCGTGATGTTGTTATGCGCATCGGTCTTGAAGATCGACTGATGGAGCTTCGCGTCGAGCTAGAGAGTCTTGGTCAAACGGGGGGCGAGTTAGCTTCAGCAGCGCTCTTCTTTGGCGGCGCGCCGGTGATTGGAAATCGCGGAATTGAGAGCGAATTCGGGGCGCGGGCTGTCTCAATCTTTCAAGATTTGGTTGCCAAGCAATTGGCCCATGAAAATGGTGGCTTGGGGCAAAGAGGTGTTGTTCCAAACAAGGCGGCTGCGCGGTTGCACATAACTGATGTTGTGCGCGGATCTTTTGGATTTGTACTTGAGGAAATTGATGGTCAATCCTCTCTTATAGACTCCACTTTGAAAGAAAGCGTGGATCACGTTTCTGATCTTATAGCTGCCTTTGGCGAGGACGATGAGGAGAGGTTCCAGGCAATTGTTTCTGAAGTTGATGAGCGGGTTCTATCAACTGCGAAAGTATTTTTTGAACACATGTATCAATCTGGTGCAACATTCCGGCTCGTGAGCGGCGGCAAGGATCGATCTCTATCAGCACTTGCGATAGCGCGTGCCGATGACCGCGCGACCACTACCAGTGTTGGCGATGAAGAAGAGCGAATTGAGGGCGTTTTCTCCGTCGCTCTCCCTGAAGGCCATCAAATGGAATTCAGAACTGATGGGCCTCGAGGAATAATAAGGGGTCGTGTTGATCGCTCATACAGCTCAGCAGCAATTGTTGATCTAAATAGAGAGTGGATGGAGAGGCGATCGGTAGGTCGTTTCAGGGTGCGAAAAGTTCTAAAAGATGGCGGTCTTGTTCGCGAGAGCTTTACACTTTTGGGCTTGGAGGATGCTGCTATAGATCCCGATGTGGTCTGAATTGTAATTTTGTCGAAGGGCGTGTTCCAAGCGTCTGTTGCCCTCCCCCCTTCCCCTCACCCCCGCCATCCGCTACACCGCCCCCGCAATGACCCGCACGCCGCACCATCACGGCCACCACCACCATCCGACCTCGCCTCGCGGGATCGGCCGGGTCCGCTCGCTCTAAAAGCAAGCCCCCAGCCTGAGCCCCGCCTAGCGGATGGGGCTTGAGCCAAAGCGCCATCCGTCGAAGCCTTGAAGTTCTAAGGACCGACGATGACCACCGACTCCGAAACCAACACCCCGCAAGACTTCCGCCCCGAGGCGCGCAGCCCGCGCGGCTTCGCCGACAAGCGCGCGCGCGACCTGCGGGCCGAGCGGGCGATCCTGGAGGCGGTGTCGGCGGTCTATGAGCGCTACGGCTTCGAGGCGCTGGACACCGGGGCGTTCGAATACGCCGACGCCCTGGGCAAGTTCCTGCCCGACAGTGACCGGCCCAACGAGGGCGTCTTCGCGCTGCAGGACGACGACGACCAGTGGATGGCGCTGCGCTACGACCTGACCGCGCCGCTGGCCCGGTTCGCCGCCCAGAACTGGGAGACCCTGCCCAAGCCGTTCCGCCGCTACGCCTTCGGGCCGGTGTGGCGCAACGAGAAGCCGGGGCCGGGGCGCTTCCGCCAGTTCATCCAGTGCGACGCCGACACGGTGGGCTCGGCCCGTCCGGAGGCCGACGCCGAGATCATCGCCATGGCCGTCGAGGGCCTGGAGGCCGCGGGCCTGCCGCGCGGGGCGGCGGTGCTGAAGATCAACAATCGCAAGCTGCTGAACGGCCTGCTGACCGCCGCGGGCGCCGACAGCGCCGGCCAGAAGCTGGCCGTGCTGCGCGCGGTCGACAAGCTGGACCGCCTGGGCGTCGACGGCGTCCGGCTGCTGCTGGGCGAAGGCCGCCTGGACGAGAGCGGCGACTTCACCAAGGGCGCGGGCCTCAAAGGTCAGGCGGTCGACCAGGTGCTGGACTTCGTCCAGGCCGGCTCCTCTGGCGGGCGTTCGGCGACGCTGGACAACATCGCCAAGGTCATCGGCGGCTCGGCCGAGGGCGACGAGGGCCTCTTGGAACTGTCGCGGATCGACGCGGCCCTGACCAGCCTGGGCATCGCCGACGACCAGGCCTTCATCGATCCGTCGATCGTCCGGGGGCTGGAATACTACACCGGCGCGGTGTTCGAGGCCGAACTGCTGCTCTCCACCACCGACGAGAAGGGTAACAAGGTCACCTTCGGCTCGATCGGCGGCGGCGGGCGCTATGACGACCTGGTGGCGCGGTTCACCGGCAATGTGACGCCGGCGACGGGCTTCTCGTTCGGGGTGTCGCGCCTGGCGGCGGCGTTGCGGGCGGCCGGGCGCGAGCCGGGCGGGGCGGCGCGCGGGCCGGTAGTGGTCATCGCCTTCGACGACGCGCACATGCCGGAATACTTCTCCGTGGTCGGAGAATTGCGCGCGGCGGGCATTCCGGCCGAGGTCTATCTGGGGACCTCCGGCATGCGGCCGCAGATGAAATACGCCGACCGGCGCCTGTCGCCCGCGGCCATCATGCTGGGCGGCGACGAGATCGCGGCGGGGACCGTGACGATCAAGGACTTGGACCTCGGCCGCGAGCTGGCCTCGGGCGTCGCCGACAACGCCGCCTGGAAGGCCGAGCGTCCCGGCCAGCAGACCATTCCGCGCGGCCAGTTGGTCGACGCCGTTCGCAAGATCATCGGGGGCTAGTTCGTGAGGCTCGAGCGTTCCATTCCGGCGGAGGCGCTCGACGCCATCCGCGCTCCGCTTCTGGCCGCCGGCGCCGCGCCGACCGACGCGCCGGTGCTGCAGCCCTTAGGGTTGCTGCTGGACCTCGCCGGCGAGGCCATGCGCTCGCGGCTGTTCGTCGTCTCCGGCGACGGCGGCGAGGAGGCGGCCCTGCGCCCCGACTTCACCGTCGCCGTGGCGCGACAGCACTTTTCTGGAGGGGCGGCTAGCGGCCGCTACCGCTACGAGGGCAAGGCCTTCCGCGTGGCCCCGCGCGGCTCGGACCGCGCCGAGGAGTTCCTGCAGATCGGGATCGAGGCCTTCGAGGCCGGCGATCCCGTCGCCGCCGACGCCGAGATGGCGGCCCTGGCCTGGGCGGCCTCGGCGGCCGGCGGGCGGGGGGACCTCTCGCTGGTGCTGGGCGACGTGTCGCTGTTCGCGGCCTTCGTCGACAGTCTCGACCTGGCCGCGCCGCTGGCGGCCCGCCTGAAGCGCGCCTTCGCCAAGCCGCGCCAGCTGAAGGCCGAGCTGGACGGTTCGTCTGAGCGCGGACTGGCCGCGGACGAGGAAAAAAGCCGCATCGCCGCCCTGCTGGCCGGCCTGCCCGAGGCCGAGGCCTCCGCCGTGCTGCAGGAGCTGTGGTCCCTGGCCGGCATCGAGCCCGTCGGCGGCCGCCGCCCGGCCGAGATCGCTCGCCGCCTCGTCGAAAAGGCCGAGACCGCCAAGGCCGGCCGTCTCGATGCGGATCAAGCCGCCAAGGTCCGCGCCTTCCTGGCGGTGTCGGATCGTCCGGAGGCCGCGCTCGACGCCATCGCGTCCCTGGCGGGCCCGAACGACGCCGCGCTGAAGGCCGCCGTCGCCGGCTGGCGCGCGCGTCTTTCCGGCATGGCCGCCCAGGGCGTGCCGCTGGAGCGCGCGACCCTGGCCGCCGCCTTCGGCCGGGCGTTCGGCTATTACGACGGCTACCTGTTCGAGGTCCGTTCGGCGGCCTTAAGCGACGAGCGGCCGATCGCCGCCGGCGGTCGCTATGACGGCCTGCCGGGGCGCCTCGGCGTCTCCACCATCAACACCGGCGCGGTCGGCTTCATGGTCCGTCCCGCGCGCGCCTATGCGGGAGGCGGCGAATGACGTCTGCTCCGATGATCTTCGCCATCCCGTCCAAGGGCCGCCTGAAGGACCAGGTCGAGGCCTGGCTGGCCGAGTGCGGCTTCAAGCTGGAGATGACCGGCGGGGCGCGCGGCTATTCGGCCGAGCTGTCGGGCCTGCCCGGCGTCTCGGTGCGCCTACTCTCGGCCGGCGACATCGCCGCGGGCCTCGACAGCGGCGACCTGCACCTGGGCGTCACCGGCGAAGATCTGCTGCGCGAGCGCGGCGACGACATGGACAGCCGCGTGTCATGCTGCTGCGGGCGCTGGGCTTTGGCCGCGCCGACCTGGTGGTGACCGCGCCCAAGAGCTGGCTCGACGTCGACACCATGGCCGACGTCGACGAGGTCGGGCACGCGCATCTGGCCCGCACCGGCCGGCGCCTGCGCGTGGCGACCAAGTACGTGACCCAGACCCGCGCCTTCTTCGCCCGCCACGGCGTCGCCGACTACCGGATCGTCGAGAGCAGCGGCGCGACCGAAGGCGCTCCCGCCGCCGGCGCGGCCGAGCTGGTCGTCGACATCACCACCACGGGCGCGACCCTGGCCGCCAATGGCCTGAAGATCCTGTCCGACGGCGTAATCCTGAAGAGCCAGGCCCAGCTGACGGCCTCGCGGCTGGCCGGCTGGAACGGCGAGCAGCTGGACGCCCTGCGCCGCCTCTTGTCGGTGGTCGAGGCCAAGGGCCGGGCGGGCAAGCTGGCGACCCTGGTCTGGCCGGCCGAGCAGGACCGCGCCGCCCAGGACGCCGTGGCCGGCTTCGTCGCCAAGGGCGGTTCGCGCCGCGCCAACGGCGCGCTCCTGGCGACCGCCGACCTGTTCGACGCCGCCGCCGCCCTGGCCGAGGCCGGGGTCGAGCCGGTGACCGTGTCGCGTCCGGACTATGTCTTCGAGTCGCGTTCGGCCGTGCTGGACCGTTTCGTGGCGACGCTTGGAAAGTAAGTTTTGACATTCTCGTCAAAAATAACGCCGGAATCCAGGGGTAAAACCGACTTTTCAGTCCAAACTACGCCACCCGCGTCAAAAATTCGTCCAAACCGTTGCAGAAAACGGCTTTGACGCGTTGACAGCGTCACGAATTTGACGTTTCTACACACTGCAAGGACGAAACGAGCCCAACAGAGAGCTCCCGTTCTTCGGCGTTTCGGGGAGGAAACGCCCGCCTAGATCGAATGATCGAGAAAATAGCCAGCCCGTCGCGATTATCCCCCGCGACGGGTTTGGTGTATCTGGGCCCCTGTTTCTATTTTTTACATCTTCGTCAAAAATATCGCGCCCGCGATCTGGCGTCCTGCTGCGTCGTCGGGCCGCAGCGCGCGCGGAAGAATCTCGGGCCATCCTGCCTCGCGTTTGGGAGGCTTCGGGAGATGGCCATGGACGAGTTCATTCGCCGCAAGAATATCGAACTGTTCCGCGCCAAGCTGAAGCGCGAGCATGATCCCGAACTACGCGAGACGCTCGAAGAGCTCCTCAAGGAATACGAGGCCCTGCCGCTGGGCGGCGGCGACAACCCGCCGATCGCGGCCTAGGGGCTGAAGCCGAAGCTCCTCGCGATGGGGCTCAAGCTTATCAAAGCAGACCGTCATCCCCGCCCTGGCGATGAGGGGAATGGACCGACACGGACATTCCGGTCGCCGGCGCCGAAGCGGACATGCCGCGGTCTGTCCGAGTGGAAGGCGGCCGCCCGTGAAGCCGGTGGCCGCCCTCACCGTCAGAAGGCGTGGCGCAGCGTGACGCGCACGCGACGCGGCTCGCCGTAGACGAAGCCCGCGAACCAGGCGTTGTTGCTGTAGTAGGTCTTGTCGAACACGTTATCGACGTTGAGCTGGACCGAGGTCTGGTCCGTGACCTTGAACTGCCCCATCAGGTTCACCAGCACATAGGCGGGCTGGCCGACGGGCTCGGTCAGGCCCGTACCTGGATTGACCGCCGTCTGCGGCGGCCGGCTCTCCCAGCGCAGAGATCCCCCCAGGCTGATCCGATCCAGGGTCCCAGGCAGTTCGTACTTGGTGGACAGGCGGAAGACGCGCCGAGGGTGGTGGGCCTGGACATTCACGCCGTCGCCGTCCTTGGCCGAAAACTGGCTCCAGCCCACGCTCACGTCCCAGCCGTCCAGCACCTGGCCTTGGACCTCGGCCTCGTAGCCCTTGGACACCGTGCCCTGCGCGGCGCGATAGGCGGGATCGACGGTGCCCGGAACGAGGAAACCGTCATCGGCCACTGGGAAGTTGTTTTGTTCGACGCGGAAGATCGCGGTGGAGGCCCGCAAGCGTCCGCCCATCAGGTCCACCTTCAGCCCCGCCTCGTAATTGTCGCCCTCGAGCGGATCGAGGTAGCTGCCGTTGCGATCCTTGTAGTTCTGCGGATCGAAGATGCTGGTGTAGCTGGCATAGGCCGACAGGTTTTCCGTCAGGTCGTAGATCAGGCCGGCATAGGGCGTGAAGATGTTGGTCTGCTTGAGGGTGACGGCCTCGGGCGTCCAGCGCGACACCTCCGCGTCTCGCCGCCAATAGCTCAGGCGAGCGCCCGCGATCAGCTTGAGCCGGTCCAGAAGCTGGAAGCGGGTCGCGCCGTAGAGGGCCGCCTGCTTGGTGGTCCCCAGGTCCGAGCTGTCGTAGCGCTCGCCCCAGGTGGGTTCCGGATAGCTGCCGTCCCAGCGTCGAAAATCACCCGCGTCCGGCATGACCGAAACGGGGTCCCTGTTGGTCCAGCCGGCGGACAGGCGGTTGTACATGGCGCCCAGGATCAGCTCGTGCTCACGGCCAAAGAGGCTGTAGCCGCCTTTCGCCGAGAGGTTCAGGTTCCACTGCTCGGGCGTGGCCCTGTACCAATAGGGCCAGGCGCTCATCCCGACGCCGGTCTGGGCGTCCAGGTCGCCCGACAGCCAGAGCAGCTTGGAGTCTTCCTTCTGGCGGTGATAGGCGGCGTCGCCCCGGATCGACCAGCGGTCGTTCAGCGAATGCTCCAGGGTGACGAACGCGGTCTGCTCGATGGTGTCCCACTGGTTCCACTTGGCGGCGCTGGTCTGCGAGCGCGGCCAGTGGGTGCGCGCGCCATTGCTGTACCAGTAGGGCAACTGCCCCCACAGGGTGCCGCTGCGCTCGTCGCGCTGGTGGCTGGCGCCGATGCTGAGGCGCGTCTTGTCGCCGAGATCGGCGTCGATCACGCCGTACAGGGTGAAGCCCTGGTTTTGCTCCAGGTCGACGAAGGACTCCTCATTATAGACCTCGGCGACGAAGCGGCCGCGCACGGCGCCGTCGCGGGCTAGAGGGGCCGACACGTCCGCTGTCCCCGAGAAACGGTTCCAGGATCCGGCTTCCAGGGTCAGTTCGCCCGAGAACTCGCGCGCGGTCGCATGCTTGCGCACCAGGTTGATGGAGGCCGAGGGCTCCCCGGCGCCCTGCATCAGGCCGGTCGCGCCGCGCACGACCTCGACCCGCTCATAGAGCGCCGTGCTGGTTTCCTCCAACCCGACATTGCCAGTTTCGAACGGCACGCCGTCGAGCTGGAAGTTGGTGATCTCGAAGCCTCGCGCGGACAGGCTGTTGCGCCCCCGGTCCACCGCCTTCACCGAAACGCCGGTCGTGTAGGCCAGCACTTCGGTCACCCTGGACGCGGCCTGATCCTGGATCTGCTCTTGGGTGATGATGCTGAGGGACTGAGGCGTCTCTCGCGGCGTGAGGTCCAGACCCGTCGCCGTCGTGTTCCTGGCCGCTCCACGCCCGTACACCAACAGCTCATCCACCGCGACCTTGTCGTCGGCCGCCGCTTCCTGGGCCGAGGTCGCCGAGGGCAGCAGGACCATCACCGGCAGCAGCGCGACGAGAGACGCGGATCGCGCCAACTTAAGCCGACGCGCGACCGTTGAAGATGTTGTTGCGTGCATTGAACGCTCCTCCCGACTCAGGAGCGCCTGGATATTGCATATGAAAATCATTTGCAAATATGCGTCGCAATGGGGCGATGTTGAGCCGGCGGCCGGTGGGCCGGCGCGCCTCCTCAACCGCTGAAAGAGGTTTCATCTAAAACCAGACAGGCGCTACCGCCCGGTCTCCGTCCACCCGCCCCCCAGCGCCTGATACAGCGCCACGGCGTTTTGCAGCCGGGCCTCGCGGACCTGCGAGAGGGCCAGATCGGTCGCGAGCAGGCCGCGCTGGGCGTCCAGCTCCTCCAGATAGGCGACATAGCCGGCCTGATAGCGCTTGCGCGCGTGGTCCAGGGCCGAGGCGGCGGCGGCGCGTTGGCGCACGGCCGCGGCTTCCTGCTCGGCCAGGCGACCGGTCCCTTCGAGCGCGCTCTCGACCTCGCTGAAGGCGGTCAGCACGGCCTTGCGATAGCCGAAGGCGGCCTGGTCGCGGCGGGCCGTGGCGGCGTCGGACTGGGCCCGCAGGCGGCCGCCGTCGAAGATCGGCGCCAGGGCGCTGGCGCCGAGGGTCCAGACGGTCAGGGTGTCGACATGTTGGACGGACAGGACGCCGCCGGCCGCCGACAGGCGCACCTGCGGCAGGAAGGCGGCGCGCGCGGCCGCCAGGCTGGCGTCGGACGCGGCCAGCGTGGCCTCGGCCTGGGCGATATCCGGTCGTCGGTTCAACAGCGACGAAGGCAGGGGCGCGGAGGGTTGCGGGATGACGAGCCTGGCCAGCGTCCCGCGCGGGATGGCTTGCGAGGTCTGGCCGACCAGCAGGGCCAGGGCGCCTTCCTGGCGACGGATCGCCAGCTCCAGGGCTGGGACGCGCTGGGCGGCGGCCTCCAGCTCGCCCTCGGCCTGGCGAAGTTCCAGATCGGACGTCACGCCCTCGCGGGCCCGGCGGCGAGCGCGGGCGGCGGCTTCCTGGCGCGAGGCCAGGGTCCCTTGGGCGGTGGCCAGCTGAGCGTCCAGCGACAACAGGGCCACATAGGACCGCGCCACCGCGGCGGCGACCGACAGGCGCGCGGCGTCGCGGGCGTCGCGGCTGGCCTGCAGGCTGGCGCGTCCGGCGGCGTCGGCGGCGCGCAGGCGGCCCCAGAGATCGACTTCGTAGGCGACCTGGACCTGGGGCTGGGCCGCCAGGGTCGTGCTGGGCTGGCCGAAGGCGTTGAGGTCGCGCTCCTTCTGGACGCCCGCCCCAAGGTTGACCGACGGGAGCAGGGCGGCGCCGGCCAGGCGGCTCTGGGCCTCGGCCTCGCGAACCCGGGCCTCGGCGGCGCCGAGGTCGGCGTTGTAGGCCAGGGCGGCGGCGACCAGCTCCGACAGGCGCGGATCGCCGAACGCCTTCCACCCGTCGGCGACCGAGGCGTCCTCCGAGACAGTCGCGGTGGCGCGCCATCCGGCCGGCGGGGCGACGGCGGCCGAGGCCGGCGGCGCGGTCTTCGGGCCTGGCGTCGCGCAGGCCGTCAGCGCGCCAAGGCCGACCAGGCCGATCAGGGCGCGGCGCATCAGCGGCGGCCCTTGCCGGCGGTGTCGACCTCGGCCTGCACCGACATGCCGGGGCGCAGGCGGGCCAGATCGGCCTGGCCGGCGTCAAGCACGATACGCACCGGCAGGCGCTGGGCGATCTTGGTGAAGTTCCCCGTGGCGTTCTGCGGCGGCAGGATGCTGAACTCCGAGCCGGTGGCGGGCGAGACCTGCTCGACCCGACCCGTGAAGCGCTGATCGCCCAGGGCGTCGACCGTGACGCTGGCCGGCTGGCCCGGGCGCATGCGGCCCGACTGGCGCTCCTTGAAGTTGGCGATCACCCAGCGCTGCGGCGGCACCAGCGAGACGAGCTGCGTGCCGGCGGTCACCCACTGGCCATGACGCACCCCGACCTGGCCCAGCTGGCCGTCGGCGGGCGCGGTGACGATGGTGTTGGAAAGATCGATCTCGGCCAGGCGCAGCGCGGCCTTGGCGGCGGCCACGGCGGCCTCCAGGCCCTCGCGGGACACGCCGACCGAGCGGATGTCCTGGCGGGCGATCTCGCGGCCGGCCTTGGCCGAGGCGAGCGTGGCCTCGGCGGCGCGCAGGGCGGCGCGGGCCTGGTCGCGTTCGCGCAGCGACACCGAGCCGTCGGTGGCCAGGTCGGCGACGCGGGCCATGTCGGCGCGCGCGCGCTCGACCTGGGCCTGGGCCGAGCCGATGTCGGCCTCGCGGCTCTTCAGGGCCGCTTCGCGCGAGGCTTGCGCCTGGGCGGAGTTGGCCAGATCGGCCTCGCGCGCCGCCAGCGTGGCGCGGGCCTGATCGACGCGTTGGGCGTAGATGCGCTGGTCGATCGTGAACAGCGGTTGGCCCTTGCGGACCGTCTGGAAGTCCTGGGCGGCGACCCCGACGACGTAACCGCTGAGCTGCGGCGCCACGACCGTGACCTGGCCGCGCACATAGGCGTTGTCCGTCCGCTGCACCGAACCGCCGAACGGCGGCAGCTTCCACAGGAACAGGATCAGCAGGATCACCGCCAGGGTGACGGTGGCGGTGATGAAGATCGCATAGCCGCTCGGCGGCTTGGGCCGGGCGGGCGGCGGGGCGGCCGAGGCGGCGCGGTCTTCGGGCTGGGGCGCGCCGGGCGGCGGGGAGGTCGCGTCGGTCATGCGGGTCTCTCGGGCTGGAACGGTGGGAGCCGGCGACGCGCCAGCCTGGGCCTTCATACGCAAGGCCAGGCGCGCGAACAGGAAGCCGGCATAGAGGAATTGGACGAGGGCGACGACGCCGATCACCAGGAAGACGTCGTTGAAGGCCAGGATGCTGGCCTGCTGCGTCACCTGCTGGGTCAGGAGGACGCTGGCGTCGGCGGCGCGCAGCGCCGGATCGGCCTGGGTCGAGGCGTAGACGCCGCCATAGGTCTGCAAGGTCGCGGCGACGGCGGGGTCGGCGCCGGTCAGGCGCTCGGCCAGGCCCACGGCGTGCTGCTGGGTCCGCACCGTCTGCAGCGTGCCCAGCATGGCCGCGCCGAACAGGCCGCCCAGGTTCTGGGCGACCCCGAACATCACCGAGAAGGTGATGATCGAGCCCAGGCCTCGGGTCAGCAGCTGGCCGATGCCGAACATGAACGACGGGCCCAGGAACACGGCGGCGGCGAAGGCCAGCAGGGCCTGGCTGAAATAGAGCTCGCCAGGTCCGGTCTGGGGCGTGGAGCGGGCGTCCAGGAAGGCGGCGATGGCGATCAGAAGGATCGAGCCCAGGAACTGCGCCGGCAGGGTCTTCTGGTTCAGGGTGGCGGCGCTGATCACGACCCCGGCCGCGGTGGCGGCCAGGACGATGGCGTAGAGCAGGCGCTGCTGCTCGGCCGCGAAGCCGAGGGCCTGCATCAGGCCGGCGGCCCCGACCGTCTGCTCCGACAGGATCACCCGCACCAGGGCGACGTTCAGGCAGAAGCGCAGGAAGGTCCCGGTGGCCACCCACCGGGTGTCGATCAGCGGATGGGTTCGCCGATCCTCGACCAGGCCGCCCGCGACCAGCAAGACCAGCGCGGCGATCAGGCACCAGCCGATCCACGGCGCCTCGAACCACCAGACGATGCGGCCCAGGCCTAAGACCGCGACGATCAGGCCTAGCCCCCCGCCCAGCAGGGCGAAACTGAGGGCGTCGACGCCTTCGAAGACGTGGATGCGCATGCCTTGCGGCAGGCGGAACAGCCAGACGGCGGCCAGGCATAGGGCCGCGAGGCTGGCCTCCAGGGCGTAGAGCCCGTGCCAGTAGGCGGCGTCCAGCAGGCTGGTCGAGATCACCCGGGCCAGGGGCGAGCCCAGCTGCGAGACCCCGACCCCCAGCACCAGGGCGCCGATCCGGAACGAGGCGGGAAAGGCCTGCAGCATGTAGAACATGGCCAGCGCCGTCAGGGCCGCGGCGCCGACGCCGCTGATCGCCCGTAGGACCAGGGCCATGGCGAAGTTGTCGAGCGCGAGATGGGCGAAGGCCGCCACGGTGTAGAGGCTGAGGAACACCAGGGCGAACCGGCGGATGCCGAACTGCTGGCGGTACTTCACCAGCAGCAGGTTCATCGAGATGTTGGTCATGATGTAGACGGTGGTCAGCCACGCGCCTTCCGTGGGCGTTAGGCCCAGCGACCCCTGGATGGCGGGCAGGTTGACCTGGATCAGCGCCTGGCCCAGCGAGCCGGTGATCCCGATCAGCAGGCTGATGAGGCCGTGGATGACCCGGAACTGGACCGGAAAATGCGGCGTCGACGGCGAACCGGGCAGGAAGGGCCGCTCATGCGGAAGCCACTCCGGCGTCTGTCCGATCTGTTGGCCGTGCTGTGGCATGGGGTCTCGAGGGTGAGCCGGGGTCTTTTACAGCCCGGCGCGTGCGCGGCAAGGTTTAGTGTCCGTGGACTTTAGACTATGCGGGGTGGCGGCTCCTGAAGTCGCGCCGCGTCCCGGCGTCCGCCCAAGAAAAAGGCCGCCGGTTTCCCGGCGGCCTTTCCCGTTCACACTTGAGTCTCGCGACTACCAGATCTTCACGCGCTCTTCCGGCGGGACGTAGAGCTTGTCGCCCGGCTTGACGTCGAAGGCCGAGTACCAGCCAGGCTGGTTCCGGATCGTGCCGTTGACGCGGTAGTAGCCCGGCGAGTGCGGATCGCTGGCGATCTGCTGCTTGAGGGCGTCGTCGCGCGACTTGCCGCGCCACACCTGGGCCCAGCCCAGATAGATGCGCTGGTCGCCGGTGAAGCCGTCCAGCACCGGGGCCGGCTGGCCCTTCAGTGAGACGTGGTAGGCCTCGAGCGCCAGGGTCAGACCGGCCATGTCGCCGATGTTCTCGCCCATGGTCAGCTTGCCGTTGACGTGGACGCCCGGGAAGGGCTCGAACGCCGAGTACTGGGCGCCCAGCTTGTCGGCCTGGGCGTTGAACTTGGCGGCGTCTTCCGCCGTCCACCAGTCGCGCAGCACGCCGTCGCCGTCGGACTTGCGGCCTTGGTCGTCGAAGCCGTGACCGATCTCGTGGCCGATCACGCCGCCGATGCCGCCGTAGTTGATGGCCGGGTCGGCGTCGGGGTGGAAGAACGGCGCCTGCAGGATGGCGGCCGGGAACACGATCTCGTTGTTGACCGAGTTGTAGTAGGCGTTGACCGTCTGCGGGGTCATGCCCCACTCGCTCTTGTCGACCGGCTGGTTCAGGCGCTCGACGTCGTGGCGATAGTCCCAGGCGCCGGTGCGGATCATGTTGCCGTAGGCGTCACCTTCCTTGATCTCCAGCTTGGAGTAGTCACGCCACTTGTCGGGATAGCCGATCTTGACGGTGAACTTGTTGAGCTTGTCCTGAGCCTTGACCTTGGTCTCCGGGCCCATCCAGTCGAGCTTGTCGATCCGGGTCTTCAGGGCCGTGCGGATGTCGGCGACCAGCGACAGCATCTTGGCCTTCGACTCCGGCGGGAAGTAGGCGGCGACGTATTCCTTGCCGACCGCCTCGCCCAGCATGCCGTTGACCTGGCTCACGGCGCGCTTCCAGCGCGGACGCTGCTCGGGCTGGCCGGCCAGGGTCTTGTTGCGGAATTCGAACTGGGCGTCGGCGAAGCGCTTGGACAGCATCGAGGCGCCGCTGTCGGTCACCTTGAACGCCTGCCAGGCCTTCAGGGTCTCCAGCGGAGTGTCGGCGTAGATCTTCGCGTACTTGGGGAACGAGGTGTTGGTCGTGACGATGAAGCGATCGACCTTCGGCAGCTCCGTGCCCACCAGGTAGCGGTTCCAGTCGTAGCCTGGCGTCAGGGCCTGCAGCTCGGCCAGGGTGGCGGGGTTGTAGGTCTTGTCGCGGTTGCGGCGCTCGACGCGGGTCCACGAGGCCTCGGCCAGCTTGGTCTCGAAGTCGACGATGGCCTTGGCGTTCTCGGCGGGCTTTTCCCAGCCGGCCAGGGTCAGCATCTTCTCGACATAGACCAGATAGGCGGCCTTCTTGTCGGCGAACTTGGCGTCCAGATAGTAGTCGCGGTCGGGCAGGCTGGTGCCGCCGGTGCCCGCGTAGACGGCGTAGCGCAGCGGATCCTTGGCGTCGACGCCGATGCCCACGCTGATCAGGTCGGCGTAGGGCGTGGTCGAGCTCTTGCCCATCAGGGCCGTGAACTCATCCTTGGTCTTGACCTTCTTGATGCCGTCGAGCCAGGGCTGGATCGGCTTGGCGTCCAGCTTCTCGATCGCGGCCTCGTCCATGAAGGCGCGATAGGCGGCGCCGATCTTGGCCTTCTCGCCGGTCGCGGCCTTGTCGGCGGCGGCGGACTCGATGATCGCGCGGGTGCGCAGTTCGGAGAGCTCGGCCAGCTTGTCGAAATTGCCGTAGCGGACGCGATCCGACGGGATCTCCGTCTTGGCTTCCCAGGTCCCGTTGGCGAACTTGTAGAAGTCGTCGCCGGGCTTGGCGGTGGTGTCCATGCCCGAGATGTCGAAGCCCCAGGCGCCGTAGCGCGGGGATTCCAGGGAAGTCGTGTCGCCGGCGGCGCCCGCGACGCCCGCGGGCAGAAGGGACTGCATCACGCAGGCGTCGTCGATGCAGGCGTGCTGCTCGTGGGCTTGCGCGCCGAAAGCCGACAGGGACAGGGCCGCGAGGGCCGCCGCGCCGAACAAAACTCTTTTCATGGAAATCGCGTCCGTTGGAGTGAGCTGGCGGCAATCTGCAACGGCGCGAAATATTTGCTCCCTTAAAAAAAGTTCATGTTGGCCGTCAGGCGGACTTCGCCCGGATCTTCGGCGCCGCCCATGCGCGCGCCAGCGCTCGATCCGCCAATGGATTCCGGCGATCGGCGTTACGGAAACTTTTGCCCTTGGGGCAAGCCCAATCCGGGGAGAGGCGTCAGGCCTTGGCCGGACGGCGGCGGCGCGGAACGCGCACGATCGCCTCGCCGTCCATGATCGGATCCTCGCCGACCAGGGCCTCGCAGCGCAGGGTGACGCGGGCGCTGGTCTCGTCGATCGCCGCGACGGTGACGCGGGCGGTGACGACGTCGCCGATCCGCACCGGGCGATGGAAGGCCAGGGTCTGGGACAGATAGATCGATCCCGCGCCCGGCAGGATCGTTCCGACCACGGCCGAACCGAACGAGGCCGACAGCAGCCCATGGGCGATCCGCCCGCGATAGGCGGTCTTGGCCGCGAACGCCTCGTCGATATGCACGGGGTTGAAGTCGTCCGACGCTTCGGCGAACAGGCCAATGCGTTCCTCGGTGACGGTCACGTGCTTCTCGGCCGTCATGCCGACCGACAGTTCTTCAAGAATGTAGCCGCCCGAGGCGTGTGGCTGGATCATGACGCCGCGTTAGCGGGCGCGCGGCGTCATGACCAGCAAAATCCACATCCTCAATGCCCGCCGGCCACCGCTGGCGCGGGCTTGCGCGGGGCGCGGGAGAGCATGCCGCGGGCGATCTCGTCCTCGCCGATCAGGGCGTGGGAGGCGCCCATCTGCTTGAGCAGGGCCACGTCGGCGTCGGTATAGGCGCGCGCGACGATCAGGGCCTGGGGATTGGCGGCGCGGGCCTGTTCGATGATCCGTGCGGCTTCGAACGGGTTGGGCACGGCGACGAACAGGTGCGTGGCCTTGTCGAGCCCCGCCTCGAGCAGGATCTCGGGCTTCACGGCGTTGCCGCCGACGGTCTCGAAGCCGGCCTTGCGCAGGTCCTCGGCGCGCTCGACGTCGTCCTCGATCACGACCAGCGGCGTGCGGCCCTTCAGGCCCTCGGCCACGGCCTTGCCGACCCGGCCGTAGCCGACCAGCACCGCGTGCGGCTGGTCGGCGGCCGAGACGGGCGGCGTCTCGCCGCGCGCCTTGGCTTCCTTGGCGATCATCTTGGGCAGGATCCGGTCGAGGATCGCGAACAGCAGCGGGTTGACCAGGATCGACAGGATCGCCCCGGCCAGCACGAGATCGCGGCCGTCGTCGGGCAGCAGCTTCAGCGAGACGCCCAGGCCCGCCAGGATGAACGAGAACTCGCCGATCTGGGCCAGGCTGACCGAGATGGTCAGGGCCGTGCTCATTGGGCGCTTGAAGGCCCGCACGATGATCAGGGCGGCGATCGACTTGCCCACGACGATGATCAGCAGGGTCGCCAGCACCGCCAGCGGTTCGCGCAGCAGCACGCTGGGGTCGAACAGCATGCCGATCGAGACGAAGAACAGCACGGCGAAGGCGTCGCGTAGCGGCAGGGTGTCATTGGCCGCCTGCTGCGACAGCTCGCTCTCGGCCATGATCATGCCGGCGAAGAAGGCGCCCAGCGCGAAAGAGACGCCGAACAGGGCGGCCGAGCCGAACGCCACGCCCAGAGCAATGGCCAGCACGGCCAGGCGGAACAGCTCGCGCGAGCCGGTGTGGGCGATGCGGTGCAGGATCCAGGGGATCACCCGCCGGCCGACGATCAGCATGAAGGCGACGAAGGCGACGACCTTGCCGACCGTCAGGGCGAACGCGCCGAGCACCCCGCCGGCGGCCGCCCCGCCCTTGGCGTGATCGACTGGCGGTTCTCCGCCCAGCACGCCCGACAGGGCCGGCAGCAGGACGAGGGCCAGCACCATGGCCAGGTCCTCGACGATCAGCCAGCCCACCGCGATCTTGCCGCGTCCGGTCTCGACCAGCCGGCGCTCCTGCAGGGCGCGCAGCAGCACCACGGTCGAGGCGACCGACAAGGCGAGGCCGAACACAACGCCCGCGCCGACACTCCAGCCCAGCGCCAGGGCCAGGCCCAGGCCCATCACAGTAGCCGCGGTGATCTGCACGACCGCGCCCGGAATGGCGATCTTGCGCACCGCCATCAGGTCCTTCAGCGAAAAGTGCAGGCCGACGCCGAACATCAGAAGGATCACGCCGATCTCGGCCAACTGCGGGGCCAACTCCTGGTCGGCGACATAGCCGGGGGTGAAGGGGCCGACGACCACGCCGGCCAGCAGATAGCCGACCAGCACCGGCAGCTTCAGCCGGTTGGCGATGGCGCCGAAGACGAACGCCAGGCCCAGGCCCGCGACGATAGTGGCGATCAGCGAGGTATGGTGCAAAGGTCCTCCTTGACGGTCGTCTTTTTCGGGCGTACTCACCCAATATGGGTGAAGATGCCCGAGGCCGCTAGATGCCGCACGCAAAAATTCTCCTCCCGGCGCAATGCCGGGCCGCCCGTGGTCTGATCAACTGGTCCCAGGGAGAACTCGCCGACCGGGCGGGCGTTTCGCGCAGCACGGTCAAGGACTTCGAAACCGAGCGCCACGCCCTGCATCATAGCACCGAAAGGCTGCTGATCGACGCGATCGAGGCGGCCGGCGTGATCTTGATCATTGCGGACGAGGCCGGGGCCGGCGTTCGCTTCAAGAGGCCGATCTAACACTGGAGCTAAAGGGGGAGGGCGCGTGGAGCACGGGGTTTCAGCGGCGAACTACAAGGACCTTGTCCTGTTCCTGGCGACCGCCGGCATCGTTGCGCCGATCTTCAAGCGCCTGAAGATCAATCCCATCCTCGGCTATCTGCTGGCTGGCGTGATCCTGGGTCCGTTCGGCCTGGGCCGCTTCATCCACGCCGCGCCGTGGCTCGACTACGTCACCGTCGACAACCCCGCTGAAATCGCCCAGCTGGCCGAGTTCGGGGTGGTGTTCCTGCTGTTCATGATCGGGCTGGAGCTGTCCTGGGAACGGCTGCGGTTGATGCGCCGGCTGGTCTTCGGCCTGGGCGCGGCCCAGGTGATCGGCTGTTCGCTGGTGCTGGCCGGCGGCGCCATCCTGCTGGGCCAGCCGCCGGCGGCCGCCCTGGCGATCGGCGCGGCCCTGACCCTCTCGTCCACCGCGATCGCCGTGCCGGTACTGGCCGAGCGGCGGCGACTGCATTCGGACGCCGGACGCGCCACCTTCTCGGTCCTGCTGTTCCAGGACCTGGCCGTCGCGCCGATCCTGATCACCCTGGCCATCGTCGGTCGCGGCCATGGGGAGTTCCAGGCCTCCGACCTCCTGTCTCTCGCGCCGGCCGCCCTTGGCCTCGCCGTGATCGTGCTGGTGGGGCGCGTGGCCCTGCGGCCGATGCTGAAGTCCGTCGCCAAGGCCAAGAGCGAAGAGATGTTCATGGCCGCCTGCCTGCTGGTGATCATCGGCGCGGGCCTGGTCAGCCAGATGTCGGGCCTGTCGATGGCGCTGGGCGCGTTCGTCGCCGGCATCCTGTTGGCCGAGACCGAGTACCGCCATGAGGTCGAGGTCAAGATCGAGCCCTTCAAGGGCCTGCTGCTCAGCCTGTTCTTCGTGTCGCTGGGCATTCGCCTCGACCTGTCCTTGCTGGTGGCCAAGCCGGCGGTGATCCTGGGGACGGTCGTCGGCCTCCTCCTGGTCAAGGCCGCCGTCGTGTTCGGCATCGGCCTGCTGATGGGGCTGGGCCGCAAGGCCGCGACCGAGGCGGCCCTGATCCTGGCGGCGGGCGGCGAGTTCGCCTTCGTGCTGCTGGACAACGCCATGGGCGCGCAGGTGGTCTCGCCGGCCATCGGCCAGGCGGTGCTGGTCTCGGCGACCCTGACCATGTTCCTGATCCCGGGTTTGGCGGCGCTGGGGCAACGACTGGGCCGCAAGGGCGCGCCCGCGCCAGTCAGCGAAGCGCCCGCCGCCGCCGGGCCGGATCGCCTGGGGCCGGAGCCGACGGGGCAGGTGCTGGTGATCGGTTATGGCCGGGTCGGCAAGCTCGTCGGCGACATGCTGGGGCGCCACGACCTGCCGTGGATCGCGGTCGACCGCGACGCTCGCCTGGTTGAGCGGGCCCGCCGAGACGGACGGCGCGTCTATTACGGCGACGCCGCGCGGGTGGAGCTTCTGGAGCGCTGTGGCTTGGCCACGGCCCGGGCGGTGGTCGTGACCATGGACGCGCCCGAGGCGGCCGAGGCGGTGGTCGCGGCCGCGCGCGGCGCGCGTCCCGACCTCGCCATCGTCGCCCGCGCTCGCGACGCCCGCCACGCCGCGCGCCTCTACGAGCTGGGCGCCACCGACGCCGTGCCCGAGACGATCGAGGCCTCGCTGCAGCTCTCCGAGGCCGTGCTGGTCGATATCGGCGTGCCGATGGGTCTGGTCATCGCCTCGATCCACGAGCGCCGTGACGAGTACCGCAAGAAGCTCAATCGCCCGGACGCCCTGGGCGGCAAGCGGCGGCGGCTGCGCGACGCGTCGCTGCGGTAGGCGGCTAGACCGCCTCGGCCCGATAGCGCCTGCGCCGATGACCCGCCGCCTTCACCAGGCGCAGGAAGTGCGGGCAGTCCGCCAGGACCGGAACCTTGCAGTCGGCGGCGTGGCGCAGGCCCTCGCGCATCCGGGTCAGTTGCTCGATCCGCCGATCCAGATGCGCCGCCTGGGCGCGAAGCCGGGAACGATCGATGTCGGGCCCGTCCAGCAGATGGGCGATCTCGCCCAGCGTGAAGCCGCAGGCGCGGCCCAGGGCGATCAGGGACAGCCGCTCGGCCGTCTCCGGCGCGAACAGGCGCTTGAGGCCCCGCCGTCCAACCGAGGCGATCAGGCCCTTCTCCTCGTAGAACCGCAGGGCCGAAGCCTTGACGCCGGACCGGCGGGAGAGCTCGGAAATGTCGATGTCGAACATCGCTTGACCTCAAGTGCGCTTGAACTTGCAGGATTGTCGGGCCGCGTGATCCTGGCAATGAGGAGATGAGCATGAGCACGAGCGCCGAGCGCGACATGGCGGCCTATTGGGACCGGGCCGGCCAGGTGTGGGTCGAGCACCAAGCGCTGCTGGATCGGATCATGGCGCCGATCGGCGAGGCTGTGGTCGAGGCGGCCAGCCTGGCGAATGGGGAATCCGTGCTCGACGTCGGCTGCGGCGCGGGCGCGACCACGCTGGCGGCGGCTTGGCGAGTGGGGCCGACGGGGCGCGCGGTCGGGGTCGACATCTCCGGGGCGCTGGTCGAGCTGGCCCGCCGGCGCGCGGGCGAGGACGGGATCGAGGGCGCGGAGTTCCTGCTGGCGGACGCCCAGACCCACGCCTTCGCCCCGTCGTTCGACGCGATCATCTCGCGGTTCGGCGTGATGTTCTTCCCCGATCCCGTGTCCGCCTTCGCCAACCTGCGGCGGGCGCTGAAGCCGGGTGGACGGCTGGCGTTCGCCGCTTGGCGAGGGCCGGAGGAGAACCCCCTGTCGCAGATCCCCCTGCGCGCCGCCGCGCCTTTTCTGTCAGAGCCGCCTCGCTTCGAAACGGAGGGGCCGGGACGCTTCGCCTTCGCCGATCGGGATCGCGTGCGCGGCGTCCTGGAGGCCAGCGGCTGGCGGGAGATCGCCGTCGCGCCGCTGGACGCCGCCAGCCCTCTGTCCTTCGACGAGTTGCTGACCATGAGCCTGCGGGTCGGGCCGCTAAACCCGATCCTCAAGGCGGCGGACGAAGACATGCGCCGGAAGGTCGGCGAAGCGGTCGCGACCGCCTTGGCGCCCCACGTCCGGGAGGGTGTCGCGACAATGAACTCGGCGTGCTGGCTGGTCACGGCGAAGGTCTAGCTTGGCCTTTCGCTTTGGCGTGACGTGGGCGGCGATCGTCGATGACATGCGAAGAGGTGAGGTTTTTTAGCGACGATCTAAGAATGCTTGGTCTTTTCACGCCTAGAAACCTTGCGCGCAATCGTTTCACGTGCGAACCCAGCAAAGCTGACGCTTCCATTTCGTGGAGGTTGGCGGACACGCTCGGATGCGACTCTGAGGGGCGGTCTTGTAGAGCTTTCCCTTGAAAAAACAGGGAGGGCGAAACCTGACGAGTGTGTCCTCGCTGACACTTTCCCGTGGCGTTCGCCTTGGTATAACAGCGCTAGGCTCGGGTTTCCGGCCTGGGCAGGGCAATAGAGGGCTCTTCAAAAATGAAACTCAACCTCCTGGCGGGAGCCGCTCTAGCCGCGGTGTTCGCCGCGTCGGGCGTTTCGGCCCAAGAGACCGGCTGGTACGGCGCGGTCGACCTGGGCTACCATTGGCCGCAAGGTCTCAAGACCGAGTCGGACGCCAACGCTCCTGACGGCGCGCACTATCACTGGGGCTGGAAGTCGGACAGCGACTGGACCGGCTTCGTTCGCCTGGGCTACCAGTTCAATCCGAACTGGCGCGCCGAAGTTGAAGGCGGCTATCGTCCCGGCGACCTGAAGGGCGTCCACGGCAACGCCGCGCGCGCTCGCCAACCGCTGGGTCTCTGCACCCCGGGCGTGACCCGCACCGCCTCGGCCCCGACCTGCGGCGCCCCGGATGGCTCGATCGATTCCTGGACCCTGATGGCGAACGTCATTTACGACTTCGCGCCGGGCGCCTGGTTCAATCCTTTCCTCGGCGCTGGCGTGGGCATCAACCGCCTGGACGTCAAGACCCTGGGTCAGTTCAGCAACGTCCCGGCCCTCAGCGACCCGACGATTCCTAACCCGGCGATCCAAAACCTGACCGTCGACGACGACGATCTGGCCGTCGCTTGGCAAGCCATCGCCGGCGCCTCGATCAAGGCGACCGACAAGCTGAACATCGACATCACCTACCGTTATATCACGGGTTCGGAGCACGCCTGGCAGTCGCAAGGTTCGAGCGCTCTGCAGCCCGGCGCGTTCGCGGGCCAGTACAAGGACCAGTCGCTGACCGTGGGTCTGCGCTACTCGTTCGCGTCGCCGCCCCCGCCGCCGCCTCCGCCCCCGCCGCCTCCGCCCCCGCCGCCCCCGCCGCCTCCCCCGCCTCCCCCGCCGCCGCCGCCTCCGCCGCCGCCGGCCTTCGAGGCGCGTGAGTTCATCGTGTACTTCCCGTTCGACCAATCGGTCCTGACGCCGGAAGCGCAATCGGTGGTGACGGAAGCCGCGAAGTACTCGAACGACGGCAAGGCGACCAAGATCATCGTGGTCGGCCACACCGACACCTCGGGCTCGCCGAAGTACAACGTCAAGCTGTCGGAACGCCGCGCCAAGGCCGTCGCCGACGCTCTGGTCTCGCAAGGCGTCTCGAAGGACGTCCTGGGCGTCGACTGGAAGGGTGAAAGCGCTCCGGCCGTCGCCACCGGCGATGGCGTGAAGGAACCGCTGAACCGTCGTTCGACGATCTCGATCAACTTCTAAGATCGACGACGACTTGAAGACTTGGGAGGGCCCGGCGGCGACGCCGGGCCCTTTCTCTTGGTCGCCGCCTTCTCCTGGACGCGGCTTGGGCCCGAGCCGGAGAGGCTGTAACACCGCCGCATGCTGACCGATCCGCTGTTCTACGCCGTGGCCATTCCGGCCGTGATCCTGCTGGGCCTGGCCAAGGGCGGTTTCGCGGGGATAGGGGTCGTGGCGGTGCCGCTGATGGCGCTGGCGGTGTCGCCGGTTCTGGCCGCCTCGATCGTGCTGCCGATCCTCCTGGTGCAGGACGTCGTCAGCGTCTGGGCGTTCCGGAAGAGCTGGGACAAGGGCCTGCTGATCCTGATGCTGCCGGCCGCGGCGGTCGGCATCTTCCTGGGCTGGGCGCTGGCGGCCTTCGTCAAGGAGGCGGCGGTCGAGCTGGCGGTCGGCGTGATCTCGGTCGCCTTCGCGCTGCAGCGCCTTTGGGCCGAACGGGCGGTTCGAGCGGCCGAGCAGGTGGACGCGACGCCGGGACGGCCCTGGTTCGGCGCCCTGTGCGGGGCGGCGGCCGGGTTCACCAGCCAGATCGCCCACGCCGGCGGCCCGCCCTTCCAGATCTACGTCCTGCCGCGTCGCTTGCCGCGCGACACGTTCATCGGCACCAGCGCGATCTTCTTCGCCGTCGTGAACTGGATGAAGGTCCCGGCCTATGTCGCCCTGGGCCAGTTCACGCCCAAGGTGCTGGCCACCGCCGGGGTGCTGGCGCCGCTGGCCATCGCCTCGACCTGGGCCGGGGTCTGGCTGGTGCGGCGCGTGCCGGCCGAGGGCTTCTACAAGGTGATCTACGTCCTGCTGGTGCTGGTCGGCGGCAAGCTGATCTTCGACGGGTCCCGCGGCCTTTTGACCTGAAGCGCGTTTTACCGCCGATCGTGTCGCGATCGCCCTTTCGCGGCCATACTGATCGACGCTTATATGTCACGGAACGAACTTACCGTTCGGGCGTACTGCATCCGGACAGAGCGGGGCCATGGACACGACCACCCAAACGACCGATCTCGTCGGACGCGAGCCGGCGGCGACGCACTATCCGACGCCGGCGGCCAAGTGCGCCGACCTGATCGTGCACCTGGCGGGTCTGGCCGGCGCCCTGCTGGGCGGCGGCATCCTGCTGGGCCTGGCCTTCGGGCTGGGCGACCTCAAGCAGGTGGCCGCGGTCAGCATCTACACCGTCGGTCTGATCCTGATGCTGTCGCTGTCGACGGCCTACAACTTCGCCAAGGCGCGTTGGCGGCCGCTGCTGCGCCGCTTCGACCACGCCGGCATCTTCGTGATGATCGCCGCGTCCTACACGCCCTTCACCACCCAGAACCTGACCGGCTGGTGGGCCATCGGCATGACCACGGCGGTGTGGACCGTCGCCGGCGTCGGCGTGGCGGCCAAGCTTTTCCTCCCGGGCCTGGACAAGCGCTTCTGGGTCGGCCTGTACCTGGCCCTCGGCTGGCTGGTCTTGGTGGCGATCAAGCCGATGATCGACGGCCTGTCTTGGGTGGCCCTGCTGCTGCTGGCCATCGGCGGTCTCGTCTATTCCACCGGCACGATCTTCTACCTGATGCGGCGGCTGAAGTTCCGCCGCGCCATCTGGCATGGCCACGTCATCGGCGGCGCGGGCCTTCACTACGCCGCCGTGCTGGTGGGCGTCGTGCTGGCTGGCGCGCGGTAGCGACTGAGGCGCGCCGTGGACAAGGATCTTTCCGGCAAGGCCAACCTGCAGGGCTTCTTCCGGACCGATCCCCTGCGCGGCAAGCGCCTGCCCGCTCCGCCCAATGACCGCCATGTCGAGGCCGCCGGCTTTCCGGGCGTGCGCCTCAGCGTCGATCAGGCCGACGACGCCCTGCGCCAGGCCGCCGATCGGCTCGCGCCGCTCCGCTCATTGCTGGGCCGCGACGAGTTCAACATCCTGGCCCTGTCCGGCGGCGCCGCTGGCGGCGCCTATGGCGCGGGCGTGCTCACAGGCCTGTCCAAGGCCGGCCGACGCCCTGACTTCGCCATCGTCACCGGCGTCAGCACCGGCGCCCTGATCGCGCCCCTGGCCTTCCTGGGCTCAAGCTGGGACGAGCGCCTGACCGACGCCTATGTCGGCGGCCACGCGGCGGAGCTGCTCAGCCTGCGCCGTCTGAACTCGGCCCTGGGCCCCAGCATCTTCAAGGGCGAGTCGCTGGATCGCCTGGTCGAGACCTTCGTCGACACGGCCATGGTCGAGGCCGTGGCGGCCGAGCACCTGAGGGGCCGGCGCCTGTTGATCGCCACCACCAATCTCGACAGCCAGCGGGCCGTGGTCTGGGACCTGGGCGAGATCGCCACCCGGGGCGGCGACGATGCGCTGAAGCTGTTCCGCACCCTGCTGGTCGCCTCGTCCTCGGTGCCGGGGATCTTCCCGCCCAAGCTGATCGACGTCGAGGTCGACGGCCGCCCGCATCAGGAGATGCACGTCGACGGCGGCGTGGCCGCGCCGCTGTTCCTGATGCCCGACGCCCTGCTGCACTGGCGCAACCTCGGCCCCCGCTTCCGGCGCGGCCGCGTGCACGTGATCGTCAACACGGTGCTGGACCCCGCGTCGCAGTCGACACCACCCGGCGTGGCCTCGATCATGAGCCGCAGCTTCGACACCATGCTGCGGTTCTCGTACCGCCAAGCGCTGAGCCTGGCCGCCGGCTTCTGCACGCGCCACAACCTGCCGCTGTCGGTGGCCTCGATCCCGGGCAGCTTCGAGGGCTTCAACCTGCTGAAGTTCGAGACCGGCCTGATGAAACGGATCTATGACGCCGGCGTCGATCAGGCGATGGCCGGAACCGCCTGGACCAGCGCGGTGGAGGAGCAGAGCCTGTGGCGCGGCCTGTTCAAGAAGCCGCTGGCCGCCTCGCCGGCGGCGGGAACGGGCGTGATGATCCGCGAGGAGCCGCTGGGCGCCCAGGCCCAGCTGGAGCCGTAGACAGGCTCCATCGTCTTGGACTTGAAGCGCGTTCGAGCGGTTTAACCGCTCACGCGCTCTAGAGGGCCGCGGCGCAACGGACGTCGGGCAGCACGCCAAAGGCCCGGCCCAGGCGGATCAGCGCATCGGCCAGGCCGTCGATCTGGGCGTCCGAATGCGCGGCAGAGATCGCGCAGCGCAGCAGGCTCTCACCCGATGGCGTCGCGGGCGGCAGGCCGATGTTGACGTAGTAGCCGTCGTCCAGCAGCGCCCGCCACATCGCCATGGTGATCTCGTCCGACGGGAGGCAGACGGCCACGATCGGGCTGGGCGTCGGGCCCAGCTGGAAGCCGGCCGCCGTCAGGGTGTCATAGAGCCGACGGGTGTTGCGCCACAGCCTGGCGCGCAGCCCGGGGCGTTCGCGAACCGCCGCCAGCGCCGCGCGCACCGAGGCCACGGTCGCGGGCGGAAGCGAGGCGGTGAACATGTACGGACGGCAGGCCAGGCGCAGGATGTCGAACTGCGCATGGTCCGACACGCAGTAGCCGCCGATGGCGCCCAGGCTCTTGGAGAAGGTGCCGACCACGAAATCGACCTCGCCCAGCAGGCCCTCCTGCTCGGCCAGGCCACAGCCGCGCTCGCCCAGCACGCCCATCGAATGGGCCTCGTCGACCAGGACGAAGGCGCCGTGCCGCTTGGCGACCGCGACGATGTCCCGCAGCGGGGCGATGTCGCCCAGCATCGAATAGATCCCCTCGACCACCACAAGCTTGACGCCGGGCTGGTCCGACAGTCGCCGCAGGCGCGCGTCCAGGCTGGCGGGATCGTTGTGCTTGAAGCGGATGGCGCTGGCCTGGGTCTGCTTGCAGGCGTCGTAGATCGAGGCGTGGCTGTCGGCGTCCAGCAGCAGGAAGTCACCGGCGCCGACCAGCGTCGAGATGACCCCGAGATTGGCCTGGTAGCCGGTCGAGAACACCATGGCGTGGGCCATGCCGTGGAAGGCCGCCAGCTCGCGCTCCAGCGCGACGTGGTCGGAGAACGAGCCGTTGGCGATGCGCGAACCGCAGGTGCCGGTGCCTTCGGCGCGAACGGCCGCGACGGCCGCCTCGATGCACGCCTCGTCGAAGGCCAGTCCCAGATAGTTGTGGGTGCCGGCCGTCACCGTCCGCTTGCCGTTGATGATCGCCTCGCTGGCCGACAGCAGCCTGTCCATCACCACGCCCGTGGGCATCTGGCCGTGCGCGCGGGCGGCGTCGTAACGGGCGATCAGGGCGGAATGGGAGTCGAAGAGGCCCAAGGCGGTGCTTTCCAAAGGCGGCCCTCGTCGGCCGCGAGGTCGGGTTGTGGAAAGTTGGAATACTGTCTAAAAATAGCCGTGGCAATGAAATTGGAACCTAATCCAAATTTGATGCTGGCCCTGCGGGCGCGCGGCAAGGCCCGCCGCTGCGCCGAGATCATCGCGGCGGCCTCCGCGTTGTGGCGCGAGCGAGGGATCGAGAACGTCTCGCTAAGCCAGATCGCGGCCGCCGCCCAAGTGGCGCCGCAGACCATCTACAATCTGATCGGCGGCCTGGACGCGATCGCCTTGGCCGTGGTGAACGTGGCGGTCGACCGCATCGAGACCGCCATGGCCTGCAGCGCCGCCACCGGCGTCGAACTGGCGCTCGAAGCCTCGAGCCTGTCGGCGGCGCTCTACGTCGCCGACGCAGCGCTCTATCGCCAGGTGCTGGTGCGGATCCCGCGCGTGCTGTTCGGTGGCACGCGCCTGGGTCGCGAGCCCGCCGACGTCGTCGTCCATGCGATGGCCCAGGCGCGGGCGGCCGGCGTGCTGCAGCAGACGGTGGATCCGGCGCGCCTGGGGCGGACGATCTATTCCAACTATCTGGGCGCGATCTACGATTGGGCCTGCGGCGACGCCAGCGATGCGATGTTCCTGGCGACGGCGAAGGTCGCGGTCCTGGCGCCGGTCGTGGCCTGCGCCAGTGACGCGGCGAGGCCGGAGCTCTCGGCCCGGCTTCTGGCGTGTCTCGCGGACGAGGGCGGCGGCGTTGCGGACCGGCAAGGCGCGCGCGCGGCGAACGCCCTGGCCTAGGGCGCGTTAGGTCCAAGTGTGAGCGCCCAGACCGCTTGAGCGCGCTCTAAGTGTTTGAATTATAGCCTTGGTTTTGAGGGCTCCGTCCAAACCAGACGGGGCCCTAGGCCTTCTTCAGATACCGCGCCCGAAGCTTGGCGACATTCGGCGGATCACTGCGGAAATCGGACGCCAGGCCCAGACGGGCGTTGCACGACGGACAGCGGACATGGTCCTCGTCGGCCAGTTCGGCCGGCGGGTCGAAGCGGGTGCCGCACGGCTTGCATTTCCAGTCGCCCACCGGCGCGGGGGCGGGCGGTGGCGGCGGCGGGGCGGCCGACGGCGTGAACACGGTGGTGCGGGCCGACGGCTTGACCATGCGCTCCAGAGGCGGCGGACCGCCGGGGGCGGCGACCGGGCTCTTGAGGCTCAGGGTCTTGCGGCGCGGGGGCTCGCTCTCGCTCATGGTCTCGCTTTGGCAGTGAACAGGTGGGGCGCTTGCTGCATGAAAGCGGCCAGAAACACAAGCCAAATAGGCGGATTGACGCCTACCAGTGGGGCTTCAGGCTGAACGACAGGGCGACCACGTCGTCCTTCTGCGTCGCCAAGCCCATGATGCCTTCCTTGGCCTTGATCTCGCGGTGGATGTAGCCCAGCGAGGCCTGCATCGGCCCCTTGCGCCAGGCGACGCCCGCCTGGCTGTCGCCGATCAGGCGGCTGGTCGCGTCCTGGGTCAGGCCCGCGCGGCTCCAATCGCCGTTCTGGCCGCGCAGCATGTTGAAGCCGACGGCCCGGCCGCTGGCGGCGGCGTAGATGTACCAGCGCCCGCGGCTCCCGAAGGCTTCGTCGCCCTCGCGCACGCCCAGGGCGTTGGTGACCCGGTCGCCCATGTTCTTCTTCTTGCCCAGGCGCAGCGTCGCCCCGGCCTCTGCCGATCCGCCGGCTCCGCCGAAGCCGACGCCGGCGTGCGGTGTCACGTCCAGGGCGTACTTGCGGCCCGCCAGCATCACCGCCGAAGGCCAGCCGCGCGTGACGGTGACGTCGACCTCGCGCAGTTCGTAGGCGTCGGGACGCGAGAGCGTCAGCGGCGCATAGGCCGCGGTCGGCGCGGCGCCCGCCATCGAGACGCGGACGGAGTCGATCGGGCCGCCGGGTTGGGCCTGGTGGCTGAAGGCGTTCGAACGCCAGCTGATCGGCCCCACGCCTTGGTAGTAGCGATCGGTGTCCAGCAAGCGCGCATCGCCCGTCAGCGCGGTCGTCGGCAACGCGAAGCCGCCCTCCAGCGCCAGCTCGATCGCCTCGCTGTCATAGGCGATGAAGTCGGCGGCCGGGTTCAGCGGACGCAGGCTTTCGGGTTTCACGGCGAAGGTGGGTTTCGTGGGCGCGAGCTTGGCGGTCGCGAGCTTGTCGACCGGCGCCTTGCCAGCCTTCTGGGCCGCGCAAGCGATCTCGGCGTGACCGAGCACGACGGCCAGAAAGGCCGTAACACACAGGACGGTTCGCTCCCCAGCGGTCCGCATCCCGGATTCCCCAATCCTAACGGAGGTCCAGCCTACGCGCTTCCTGCCACCTGTCCACCGTGACGAAAGCGCACGTGGTGAACAGACAGGACGCGGGCGGGTTCCGTTGGCCCCAACGAAAACGGCGGCGCGATCCCCATCGCGCCGCCGTCTCGATATCAGAGGTTTGTGACAAGCCTTATCGGCAGGCCTTTACTGGCAAGCGAGGCACTCGTCGTAGTCGGTCTTTTCCGGAACGTCGAAGCCGCTGGTCGTCGCCGCGACCTTGTCCTCGGCGCCGGCGTAGGCCGCGCGCTGCACCGACTTGGAGCGCAGGTAGTACAGCGACTTCACGCCGCGCTCCCAGGCGGTCCAGTGCAGCATGTGCAGGTCCCACTTGTCGACGTCGCCCGGCAGGAAGACGTTGACCGACTGGCTCTGGCAGATTTCCGGGGTCCGGTCGGCGGCCAGTTCGATCACCCAGCGCTGGTCCAGCTCGAAGGCGGTCTTGTAGACGTCCTTCTCGTCCTGGCTCAGGAAGTCCAGGTGCTGGACCGAGCCCTCGTGCTCCAGGATCGAGCCCCACACCGCGTCGGTGTTCTGGCCCTTCTCGGCGAGCAGGTTCTCCAGATAGGGGTTCTTCACCGCGAACGAGCCCGACAGGGTCTTGTGGGTGTAGATGTTGGCCGGGATCGGCTCGATGCCCGCCGAGGTGCCGCCGCAGATGATCGAGATCGAGGCGGTCGGAGCGATGGCCAGCTTGTGCGAGAAGCGCTCGACCGAGCCGCGATCGGCGGCGTCGGGGCAGGGGCCCTTCTCCTCGCCCAGCTTGATCGAGGCCTTGTCGGCCTCGCGGCGCAGGTGCTTGAACATCCGCATGTTCCAGCTCTTGGCCAGGGCGCTCTCGAACGGAACGTTCTGGCTTTGCAGGAACGAGTGGAAGCCCATCAGGCCCAGGCCCACCGAGCGCTCGCGCATGGCGGCGTAGGCGGCCGAGGCCGCGGCGTCGGGCGCGCGGTCGATGAAGTCCTGCAGGACGTTGTCGAGGAAGCGCATGACGTCCTCGATGAACGTCGGGTGGTCGCGCCACTCGAGGAACGTCTCGGCGTTGACCGACGACAGGCAGCAGACGGCGGTCCGCTCGTTGCCCAGGTGGTCGGTGCCGGTGTGCAGCATGATCTCGCTGCACAGGTTCGACTGGCGCACCTTCAGGCCCAGCTCGCGCTGGAACGACGGCATGGCGTTGTTCACGCTGTCGGAGAAGATCAGATAGGGCTCGCCGGTCTGCAGGCGCAGCTCCAGGACCTTCTGCCACAAGGCGCGGGCGTCGACTTCGCGCAGCACTTCGTTGGTCTTGGGCGAGCGCAGGCCGAACTTATGGCCGTCGCGCACCGCGTGCATGAACTCGTCGGTGATGTTGATGCCGTGGTGCAGGTTCAGGGACTTGCGGTTGAAGTCGCCCGACGGCTTGCGGATCTCGAGGAACTCCTCGATTTCCGGGTGGTGGATGTCGAGATAGACGGCGGCCGAGCCGCGACGCAGCGAACCTTGGCTGATGGCCAGGGTCAGCGAGTCCATCACGCGGATGAAGGGGATGATGCCCGAGGTCTGGCCCTGGCCCTTCACCTTCTCGCCGATCGAGCGGACGCCGCCCCAGTAGGTGCCGATGCCGCCGCCGTTGGCCGCCAGCCAGACGTTCTCGTTCCAGACGCCCAGGATGCCGTCGAGGCTGTCGTTCACGGCGTTCAGGAAGCAGCTGATCGGCAGGCCGCGGTCGGCGCCGCCGTTCGACAGCACCGGCGTGGCCGGCATGAACCACAGGCGGCTCATATAGTCGTAGACGCGCTGGGCGTGGTCGGCGTCGTCGGCGAAGGCCGTCGCGACGCGCGCGAACATGTCCTGGTACGACTCACCCGGCAGCAGGTAGCGGTCTTCCAGGGTGGTCTTGCCGAAGTCGGTCAGCAGGGCGTCGCGCGAGCGGTCGACCTCGACCTTGCGCACGAGGGCCAGCTGCGGCCGCTTGGCCGGCTTGATGGCCGCCAGTTGGGCCTCTCTACGGATGGTCGTCTTCGCCGCTTCACTGCCGTTCATGACCAAATTCCATTGCTCAATCAGCGTGTTCCGGAGAAGGGTATTGCCCCGCCCAGCCGCTATATCTTGTGGCTGAGGAGCCCCCTCAGCCCAGATATGGGGCCACAGTGGTGAACGACTCGTCAACGGTGTTGGGGAGAGTTTTTCGTTAACAAGCTGTGAACGGCTGGAACTTGTGAGGCAGGATCAAGGGGTTGCAGGGACCAACTTTTTTCACCCGCGACGGAGCGTCGCAAGGCGTCCTTGGACATCCGCCCCCGGACGACCAGCGTTCGCCCACAAGGTGGCCACAAGATGTTGGGGCGGAGGGGCTATCTGACCTGCCGAGCCATACATTTCATCGTCATCCCGGATAGCCTCTTCGAGGCTTCCGGGATGATGAGGTTTTTTGGCTTGGCGATTCTCAGCCCAGCATCACCTCGGCGATCTGCACCGCGTTCAGGGCCGCGCCCTTGCGCAGGTTGTCGCCGACGACGAACAGAGCCAGGCCATGCTCGACCGTCGGGTCGGGACGCACGCGGCCGACGAAGACCGGGTCCTGGCCGGTGGCCGCCAGGGGATTCGGCACGGCGTCGACGACCACGCCCGGCGCCTGGCCCAGCAGGGCGAGGGCCTCGGCCACGGACAACGGGCGTTCGAACTCGGCGTTGATCGACAACGAGTGACCGGTGAAGACCGGGACGCGCACGCAGGTGCCCGAGACCGGCAGGCCGGGCAGCTCGAGGATCTTGCGGCTCTCGTCGCGCAGCTTCAGCTCTTCCTCGGTGTAGCCGTCCTCGCCCAGCACGTAGTTCAGCGGCACGACGTTGTAGGCCAGGGGCACGGCCCACTTGCGCGGCGCGGGCAGGGGCGCGGCGCCCGGCGAGCGGGCCAGGCCGTCCAGGTCCCCGGTCGCGCCGGCGCGCAGCTGCTCGGACAAGACCTCGATGCCCTCCATGCCGCCGCCCGAGGCGGCCTGGTAGGTGCTGACGGTCAGGCGCTTCAGCCCCGCCTTGTCATGCAGGGGCTTCAGCACCGGCATGGCGGCCATGGTGGTGCAGTTGGGGTTGGCGACGACGCCCTTGGGGATGCTCGCCAGCGCGTGCGGATTGACCTCGGCCACCACCAGCGGGACGTCCGGGTCCGAGCGCCAGGCCGAACTGTTGTCGATCACCACGGCGCCGGCCGCGGCGGCCTTGGGGGCCAGCTCGCGCGAGGTCGAGCCGCCGGCCGAGAAGAACACGATGTCGAGCCCGGCGAAGTCGGCGGTCGCGGCGTCCTCGACCACAATCTCCTGGCCCTGGAACTCGATCTTGGTCCCGGCCGAGCGGGCCGAGGCGAACAGGCGCAGGGAGGCTAGCGGGAAATCCCGCTGCGCCAGCAGCTCGCGCATCATGCCGCCGACGAGGCCCGTGGCGCCGACGACGCCGACGTGGGGCGGATGGGAACGGGAAAACTTGAAGCTCACGGTCTTGCGTCTCCTGAAGGTGCGGAGCGCGGGGAGCTAGAGGTCTCTGGTGATGAGAACCGCCCCGCGCATCGGCGGGGCTGGTTGCGGGATGCTCGCTAGTACGCGCGCACGCCCGACCACGCCCCGCCGAGGCGGGTCGTTTTCGGGGTGGTAATTTTGGTCGCGCGGACTTGCATCGGCGGGGTCAATAGCGAGGAAGCGTGGCCGCGTAAAGGGCGATTAGAGGAACAATGATGCCGCATTGCCGAAGTTGTGCATCAGGATCGGCAATAAAATGCTTCCCGTGCGCAGGCGGACCCAGACGCCGATCAGCGACGGGCCGGCGGTCAGGACGAAGGCCAGCGGCTCGAACGAGACCTCCCCCTTCGAGATCCCGAACGCGTGGGCCAGGCCGAACAGGGCGCAGGACAGCGCCGCGCCCCAGCTCCAGTCGACGCCCAGGAGCCGCGCGCGGCCGGTGAAGGCGCGGTCCAGCGCCAGCAGCAACAGGCCGCGATAGAAGGCCTCCTCCTCCAGGCCCGGCATGGTCAGCTGGAAGGCTATCGTCTCGGTGGTGGCGTGCTCGTTGGGAAAGGCCAGGGCCAGGCCGACGAACAGCAGGGCGTAGAGCCCGGCGACGACCAGCGGCGCCTTCGGGTCGGCCTGGCGCAGGGGCAGGCCGCTGGCGCGCCAGCCGAAGGCGGGCAGGGCGGCGATCGCCAGGGTGGCGAGCAGGGCCAGGATCTTGCCCTGCCAGTTCCAGTCGCCGGGGATCAGGTCGGGGACCAGGCGATAGACCCGCGTCAGCAGGGCGTCGTTCAGCAGCACCAGGCCCGCCGCGACGAGCAGCCAGCGGAACGAGACGGCTCCGCGTCCGCCCAGCAGGGCGATCACCCCGCCCGCCGCCAGAAGCAGCGCGACGATCGCGCTGATGCTCAAGATGCCGTCCATGAACTCGCCTCGAAGTTGGAAGATCGAGGCTTGGCCTTAGGGCCTGGGCGGTTGCGCGCGCTTCTCAGAAGACGGCGGGGCGTTCCTCAACTCCCGGCGCGATGCGGAAGGCGCTGGGCGGGCGGCCCTCCACGGCCTGAAAGGCGCGGTTGAACGAGGCCAGAGAGGCGAAGCCGCTGTCCAGGGCGATGGCGATCAGCTTGTCGCCGGCCCGCGCCGGATCGGCCAGCAGGCGGCGCGCCTCGACCACCCGGCAGGCGTTCAGGAAGGCGCGGAAGTGGTCGTGGCCCAGGCGGTGATTGATCAGCCGACGCACCGTCCGCTCGGGCGCGCCCATCCGCCGGACGAAGTCGGCGAAGGTCAGGTCGGGTTCGAGGTGGACCTTCTCGACCTCGACCAGCACCCGCAGGCGCTCGGTCAGGCGGGCCTCTTCGCCGTGTACGGGTTGGGCGCCGGGCAGGGCGGCGGGCGCTGGCGCGGGGACGGGCAGCAGGCGCAGCCCCAGCCAGGCGGCGAAGGCCAGCAGGGCCGCGTTCTGGACGATGGTGAAGCCCTGCGGTCCCCAGTCCAGCCCCATGACCAGATCGACCAGGAAGTCGGCGCCCAGCTGTCCGGCCAGCAGCACGACGACCAGGATCCGCGCCCGCCGTCGCTCGTCGACCAGGTCGCCGGCGCGGTCGCGGACCAGGCGCCAGCAGAGAGAACCGATCATGCCCAGGCCCAGGGCGATCAGCGCCCAGGAGAGGCCCTTGCTCTCCAGCGCCGGCCCCAGCAGGCCGCGATCGGCGCTGGCCAGGACCAGCCAGGCCAGGCCCGCCGCCAGCGCCCCGCCGCGCGGCCGGAACGTCGGGTCGAAGCTCGCCAGGCAGAACCACCACAGGAAGACGGCCGCGTAGCCGGCGATCAGCGCGCTTGCATGGCTCAACGGCCCGGCGAGACGCAGGGCGGGCTCGGGCGTGTTGCCCGCCAGGAACCCCGCCAGGCACAGGGCCATCGGGGCGAAATAGGCCGCCAGCCGCCGCGTGCGCGGATCCCGCGCCAGCAGCGCGCCCAGCGCCAGCAGCAGGGTGGCCCCCGCGACTCGCGTGATCACGTCCAGCTGGCTGAGGTCCATGGGGCTCCGCGCGTAGAAACCCTCTCCCGTCGGGAGAGGGCGGGGCCCACGCCAAAGGCATGGGAGGGTGAGGGTTTCTAGAGCGCTTCAGGCGGGCGCCGCAAATTCATGCCCGTGTCATCCCGGATAGCCTCTGCGAGGCTTCCGGGATGACACGGGTTTGTGCGTGCTTGTGTGCGCGTGAGCGCCCTTCTCCCCCAGAGAAGGAGCCCTCCCTAAATCTCACGGCGAGACGATCGCAGGGCTGAGCAGGTCACTCAAGGACCGCCCTCCGGGCGGCCGCCGCGCGGCGACGCGGAGCGTCGTCCTTGACTGACCTGATCAGCCCTGCACGCTCCAGCCTCCAAGAGATTTAAGGATCGCACCCGACCGGGGATCGGTGCTTAAAATCTAAAACTCTACGTGTTGCCGTGCCGTTGAACTATTTTCCAGTATTTATGGACGCGGCCGACTTTCTGGCTGCTCCGCGCTTTCTATTTTCGACAAATTGGATCTTATCGTGCGGTAGTTCTCCGTATATTTCATCGGCCAAAATATCGAGGCCGATTGTTTGGTCTACAATCGCGTTTACCAGGTGGAATAACTTTGTCGCACTGGCCAAGTCGTCATTGGAGTTAATAGTGCCCAGATGAACGCTGTCGTTGGTAATTATGCGTACCGCGTCGCACATTTTTTGGACGCGCTCCGGCATTCCTCGGTCGACGAGCGTTTGAATGCCATCGTTTGGCTTCACCGCTTCGCCCACCAAATGATTGATCAACTTTTCTAAGGCCACTCTGACGAGCGCTGCCGCGCCGCGTGGCGAAAGCTGCAAAATAGAGCATGCTTCAACAAAGTCGGCCTTTATCGCCGGAGGCATGTAAATATGCGGCTTAATATCGGGTGTAAATTTCGGCCAAATTAAGCGTGTCCCAATCCAAATTGCAGCCTCACTACAGCTATAGCACTTCGATATGCTTATGTTCTGAACAGGTATATTTCCCTGGCTATGAATGTTCGGGCTGGGGGTGCCGAGTGTGACGCGGGGCGTCATTCCGAAGGCGGCGTCGCTGGTGGGGGAAGGCTGCTGCTTGTGAATATCTGATCGCGACGGAGCCCGGTTCGCGGCGTAGCAGTTGAACCAGCTCTGGTGTGCCTCCACGCCACAGTTTGGACAGCTAAAGCCAGATTTCCAGAGCGTCGGGGGCGAAGTCATGGCTCAACTATGCCTAAACGCGGGTGGATTTCTACTGCGGTTCCCGGCCCTCACCCCTGCTGCCCCAACCGCTCCCACCCGTCAAAGAACGGAAACCGCTTCTCCCAGAACGCCGCCAGCCGCGGGTCGGCGTCCACCCGCTTCACCACCTCGCTCATCTTCGGCGCGGCCTCGTAGAACCGCACGCGCCTCGGGCCCCAGCGGCTCAGGACAGTGACGTAGAGGTCCAGCACCGTCATCTCGTCGCCCAGCAGATACCGCCCAGGCGTGATCTGGCTGTCCATCATCCGCCAGCAGTCGACGATCCGTTCCTTGATCGCGGCCTTGGCCATCGCCTGCAGGTCTTCGTCCTCACCCACGAGCCGCGAGGGCGCGTCGCTGATCCAGTAGAGCGAATAGATCGAGGCCGGGATGAAGGTCATCCAGCGCAGGAACTGGGCGCGGACCGGGCCGTCGATGGCGGGGGCCAGGCGAGCCCTCGGATAGCGGTCGGCCAGCCACATGAGAATGGCGGCGCTTTCGGTGATCGTCTCGCCCGTCGATGTGACGAGGGCCGGAATCTGCTTAAGGGGATTGACCGCGGCGACCTTGGCCTGCTCGGCCTCGCCCTCCCAGGTCGGGGCCTCGACCACCTCATAGCGCAGACCGATCAAGGACATAGCGGCTTCGACGGGCACGCCGCCGGACCCAAGAGCGCTGAAAAGCGTATACTTCTTGTCCACAGATCCTCCTCTATCTTGTGGCTGAGGCCCATTGTCACACTAGATGTGGTGGGGCACTCTAGGCGTGCGTCGGGCGATCGCCTGCCGTAACCTCTTCTAACCCGTCCGCTCGATTCTCGCTCCGAGGCTCTGTCATGTCCGCTCCGTCGTCGCTGATCCTGCCTGGCCTGATGACCCCTTCGGGCGGCTACAAGCCGTTCCGCTATCCCTGGGCCTACGACTTCTGGAAGAAGCAGCAGCAGGTCCACTGGATGCCGGAAGAGGTGCCGCTGGGCGAGGACCTCAAGGACTGGGCCGTCAAGCTGAACGACAAGGAACGGAACCTGCTGACGCAGATCTTCCGCTTCTTCACGCAGTCCGACGTCGAGGTGCAGGACAACTACATGGAGCGCTACGGTCGGGTGTTCAAACCGACCGAAGTGAAGATGATGCTGGCCTCGTTCGCGAACATGGAGACGATCCATATCGCGGCCTACGCCCTGCTCCTCGAGACCATCGGCATGCCCGAGACCGAGTTCTCGGCGTTCATGGAATACGAGGCCATGAAGGACAAGCATGACTACATGCAGACCTTCGGCGTCGATTCCAACGCCGACATCTGCCGGACGCTGGCCATGTTCGGCGGCTTCACGGAGGGTCTGCAGCTCTTCGCCTCGTTCGCGATGCTGATGAACTTCCCGCGCTTCAACAAGATGAAGGGCATGGGCCAGATCGTTTCGTGGTCGATCCGCGACGAGAGCCTGCACTGCGACGGCATCATCAAGCTGTACCACGCCTTCAACAAGGAGACGGGCGCGGTGACCAAGGCGGTGGCCGACGACATCGTCGACTGCTGCAAGCACGTGGTCGGCCTTGAGGACAAGTTCATCGACCTGGCCTTCGAGGCCGGCGAGATCCAGGGCATGACCCCCGATGACATCAAGTCGTACATCCGCTTCATCGCCGACTGGCGCCTGCGCCAGCTGCAGCTGCCGGAAGTGTACGGCGTAAAGGAAAACCCGCTGCCCTGGCTGCAGTCGCTGCTGTCGGGCGTCGAGCACGCCAACTTCTTCGAAGCCCGCGCGACCGAATACTCCAAGGCCGCCACCAAGGGCTCCTGGCACGGCGCCGAGGGTGTCTGGACCAGCTTCGACGAGATGATGAAGAAGCGCACGGACCTGACGCCGGCGGAATGACGCCTGAATCCCTCTCCCAACGGGAGAGGGTTTTCTTTCTCCCGTCTCCCGCCAACCACGGCCATTCGCGCCATGGTGCGGCCTCTCTTCCGACACAGCGAAAAGGCGTCCTGCGCGCGGACGGGTCTGCGCGGGGGAACAATGCGGGGTGTTCGGGGGCGGTCGCGTCGATGGGGCGTCCTGGCCGTTTTGTCGCTGGCCCTGCACGCGGCCGTGCTGGCCTGGCTGGCGTGGCCGACGGCGCCGACGCTGCTCGCCGCGGGGCTTGACCTTCCCCTGATGTCGGTCGAGCTGACGCGGCCGGAGGCCAAGACGGCGCCGGCCAAGGCCTCGCGCCGAGCGTTGGCCGCTTCGCCCTCCGCGTCGGTGTCGATCCCGGCTCCGGTGTCCGCCCCCGCCGCGCCCGACAGCGGCGCTCCGGCCGCGCCCGCCCCGTCCTCCGGCGGCCTCTCTGGACCCGCAGTCTCGGCGGACGCCCTGCGCGCCGCGCTCCGGGCGGGGGCGGGATGTGCGCGCGGCGCGGGCCAGTCGCGCGAAGAGCGGGAAAAGTGCGAGGAGCGCCTGGGCCGGCTCCAGGCGAACGCGCCCAGCTATCCGGCGCCGATGGATCCGGAAAAGCGCGCCTATTACGACGCCGTGGTCGCGGCGGGCGCTTCAGGCGGGACCTATGGCGACACGCCGCCCGGCGCCGTCAGTCCCGGCGCGGCGTACGGGCGCCTGCTGAACTGCTCGATCAAGTTCGGCGCGGGCGCGAGGCCCAAGGACCGCCAGGGCGAAGTGCGCCTGGGGCGGACGCCTTGCGTCGCGCCCGTGCAGGGGAGTTTCTTCACGCCCGAGGCCAGCGTTCGGAAGCGTTGAGGCGTGACCTCGGCGCGCCGACGCCTTAGGAGAAGCGCGAGTTTCAGCCAGGAGCCTCCGCCATGACCCGCATCGCCGTGATCGGCCCCGGCGCGCCGTGGGCGGGACGCTCGCCGCTTGGCTGGCGCAGAATCCAGGGCACGACGTGACGGTCTGCGTGCGCACGCCGTTCGAGCGCCTTGAGGTCGAGACGCCAGAGGGGCCGATCACGGCGAGCCCGCGCGTGGCGACCTCGCCCGAGGGCCTGTCGCCCGTCGACTGGGTGTTCGTGGCGACCAAGACCTACGACACTCAAGGCACGATGGCCTGGCTGGACGCGCTCGTCGGCTTCGATACGACCGTGGTCGTTCTGCGAAACGGAGTGGAGCACACCGCGCCGTTCGAAGGCAGGATCGCGCAAACTCATCTCGTCCCGGCTGTCGTCGATATCCCCGCCGAGCGCTCGGCGCCCGGCAAAATCCTTCAGCGACGCAACGGCTGGATCAAGGTTCCCGCAGGCTACGCGGGCGGCGCCCTGGCGATGCTTTTCGTTGAAACGCCGATCCAATTGCAGCTGGTCGACGACTTCACCACCGAGGCCTGGAAGAAGCTGGCGCTCAACTGCGCCGGGGCGGTCAACGCCCTGGTCCTCAAACCCGCCGGGATCGCTCATGACGAGGGCGCGGCGGAGGTGATGCGGAGCCTGGTGCGCGAGTGTGTGGCGGTGGGACGGGCCGAGGGCGCGGACCTTTCGGACGACCTGCCCGACCAGGTGATCGCCGGCTATCGCGCCGCCGATCCGGGCTCGGTCAATTCCTTGCACGCCGATCGCGCCGCCGGCCGGCCGATGGAGCTGGACGCTCGCAATGGGGTCATCGTCCGGAGGGGCGCGGTCCACGGGATCGCCACGCCCGCCAACGCCATGGTCGTGGCGCTGCTGAGCGCGGCGGCGTCCTAGCCTACGGCTGATACTTCTTGGGGATCGCCGCGACCTGTTCCGGGGTAAGCTTGGTGATGGTCTTGGCCCGGATCGGGATGGCCATGCCGAAGCCGTCGGACACGCGAAGGTCCAGATCCAGCGGGTTGCAGACGCTGTCCACGCCCCGGACGATCGACACCAGGTGCGTGCCCGGCCAGGTCAGCTGGTTGGAGCCGTAGGCCAGATCGACCTTGTAGACGTCCTTGCCCCGGACCTTCAGGTACAGGGTGTCCTTGTCTGGAGCGGTCCAGCCGCGCCAATCGGACAGGTAGAAACATTGCCGGGTCGGCTTGGCCGGCTTGGCGGCCTGGGCCGCCGGCGCGTCCTGGGCGGCCGCCGGGCCGCTCAACGCCAGCGGGGCGGAGATGGCGAGCCCGACCAGGGCCGCGCGCGCGATGTGAGCGATCTTGCTCATTGACGTCGTCCTTCTAGTCCCTCCCGCTTGAGATTGGACCTCGCCGGGCCGGAGTCAAGTTTTTACTGTACAGTATGAACTGGACACGAAAACGGCCCGCATCGCGATGGGATGCGGGCCGTTTGAAACGCGCGTCGAAAGCGGCGTTAAACCGTGGCGCCTTCGGCCTCCGGATCGATCTCGTCCAGCTCGCCCTCCCACTTGGCGACCACGGCGGCGGCGACGCTGTTGCCGACGACGTTGGTGGCGCTGCGGCCCATGTCCAGCAGGTGGTCGACGCCCAGGACCAGCGCGATCCAGGCTTCCGGCAGGCCGAAATAGGTGAGGGTGGCCATGATCACGACCAGCGAGGCGCGCGGCACGCCGGCGATGCCCTTTGAGGTCACCATCAGCAGCAGCAGCATGAAGATCTGCTGCTGGATCGTCAGGTGCACGCCGTGCGCCTGCATGATGAACATGGTGGCGAAGGTGCAGTAGAGCATCGAGCCGTCGAGGTTGAACGAATAGCCCAGCGGCAGGACGAACGAGACGATGCGGCGGCGCACGCCAACCTTGGGCAGGCTGTCGAGGATGCGCGGATAGGCGGCTTCCGAGCTGGCGGTCGAGAAGGCCAGCAGGGCCGGGTCGCGGATCACGCCGAACAGCGGCAACACCCGCTTGCCCAGCACCAGCAGGCCGGCCAGGAACAGCAGGCCCCACAGCACGCCCATGGTGGCGTAGAAGCCCAGCACGAACTTGCCGTAGACGGCCAGCATCGACACGCCCTGGGTGGCGATCGTCGAGGCCAGGGCCGCGAAGATGGCCAGCGGAGCCAGCTTCATGACGAAGCCGGTGACCTTCAACATGACCTGCGCGGCCTGCTCGGCCAGCTCCAGGATCTGCGGGGCCTTGTTGTCCAGCGAGGCGACGGCCGTGCCGACGAACAGAGCGAAGACGACGATCTGGAGGATCTCGTTCTTGGCCATGGCGTCGAAGATCGAGGTCGGCACCAGGTGGGTGATGAAGCCCTTGAGCGTGAAGGCGTCGGTGGTCGCCGCCGTCTTTGTCCCCTCGATGTCCATGTGCGTGAGATTGAGATTCGCGCCCGGATCCAGCAGGTGAACCATCAGGAGGCCCAGCAGCAGCGACACGAACGAGGCCGTGATGAACCAGGCCATGGTCTTGGCGCCGATCCGGCCGACGGCGGCGGCGTCTTCCATGTGGGCGATGCCGGCCACCAGGGTCGTCAGCACCAGCGGCGCGATGATCATCTTGATCAGGCGCAGGAAAATGTCGGTGATCAGCGACAGATTGTTGGCGGCGGCCTTGGCCTGGGCGGGATCCATCGTCTGGTTGATGGCCCAGCCCACGGCGACGCCGAGCACCATGGCCCCGACGATCAATAAGGCGAAGCGTTTGTTCATTCGGTCCCCCTGGCGCCCCCACCAAGCTTGGCGAGCGTCGACGGTATGTCTGGTTGCGAAGAGATCGACGCGCGAGAACGGCCCCGCCGCCATTCGCTCCCTTCTTGAGCAAGTCCGTCCTTGTGGCCGACGCGAGCGGCTTCGTCCATGCTCTTGCGCTTGTGCGTCGCGGCTTGTCTCGCGCGCAGCGAGATAAACAGGCTGCGCGCCGCCCAGCCGGCAGGCTTCGGGGCGCCTAACGCTTGCGCTAAGTAATAAATCATTCCCCGAAGCGGGCCCCGGTGTCTCGCCAATGTCGCGGAACGTCGCTATAAGGCGTCATGTCAAACCAAGAAAAAGCAATCGCCGTCGTCGAACGGCTCAATGACGAATACGAACGCGCCGTCGGCGCCTTGCGCGACGCTCTCCGCGCCTATCTCGAGACCGGCGCCCGCCCCGATCCGCAGGCGCGGTTCGATGGGACCTTCGCCTATCCCGAGCTGCGGCTGACCTATGATCCCGAGGCGCTGCCGCCGAAGCTGGCCCGCTCCTACGCTCGCGTCAGTCGCCCCGGCGTCTATTCCACGACCGTGACCAAGCCGGCCCAGTTCAGGGACTATCTGGTCGAGCAGCTGACCCTTCTGATGGACGACTTCGAGGTCGAGATCGAGGTCGAGCGCTCGCGCCAGGAAATTCCCTATCCCTACGTGCTGGACGCCACGATCGACCTGAACCAGGCCGACGTCCGCAGCGAGGACATCGCCCGCTTCTTCCCGACCACGGATCTCGCCTTCATCGGCGACGAGATCGCCGACGGCGTCTGGAGCCCGGCGCTGGAGGAGACCCGGCCGTTGTCGCTGTTCGACGGCCTGCGCACCGACTTCTCGCTGGCCCGCCTGAAGCACTACACCGGCGCGCCGGCCGAGGACGTCCAGCAGTTCATCCTGTTCACGAACTATCACCGCTATGTCGACGAGTTCGTGCGCTGGGGCATCGAGCAGCTGAAGAAGCCGGACAGCCCCTACACGGCCCTGTCGTGCTCGGGCGGGGTGACCATCACCGCCAACACGGTCAATCCCGAGATGGCGGTGGCGGAGTCGGCCTGGCGCAAGCACCAGATGCCGGCCTACCACCTGATGGCGCCGGGCGGCTCGGGCGTGACCCTGGTCAACATCGGCGTCGGCCCGTCCAACGCCAAGACGATCTGCGATCACCTGGCGGTGCTGCGTCCGCAGGCCTGGCTGATGATCGGCCACTGCGGCGGCCTGCGCGACACCCAGACCATCGGCGACTACGTCCTGGCTCACGCCTATCTGCGCGACGACCACGTGCTGGACGCCGTGCTGCCGCCGGAGATCCCCGTCCCGTCGATCGCCGAGGTGCAGCGCGCCCTGTACGACGCGGCCAAGGCGATCAGCGGCGATAGCGGCGACCAGCTGAAGAAGCGCCTGCGCACCGGCACCGTCGTGACCACCGACGACCGCAACTGGGAGCTTCGCCACAGCCTGTCGGCCCTGCGCTTCAACCAGAGCCGGGCCGTGGCGATCGACATGGAGTCGGCGACGATCTCGGCCCAGGGCTACCGTTTCCGGGTGCCGTACGGGACGCTGCTCTGCGTGTCCGACAAGCCGCTGCACGGCGAGATCAAGCTGCCCGGCCAGGCCAACGCCTTCTACGAGCGGGCGATCAGCCAGCACCTGCAGATCGGGATTCTGGCGTGTCAGCTCCTGTACGCAGAAGGCCCGAACCTGCATTCACGCAAGCTGCGCGCGTTCGACGAGCCGCCGTTTAGGTGAGGTGAGCGATAGATGCTCCCCCGCGACGCGGGGGAGCTGTCGCGGAGCGACTGAGGGGGCTAATGCGGCCACGGCTCAGCTAGCCCCCTCCGGCCCTCTGGGTCACCTCCCCCGCATCACGGGGGAGGAACTTCGCAGCCCTACCCCTCCGCCCACGCCTTGATCAGCTGATGGGCGATCGCCAGGGCTGGCGGGGCGAAGAGGCCGTCCTCGAACTCGCCCCTGATCAGGCGCAGCGCTTCGTCCTTGCTGAACCAGCGGACCGCTTCCAGCTCGGTCTGGTCGGGCGCGGCCTTGTCGCTGTCGACGTCGGCGATCATGCCGATCATCAGCGAGCTGGGCCAGGGCCACGGCTGGCTGGAGTGATAACGGACGGCGGTCGCCTTCAGGCCCGCCTCTTCCTCCAGTTCGCGGGCGCAGGCCTCCTCGATGGTCTCGCCGGGCTCGATGAAGCCGGCCAGGGCCGAGAACATCCCCGGAGGCCAGGCGGCCTGGCGGCCCAGCAGGCACTTGCCGTTATGGACGGCCAACATGATCGCCACCGGGTCGGTGCGGGGGAAGTGCTCGGCGTCGCAGGCGGGGCAGACGCGCTTCCAGCCGCCGTCGGAGACCTCGGTCTTCTGGCCGCAGGCGCTGCACCAGCGATGGCGTCGGCGCCATTCGAACATCGACTTGGCCGTCGCCAGGATGCCGGCGTCGGCGGGCGGCATGCTCGCCGCGGCGCCGCGCAGCTCCTCGAAGCGGCCCAGCCCCTGCAGCGGGCCTTCCGACGGATCAGCCGGGCCTTCGATGTCGACGGCGAAGACGGCGATGTCCTTCCAGAGGCCCATGTACAGCAGCTTCTCGCCGCCGCCGGCCATGTCCTGGGCCATGTCGGCGCGCAGATAGGCGATCTGCACGCCCTTGGCATTGCCGTCGGCGTCCAGGATGTCCTCGACCAGCGGCTTGCCGTTCCACAGCGCGACAGCCAGCGACTCCGGATCGGCCAGCTTTTCGGCGAGGAAAGCCTCGTCGCCGCGCCGCTCGCTATCGCGGTTCAAGGGGTTGCCGGCGAAGGTGTTGGTGATGATCGAGAGAGGCATGTCCGACTGTGTAGCGTGAGCGGAATGACTCGTCAGCCTTGCATCCTTCGCGATGAGTCGCGATATAGGCCTCGGAGACCGGCGCGGACGAAGTCCTCGCCAACCTGGTCAGGGCCGGAAGGCAGCAGCCACAACGAGATCCCCTTCGGGTCGCTGTCCGGTCTCCACCTTTCCTCACAATCCCCCCTAAAATCCAAGACAAATCTGTCAGCAGATGCGCGTCCGAGCGGGCGCGAGGCTTTTGCTGCGCCCTCCGCCCCACTACACTGACGCCCATGGCCGACCACGACGACCTCTCGACCGATTCCGCGCCGCCGTGGGACGAAGCGCCCGCCGGCGAAGATTTGGCTGAACGCGACGAGAACACCGCCGATATCTTCGGCGGATCGCCGGTCGCGCCCGCCGCGGCCGCGGAAGAAGCGCGGCCGGTCGTCCAGGATCCGCCCGCCGAGACCGGCGACGCCTATACGGTGCTGGCGCGGAAGTACCGGCCGCGCACCTTCGAGGACCTGATCGGCCAGGAGGCCATGGTCCGCACTCTGGCCAACGCCTTCTCCACCGGCCGCATCGCCCACGCCTTCATGCTCACCGGCGTCCGCGGGGTCGGCAAGACCACGACCGCGCGCCTGCTGGCCCGTGCGCTCAACTACGAGACCGACACGGTCAAGGGCCCGTCGGTCGACCTGACCACCGAAGGCTACCACTGCCGCGCCATCATCGAGGGCCGGCACATGGACGTGCTGGAGCTGGACGCCGCCAGCCGCACCAAGGTCGACGAGATGCGCGAGCTGCTGGACGGGGTGCGCTACGCCCCGGTCGAGGCGCGCTACAAGGTCTACATCATCGACGAAGTGCACATGCTGTCGACGGCGGCGTTCAACGCCCTGCTGAAGACGCTGGAAGAGCCGCCGCCGCACGCCAAGTTCATCTTCGCCACCACCGAAATCCGCAAGGTCCCGGTGACGATCCTGTCGCGCTGCCAGCGCTTCGACCTGCGCCGGGTCGAGCCGGACGTGCTGGTCAAGCACTTCGACCGCATCTCGGCCAAGGAAGGCGCCCGGATCGAGATGGACGCCCTGGCCCTGATCGCCCGCGCGGCCGAGGGCTCGGTGCGCGACGGCCTCTCGCTGTTGGACCAAGCCATCGTGCAGACCGAGCGCGGCGCGACGGTCACCGCGACCGTGGTCCGCGACATGCTGGGCCTGGCCGACCGCGGCCAGACCATCGCGCTCTACGAGCATGTGATGGCCGGCAAGACCAAGGACGCGCTGGAAGGCTTCCGCGCGCTCTGGGGCTTCGGCGCCGATCCGGCGGTGGTGATGCTCGACGTGCTCGACCACTGCCACGCGTCGGCGGTGTCCAAGGCGCTCGGGCCGGACGCCCTGTCGATGCCCAAGGAGCAGGCCGCGCGCCTGGCCGCCATCGGCGCCCACACCTCCGCCGGCACGCTGTCGCGCCTGTGGCAGATGCTGCTGAAGGCCCATGAGGAGGTGCGCCGCGCGCCCGACGCCATGGCCGCGGCCGAGATGGCTCTGATCCGCCTGTGCTACGCCGCCGACTTGCCCGGTCCCGAGGAAGCCTTGAAGGCCCTGCGCGACGGCGCGCCGATCGGCGGCGGCGGTCCGGGGGGCGGCGTCTCGGTGGGCGGCGGCGGCGCGTCCGGCGGCGCGGCCTCGGCCCAGGCCCCGATGACCCTGGCCGCGCCCGGCGCCCAGGCCATGCCGGTGCTGGCCTCGTTCGACGACGTGATGGCCCTGATCGCCGCCAAGCGCGACATCGGCCTTCGCCTGGACGTCGAGCAGTACGTCCGCCCGATCAATTTCCGGCCCGGCGCCATCACCTTCGAGGCCGCCCCCGGCGCGCCTGGAAATCTGGCCGGGCGCCTGGTGCGCTTCCTCAAGGAGCACACCGGCCAGCCCTGGCTGGTGGCGGCCGAGGGCGGCGGCGGGGCCGAAAGCCTGATGGAGCGCCAGAAGCGCGAGGAGCGCGAGGCGCTGGAGCAGATCAAGAAGGATCCGTTCGTCGCTTCGGTGCTGTCGGCCTTCCCCGGCGCCGAGATCGTCGAGATCCGCAAGGTCCTCACCCCCGAGGCGGCCCCGCTGGAGCCGGACGAGGAAGAGGGATAGTCGCAGAATCTCCCCTTCCCCCTTTGATGGGGGAAGGGCCGGGATGGGGGTGACAGCGTTTCGGGACGGAGCTCGGATCCGCCGCCGTATCACCCCACCCCTACCCCTCCCCATCGAGGGGAGGGGAACAGGATGTGAGTTTGGAGACCAAGACCATGAAAGACCTCGGCGGCCTGATGAAGCAGGCCCAGGCCATGCAGCAGAAGCTTCAGGACGCCCAGGCGCGCCTGGCCGAGACCACCGTCGACGGCACTTCGGGCGGCGGCATGGTCACCGTCACGCTAATGGGCAATGGCGAGCTGGTGCGGGTGCTGATGGACGAGAGCCTGGTGCAGCCCGGCGAGGGCGAGGTGATCGCCGACCTGATCATCGCCGCCCATGCCGACGCCAAGAAGAAGCTGGACGCCAAGCAGGCCCAGCTGATGCAGGAAGCCGCCGGCCCCATGGCGGGCCTGATGGGCGGCCTGCCCGGGATGAAGTTCTAGCCACCCTTTCCGCTGGAAAGGGATTGAAGGGGAAAGAATGGCGGCCTCCGCCGGACCCGAGATCGAGCGGCTGATCGCCCTGCTGTCCAAGTTGCCGGGCCTCGGACCGCGCTCAGGCCGGCGGGCGGCCCTGGCCCTGCTGAAGAAGCGCGACACCTTGCTCGCGCCGCTCGCCCTGGCCATGGCCGAGGCGCAGGCGAAGGTCCGCACCTGCTCGACCTGCGGCTCGCTGGACGTCACCGACCCCTGCGCGGTCTGCGCCGACGGCTCGCGCGACGGCCGGCTGTTGTGCGTGGTCGAAGAGGTCGGTTCGGTTTGGGCCATGGAGCGCGGCGGCTCGTTCAAGGGGCGCTACCACGTGCTGGGCGGCCTGCTGTCGGCCCTGGATGGCGTCGGCCCCGAGGCTCTGCGGATCGGCGAGCTGGTCGCGCGGGTCGGGGGCGGCGAGGTGGCCGAGGTGATCCTGGCTTTGCCGGCCACGGTCGACGGCCAGACGACCGCCCACTACATCGCCGACCGCCTGGCCCAGACCAACGTGCCGGTGACCATGCTGGCCCGCGGCGTGCCCGTCGGCGGGGACCTCGACTGGCTGGATGACGGCACCATCGCCCAGGCCCTGCGCGCCCGGCGTCCCGCCTGAGGAATTTGCGTCGGTAGGTCGGAAATCCGGCTGACAGCCACGCTTTCCCGCGCCAAGCTCCGCCATCGCGTCGGGACCGCCGACGTGGAGTGGAGGGACTGATTTCATGAGCACGCCCGAAGACAAGGCTCCCGAAGCCGAAACCGAAGCGCCGCACCCCGCGAAGGTCGGCGTGGTCGACCGCGGCCACAACGTCACCGGCTTCGCCGGCGAACCGATCAGCGGCATGATCGCCGACCTCGCCGACGGCGACGACTGATCCGGCGCGGCGGCGGCCTTTATGCCGCCGCCGATTCCCTTTAGGAACGGACCATGAACTTTTCCGATCCGTTCCTGATCCTGGCTCTCGTCTTCGCTCTGGCCGCCGTGGCGCTGGGGCTTTGGGCCGTGAGCGCGCAGCGCCGCGCCGCCAAGGCCGAGGCCGAGACCTGGCTGCTGAACGAGCGCCTGGCCCAGGCCGAAGAGCGCCACCGCCTGCTCGAGGACCAGAGCGCCACCCAGATCGAGCTGATCAAGGCCCAGGCCGCCCAGAGCGCCAACGCCATCGCCGAACAGCTGATCAAGCGCGCCGACGAGAACGCCAAGAGCCGCGAGCGCCTCGCCGAAGCCCGCCTGGAAGCCCAGCTGAAGCCCGTCGCCGAGACCCTGGCCAAGTTCGAGGCCCAGGTGAACGCCGTCGAGAAGGTCCGCGCCGAGGAGACCGGCGGCCTCAAGGCCCAGATCGCGGCCCTGCTGGAGGCCTCCACCGCCACCCAGGCCGAGGCCCGCAAGCTGTCGGCCGCCCTGCGCCGCGGGGCCGGCGTGCAAGGGCGCTGGGGTGAGCAGACCCTGCGCAACGTGCTTGAGGCCGCCGGCCTCAACAGCCGTTTCGACTTCCAGGAGCAGTTCAGCGTCGACAGCGACGAGGGCCGCCGCCGTCCCGACGTTAAGGTCACCCTGCCCGGCGGCGGGGTGTTCGTGATCGACGCCAAGTGCTCGCTGAACGCCTTCCTCGAGTCACAGGAGGCGACCGACGAAGTCCTGCGCGAGGCCGCCATGGTCCGCCACGCCGCCAGCGTCCGCGCCCACATGCAGAGCCTGTCGTCCAAGGCCTATTGGGACCAGTTCGCCGGCGAGGGCTCGCCCGACTTCGTGGCGATGTTCGTGCCCGGCGACGGCTTCCTGGCCGCCGCCCTGGACCGCCTGCCCGAGCTTATGGCCGAGGCCATGGACCGCCGCGTGGTGCTGGTTACGCCCACGACCCTGTTCGCGCTCTGCAAGGCCGTGGCCTATGGCTGGCGCGCCGAGGATCAGGCCAAGAACGCGGCCCGCATCGTCGAGGTCGGCCGCGAGCTCTACAAGCGTGTCTCGGTCATGGGCGCCCACGCTGGCGCCATGGGCAAGGCGCTGGAAAGCGCGGTGGGCAAGTACAACCAGTTCGTCGGCTCGCTGGAGAGCCAGGTCCTGACCCAGGCCCGGCGTTTCGAGGACCTGTCCGTCGACCACGAGGGCAAGAAGATCGACGAGCCCGCCGCGATCGATCAGGGCGTGCGTCCTCTCACGAAGTTGAGCGCCGAGCCCGCCGTGGGGCAATCTCCCACCTTGACCCTCGGAAATGACGCGCCTACCTGACGAAGATCATGGCTATCCGTCGCATCCTCACCGTCGATAACGCCGCCGACCTGGCGGTCCTGAAGAAGATTTCCACCCCGGTGGAGGTCGTCACCGACGAGCTGCGCGCCCTGATGGATGACATGCTGGAGACCATGTACGACGCGCCCGGCATCGGTCTGGCCGCCGTTCAGGTCGGCGAGCCGGTGCGGGTCATCACCATGGACCTGGCCCGGGAGGGGGAGGAGCCGGCCCCGCGCTACTTCGTCAATCCCGAGATCCTGGCCAGCTCCGAGGAGATGTTCGTCTACGAAGAAGGCTGCCTGTCGGTGCCCGAGTACTTCGACGAGGTTGAGCGCCCGGCCAAGGTCACCCTGCGCTACATGAACTACCAGGGCGAGACGGTCGTCGAGGAGGCCGAGGGCCTGTTCGCCGTCTGCATCCAGCACGAGATGGACCACCTGGAAGGCGTCCTGTTCATCGACCACCTCTCGCGCCTGCGCCGCGACCGCGCCATCGCCAAGGTCAAGAAGGCCCGCCGCGCGGCCTAGGTTGTCGGCATCGTCGCCGCGCGTCCGTCCTTGGCTTACAAGGGCCTGGGAGACGCGCCGATGAACCCGATCCTCACCGCCTTCAAGACCTCGCCCGATCGCGGGCGCGGACTGGCGCGCGACATGCCGGCGCGCTGGGCGCTGGAGGAGGTCGGCCAGCCCTACGACGTCCGGCTGGTGACCTTCGCCGAGATGAAGGAGCCGGCGCACAAGGCGCTCCAGCCCTTCGGCCAGATCCCCACCTACGAAGCGGACGGCCTGGTGCTGTTCGAGTCCGGGGCGATCGTCCTGCACATCGCTGAGCGTCACCCGGGCTTGCTCCCCACGGACGCCGACGCCCGGGCCCGCGCCATCGCCTGGATGTTCGCCGCCGTCAGCACGGTCCAGCCGCCGATCGTTGAACGCGAGCGCGCCTTCCTGTTGGAGCGCGACAAGCCCTGGTTCGACGCCCGCCAACCCGCCCTGGAGCAGGAGGTGCGCCGGCGCCTGGAGGATCTTTCCGACCGGCTTGGCGATGCCGAGTGGCTGGACGGCCCGTTCAGCGTCGGCGACCTGATGACGGTCACGGTGCTGCGCCGCCCCGCGGGCGCGAACCTTCTGGCCGACTACCCCAACCTCGCCGCCTATGTCGCCCGGGCCGAGGCGCGCCCGGCCTTCCAGCGCGCCTACGCCGATCAATTGGCGGTGTTCGAAGCCGCGTCGGCCGGCTAGCGCTTGCGGCCGCTTTCGGTGTCGTAGGGCGTTCCGTCGCGATGCCGGTAGATCTCCTCGCCCTCACGCAGGACCAGGTCGATATCGGGATAGTCACAGCCATCCTCGCCCGGCTTGCGCGAGCCGATTTCCAGCAGCAGGACGTCCTTGTCCGAGCGGTTCTGGAAGTGGTGGCCGTTGGCGACGCCGGCCCTGAAGCCCGCGCAGTCGCCCGCCGTCAGCACGGTCTCGCCCTCGTTCTCGACCAGCACCACCTCGCCCTCGACGACCCAGGTGAACTCGTCCTCGGCGGTGTGCCAATGGCGCTGGCTGGACCATTGTCCCGGCGGCAGGCGCAGCAGGTTGACGCCGAACTGCGAGAGCCCGACCGCGTCGCCCAGCTTGGTGCGATGGCGGCCTAGGCAAGGTTCGTTGAACGGCGGCGGATAGGCCGTGCCGATACGGGTGGGAGCCGAGGCGAGATCGATCTTGGGCATGGTCGTGTCTTGAAAGCGCCTTGCTGGATTTGCGTCGTGACGGAGGGAAGCCTAAAGGCAGGATCATGAACAGCCCCGCGCCCGTTTCCGTCAGCATCGATCCTGTCGAACTCGCCCAGGCCCTGATCCGGCGTCCGTCGGTGACCCCGGCCGACGCGGGCGCGATGGACACGCTGCAGCGCCAGCTGGAGGCCCTGGGCTTCGCCTGCCGCCGCATGACGTTCGGCGAGATCGAGAACCTCTACGCCCGGCGCGGGACCGCGCGGCCGAACCTCTGCTTCGCCGGCCATACCGACGTGGTGCCGGTCGGCGACGACGCGGCCTGGACCGCCGGTCCCTTCGAGGCCGAGATCAAGGACGGGATCCTCTTTGGCCGAGGCGCGGTCGACATGAAGTCCGCCATCGCCGCCTTTGTCGCCGCCGTCGCGAACGTTCCCGACCATGCCGGCTCGATCAGCTTCCTGATCACCGGCGACGAGGAGGGCGTGGCCGAGGACGGGACCGTCAAGGTCGTCGAGGCCCTGGCCGCCGAGGGCGAGATCATCGACCACTGCATCGTCGGCGAGCCGACCAGCGCCAACGTGCTGGGCGACATGGTCAAGATCGGCCGGCGCGGCAGCATCAACGCCTGGATCGCCGTGGACGGTAAGCAGGGGCACGTGGCCTACCCGCATCGCGCCGCCAACCCGATCCCGGTGATGGTCGACATCCTCTCGCGCCTGCAGAGCCGGGTGCTGGACGAGGGCTATACCGGCTTCCAGCCGTCGAATCTGGAGGTGACCACGGTGGACGTCGGCAACACCGCCACCAACGTCATCCCCGCTTCGGCCAAGGCGCGGGTGAACATCCGCTTCAACCCGGCCCACAAGGGCAAGGACCTGGCCGCCTGGATCGAGCGGGAGTGCCGCGAGGCCGCGGAGGGCTTCTCGGGCCGGGTCGAGGCGCTGTGCAAGATCAGCGGCGAGGCCTTCCTGACCGAACCGGGCGCCTTCACCGACGTGATCGTGGCCGCGGTCGGCGACGCGACCGGCCGCGTGCCCGAACTGTCGACGACCGGCGGCACCAGCGACGCCCGCTTCATCCGCGCGCTCTGCCCCGTCGTCGAGTTCGGTCTGGTCGGCTCGACCATGCACCAGGTCGACGAGCGGGTCCCGGTCGAGGAGGTCCGCCAGCTGGCCGGCGCCTACGAGGCCCTGATCAACCGCTATTTCGCGGCCTTCGCCTGAGCCGGACGGGGACGAGGATGAAGGCGCTCTCGATCCCCGATGTGCTGGCCGAAGTGGCCGTGCTGGTGAAGCCGCACTTCGGCAAGGGCAAGCCCGCCGACTACATCCCGCAGCTGGCCAGCGTGCCGGGGACCAAGTTCGGCATGGCCGTGCGCACGGTCGACGGCGGCGAGCACGTGATCGGCGACGCCGACGAGGCCTTTTCACTGCAGAGCATCACCAAGGTCCTGGCCCTGGGCCTGGCCTTGAACCGGATCGGCGACGAGATCTGGACCCGCGTCGGCAAGGAGCCCTCGGGCACGCCGTTCAATCATCTGTCGCTGCTGGAAGCCGAGCGGGGCGTGCCGCGCAACCCGTTCATCAACGCCGGCGCCCTGGCGGTGACGGACGTGCTGATGAACGTCACCCGCGACCCGGCCGCCCTGGTGCGCGACTTCGGCGGCTTTCTCTGTGGCGAGCGGCTGGAGATCGATCCCGCCGTGGCGGCCTCCGAGCTGGCCCACGCCTGGCAGAACCGCGCCATCGCCAGCCTGATGCGCGGCCAGGGCACGATCGAGCACGAGCCCGAGGCGGTGGTCGCCGCCTACAGCCGCCAGTGCGCCATCACCATGAGCTGCCGCCAGCTGGCGCGGGCGTTCCTGCCGCTGGCGGCGGGCGGTTTCTCGCCGGTGGCCGAGGAGACGATCTTCCCCGACCGCCTGACCCGACGCTTGAACGCCCTGCTGCTGACCTGCGGCATCTATGACAGCGTCGGCAACTTCGCCTATCGCGTCGGCCTGCCGGCGAAAAGCGGCGTCGGCGGCGGCGTCGTCGCCGTGGTCCCCGGCAAGGCGACGGTGGCCGTCTGGTCGCCCGAGCTCGATCGCTTCGGCACCAGCGTGGTCGGCACGGCGGCGCTGGAGGCCTTCAGTCAGATCACGAACTGCTCGGTGCTGTAGGTCTTTTGACGCGGCTCAAGGCGGCGCGTCGGCGGCGGATCAAGCTAGCGCCATGGCCAAGCGCATCTTCATCCTGAACGGTCATCCCGATTCCGGCGCGGACCGTTTCTGCGCGGCCTTGTGCGAGACCTATGCCGCCGCCGCGACAGCCGTCGGTCACGAGGTGCGGCGTCTGGATCTGGGTGCAGTCGAGGCGTCGGTCCTGACCTCCGCCGCCGCCTTCGCCGAGCCGCCGCCCGACGCGATTCAGGAGGTCCAGGCCGCGATGATCCGGGCCGAGCACCTTGTGATCGTCTTCCCGCTGTGGCTGGGCGGAGTTCCCGCGCGGCTGAAGGCGCTGCTGGAGCAGGTTTATCGCGGCGGCTTCGGCTTCGAGATTGGTCCGAAGGGTTGGAACGGCAAGCTGAAGGGCCGCAGCGCCCGGCTGGTCGTGACCATGGGCATGCCGGGACCGTTCTTCCGCGTGGTGTTCGGCGGCCATGGCGTCAAGGCGCTGGCCAAGGGCGTCCTGTGGCTCAGCGGCTATCGCCCGATCCGCACCAGCATCGTCGGCGGCGTCGAGATGATCGGACCCAAGGGGCGGGCGGACTGGCTGGCCCGGATGCGGACGCTGGGCGCTAAAGCCCTCTAGTCGCCGTACCCCACGCCCACCAGATAAAGCCCATCCGCCGGCGCTACCGGGCCGCATTCCCGCCGGTCCTTGGCCTCCAGCGCGGCCTTCACATCGTCGGGCGTCCAGCGGCCCGCGCCGACTTCGACGAGGGTGCCGGTCATCGAGCGGACCTGGCGGTGCAGGAACGAGCGCGCCTCGAAATCGAGGTGGATCTCCTCGCCGACCCGGCGCACGCGGGCGACGTCCAGGGTCTTCACCGGGCTCTTGGACTGGCAGTGCATGTCGCGGAACGTCGTGAAGTCGTGCAGGCCGACCAGGTGCTGGGCCGCCGCGTGCATGGCCTCGGCGTCGAGGTCCTTCTTCATGTGCCAGACCCGCCCCTTGTCGAGGGCCGGTGGGGCGCGGCGGTTGAGGATCCGGTAGAGATAGCGCCGCTCGTTGGCCGAGAACCTTGCGTGCCAGTCTCCCTCCGCCACCTCGGCCGAGAGGATCGAGACCGCCTCGTGGGTCAGGTGGGCGTTGAGGGCGTTGAACACGGTCTGGGCGGGCCAGTCCTTTTCGAGGTCGACATGGACCACTTGGCCGGTCGCGTGGACGCCGGTGTCGGTGCGGCCGGCGGCGGCGATGCGCACGTCCTGCCCGCAGAAGGCCTTCACCGCCGCCTCGATCGCGCCCTGCACGCTGGGCAGGGTCGCCTGGGCCTGGAACCCGGCATAGGGGCGGCCGTCATACTCGACGAGGAGGCGGTAGCGGGGCATCAGGCCAGGACCGTTCCCGCCGGGATCGGAAAGCCGCGCGTGAAGGTCTCGGCGTCCTGGACGCCCTTGCCCTCGCGCTGGGCCTTCAGCAGGCGGATCGAAGCTTCCCCGCAGGCGATCAGCAGGGCGTCGTCCAAGGCCGTTCCCGCCACGCCGGAAGCCGCCTCGACGCGCGACAGTAGCGCCTTCACGCGGACAGGGCCTTTCTCCGACGGCGCCTCGAACCAGGCGCCGGGGAAGGGCGAGAGGCCGCGGATGTGACGGTCGACCTCGGCGGCCGGGCGGGTCCAGTCGATGCGGGCTTCGGCCGACTTGATCTTCTTGGCGTAGGTGACGCCGTCTTCGCTCTGCGGCGTCTCGCGGACCACCTCGCGCTCGATGGCGGCCAGGGCCACGGGCAGCAGGCGCGCGCCGACCGTGGCCAGCTTGTCGTGCAGCGTCGCGGCGGTGTCGTCGGCGGCGATGGCGACCTGCTCGGACATCAGGATCGGGCCTTCATCGAGGCCCTCGCTCATCCGCATGACCTGGACGCCGGTGACCGGATCGCCGGCCATGATCGCCCGCTGGATCGGCGCGGCGCCCCGCCAGCGCGGCAGCAGGCTGGCGTGCAGGTTGAAGCAGCCGTGGCGCGGGGCTTCCAGCACGTCCTTCACCAGGATCTGGCCGAAGGCGACGACGACGGCGGCGTCGAGGTCCAGGGCCTTGAAGGCCTCGATCTCTTCCGGGGTCTTCATCGAGACCGGCGTGCGGACCGGCAGTCCCAGGCCTTCGGCGAAGGCGTGGACCGGCGATGGCTTCAGCTCCTGGCCGCGCCCGCGCGGCGCGGGGGGCTGGGAGTAGACGGCGACGATCTCGTGGCCGGAAGCGACGAGTTCGGCCAGGCAGGTGACGGCGAAATCGGGTGTGCCGAGAAAGGCGATGCGCATGGCGGGGGTTTAGACGTCTCTGGCCGTCGCGAAAAGCCGGAGTCGGAACCTGGACCTTGGCGCTCCGTTATCCAGCCGACCAAGAAGGAGCACGACCATGCGTTCCAAGCTGATGCTGATCGCCGCCGGGGCCGCCGCCCTCTCGCTCGCCGCCTGCTCGCAGGAGCACGCCACCGAGGTGAAGGAGGGCGCCAAGGCCGCCGCCTCTGACGTCAAGGACGCGGCTCACAACATCGCCAACGACCCGGACGTCAAGGAAGCCGGCACGGCGATCAAGGAAAGCGCCAAGGAAACCGGCGCGGAACTGAAGGAAGCCGCCGGCGAGGCGGGCCAGGAGCTCAAGGAAGCCGGCAGGGACCTGAAGCAGGACGCCAAGGAAGGCGCGGCCGAGAGCAAGAAACAGCTGAACGAGGCGACGAAGTAGGGCCTCAAGTTCCTCCCCCGCGACGCGGGGGAGGTGTCGGCGAAGCCGACGGAGGGGGCGAGTTGGAGGTCGGCCGAGTTGGCCCCCTCCGGCCCTCTGGGCCACCTCCCCCGTTGCACGGGGGAGGAACCACGCCGTAATCAATCCCGCAGCAGGTCGTTGATCGACGTCTTCGACCGCGTCTGCGCGTCGACCGTCTTCACGATCACCGCGCAGTAGAGGCTGGGGCCGCCGTTCGGGTCTGGCAGGCTGCCGGGGACCACGACGCTGTAGGGCGGGACCTTGCCGATGTGGACCTGGCCGGTCTTGCGGTCGACGATCTTGGTCGAGGCGCTGATGAACACGCCCATCGACAGTACGCTGCCTTCGCCGACGACCACGCCCTCGACGACTTCAGAGCGGGCGCCGATGAAGCAATTGTCCTCGATGATGGTCGGGTTGGCCTGCAGCGGCTCCAGCACGCCGCCGATGCCGACGCCGCCCGACAGGTGGACGTTCTTGCCGATCTGGGCGCACGAGCCGACCGTGACCCAGGTGTCGACCATCGTGCCTTCATCGACGTAGCCGCCGATGTTCACGAACGAGGGCATCAGGATTACGTTCTTGCCGATGTGGGCGCCGCGACGGACGATGGCGCCCGGAACGGCGCGGAAGCCGCCGGCCTCGAACTGCGGGGCGTCCCAGCCGTCGAACTTGTTCGGCACCTTGTCCCACCAGGGGCCCACGGCGCCGCCCAGCGTGCCGGCGCGCATGACGGTGTTGGGGTTCAGGCGGAACGACAGCAGCACGGCCTTCTTCAGCCACTGGTGCGTCACCCATTCGCCGTCGATCTTCTCCGACACGCGCGCCTTGCCGCTGTCGAGCAGCAGCAGGGCTTCCTCGACGGCTGTGCGGACCGGACCGGTGGTGGCGGCCGAGACGTCGGCGCGGGCTTCCCAGGCGGCTTCGATCTCGGTTTGCAGATCAGACAGGCTGACGGCGGTCATGCGGGATTTCCTTGCAGGCGGGCCGAGCTCAGGAACTCGGCGAGGTCGGGAGTGCGGAAATGGACGTGTTCCGAGGTCGAGGCCGCGGCGTGCGGGCCGACCAGCACGGTGGTCATGCCCAGGCGCGCGGCCGGCACGAGGTTCTTCTCGCTGTCCTCGAAAAAGGCGGTCATCGGCGGATCGATGGCGTGCAGCTTGGTGATCTTGTCGAAGGTCGCCAGGGCCGGCTTGGGCACATAGTCCGCCGTCTCGATCGCGAAGACCTCCGAGAAGAGGTCGCGCAGCTCAAGATGCGCCAGCACCCGCTCGGCGTGGCCCAGCGAGCCGTTGGTGAAGATCAGGCGGCGACCCGGCAGGCGGGCGATCGCCGCGCGTAGGGCCGGATCGGGCGTCAGCCGATCCATCTCGACGTCGTGCACCTCGTCCAGGAAGCGCTTGGGCTCGAGGCCATGGTTGATCATCAGCCCGGCCAGGGTGGTGCCGTGCTCGGTGAAGTAGCTGTGCTGCAGCGCCCGCGCCTCGTCGCGGGGCAGACCGGTCTCGCGCTGGACGAAGTCGGTCATCTTGGCCTCGATCAGCCCCATGAATTCGCTTTCCAGCGGATACAGGGTGTTGTCGAGGTCGAAGAGCCAGGTGTCGACGTGGGTTAGGTCGGCGCTCATTTCGAGATGAGCGTGCCCGCGCCGTGTTCGCTGAAGAGCTCGACCAGCATGGCGTGGGGGCGGCGGCCATCGAGGATGACCACGGCCTCGACGCCCGATTCCACGGCGTGGATGGCGTTCTCCAGTTTCGGGATCATGCCGCCGGTGGCGACGCCCGACGTGATCAGGTCGCGCGCCTCGTCCAGCGTCATCTGGCGGATCAGCTCGCCATTGGCGTCGAGCACGCCCTTGATGTCGGTCAGCATCAGCATCCGCTTGGCCTTGAGAGCCCCCGCGAGCGCGCCGGCCACGGTGTCGGCGTTGATGTTGAAGGTCTCGCCGGCTTCGGAGACGCCGATAGGCGCGATCACCGGGATGTAGTCGGTTTCGGAGGTCAGCAGGGCCTGGATGATGTGCGGGTCGATCTTGGTCGGCTCGCCCACGAAGCCGAGGTCCACGACCTGCTCGATATTGCTGTCCGGGTCCTTCTTGGTCCGGGTCACCTTCTCGGCGGTGATCAGGCGCGCATCCTTGCCCGACAGGCCCACGCCGCGCACGTCGGCCTCGGCGCCGGCCTGGGTGATCCAGTTGGCGATTTCCTTGTTGATCGCGCCGGACAGGACCATTTCGGCCACTTCCATCGTCGCCGCGTCGGTCACGCGCAGGCCGTCGACGAAGGTCGACTTCACGCCGGCCTTGTCGAGCATGCGGCTAATCTGCGGGCCGCCGCCGTGGACGACCACCGGATGCACGCCCAGAAGCTTCAGCAGCACGGCGTCGGCGGCGAAGACCTTGGCGACCTCTTCCTGGCCCATGGCGTGGCCGCCGTATTTGATCACGACCGTCTCGCGGTCGTAGATCTGGATGTAGGGCAGGGCCTCGGCCAGGGTCTTGGCGGTGGCCCAGCCGGCTTCCTCGGCGACGTCGGTCAAGGCGGCGATCCTCGAAGGGAAATTAGGCGCGCCTCGATAGCGGACCCCGCCCCCCCTGTCACCAAAAACGCTGAGTTTAACCGCGCCGCTCGAAGCGCCACTTCATGGCCAGCACCGCGCCGGACATCAGCAGGCAGGCGATGTTGGACGCGATCACCGGCCAGGCGTTGATCATGATCCCGTAGGCGATCCAGCAGGAGAAGCCGGCGACCGTGACGACATAGGTCCGAAGCGAGACGGCCGAAGCGTCCTTTTCCCGCCAGATCTTCAGGATTTGCGGCGCGAAGCTGGTGATCGACAGCAGGGCCGCGATCGTGCCGACGGTCGCGGCGACCGGCGAGACGGCCATCTAGGCCGACTGGGCCAGAGTCTGGTCCAGACCCCAGAGCGTCACGTAGGCGGGCGCCAGGGTCAGGCCCACCGGAGCTGGGCCCGGGGCATGACCTTCTCGCAGACAATGGTTCAGATAGGACAGAGCCGTCTTCACGCCGTGTTCGGAATAGGGTTTGCCGATCACGCCGCAAGCCCCGGCGAAGTCCTCGGGCAGCCGCTTGACGTTGGCGGTCATGAACAGGGCGACGCCGCCGCAGTCCTGGGAGATCTTCCGAGCGACGTCGACGCCGGTGGGACCATCGCTGAGATGGACGTCCACCAGCGCCAGATCAGGATGCAGCTGTTGGGCCAGGGTGACGGCCTCTTCCGAGCTCATGGCGCAGCCCAGCGGATGACACCCGACCTCTTCGATCAGGTGCTCCAGCTCGATGGCCAAGAGCATTTCATCCTCGACGATCAACACCTCGAGCGCACGGCCGCTCATTTTCAAAGTCCTGTCTTCCATCAGTGCGCACCGTTCACCGGAACCAGAATGACCACCTGGGTTCCCGGTTGAGCATCGGTCGTTTCGCACTTCGCCTTCAACTGCTGGCACAGCAACTGAACAATCGTCAGGCCAAATCCCGTGGCCTGCTTGTCGCTACCAACGCCGTTGTCGGCGATTTCGATCCGGAAGTCGCCGTTGAGGCGGCTGACGCCGACAAAGATCCGGCCGCCACGACCCTCGGGGAAGCCGTGCCGCAGCGCGTTGGTCAGCAGCTCGTTGACCACCAGCGCGAAAGGCGCGGCCTTGGCGGCGGGGATGTCGACCCGCTCGAGGTCCAGCTGAATCTCGATGTCGTCCCGGGCGGCCGAGCCCATCAGGTCGGCGACCATGTCGCGGATGAAGGCCGACACGTCGAAACGCTCGACGTCCTCGCTCTGGAACAGCCGCCGATGCACGGTGGCGATGGCGTTCACGCGCCCCAGCATCCCTTTCAGAGAGGCCTTCAGGTCCGGGTCGGGCACGCGACGTGTCTGCAGCAGCAACAGACTGGAGATGAGCTGCAGGTTGTTCTTCACCCGGTGGTCGACCTCGTGGAGCAGGGCGGTCTTCTGCTCCAGGGCGTCGGTCAGCTCGCGCGTCCGGGCCTCGACGACCTGCTCGAGGTCGTCACGACGTTCGCGGACGCGGGCCTCCGCGGTCTTCTTGTCGGTGACGTCGAGTTGCGACCCGAAGAAATAGACAATCTCGCCGACCGTATTGCGCACCGGCGAGACGTAGAGGGCGTTCCAGAAGGTGGAGCCGTCCTTGCGATAGTTGAGGAGCTCGACATTGACGTCTTCGCCGGCGGCGATCGCCGCGCTCAACTTCTGTACGGCCTCGCGACTGGTCTCGGGGCCTTGCAGCATGCGGCAATTGCGGCCGATGACCTCGTCGCGCGTGTAGCCGGTCAGTTTCAGAAAAGCGTCGTTGGCGAAGATGATCGGATTGTCGGCCTGGGCGGCGTCGGTGACGATCATCGCCATCCGTGTCGCGCGGATCGCCGCCGCGAAAGGATCGTCGATGCCATGCCCGGCGGCCAGGCGGTCGCCGGCGCGTCGCGATTCCGAGTAGTCGTCCATGCCTGCAATTAGCTCCACCGCCCCGTGGACGCTCAACGTACTCGATCGTGTCGGGTTCCAAACATAGGTCAATCCCAAAAAGAAACGGCGGGAGTCGCGATGACTCCCGCCGTGCGCGCGAAGGGGGAGGAAGGCTGTCCTCCGTCGCGCTCGCTGGAAGCCCGCCCGCGCTTCCCGGTGCGGGCGGACCTCGAAGCCGCCCCTACTTGGGCTGGTAGATCTTGTCGAAGACGCCGCCGTCGGCGAAGTGGGTGGCCTGGGCCTTCTTCCAGCCGCCAAAGGTGTCGTCGATCGTGACCAGCGGGATCTGCTTGAACTTGTTGGCGTATTTGGCCGCTACGGCCGCGTTGCGCGGGCGATAGTGGTTCTTGCCGATCAGATCCTGGGCCAGCGGGCTGTAGAGGAAGTTGAGATACCCCTCGGCCACCGTGCGGGTCTTGTGGCGGTCGACGTTCTTGTCGACCAGGGCCACCGGCGGCTCGGCCAGGATCGAGATCGACGGATAGACGATGTCGAACTTGCCCGGCAGCTCCTCCTGGGCCAGGAACGCCTCGTTCTCCCAGGCCAGCAGGACGTCGCCGATCCCGCGTTGGGTGAAGGTGGTCGTCGCGCCCCGCGCGCCGGTGTCCAGCACCGGCACGTGGTCGAACAGGTTGCGCAGATAGGTCTCGGCCTTGGCGGCGTTGCCGCCCGGCTGTTTCAGCGCCCAGGCCCAGGCCGCCAGATAGTTCCAGCGGGCCCCGCCCGAGGTCTTCGGGTTCGGCGTGATGACGTCGACGCCCGGCTTGATCAGGTCCGGCCAGTCCTTGATCTTCCAGGGATTGCCCTTGCGGACCAGGAACACGATCGTCGAGGTGTAGGGCGTCGAGTTCTGCGGCAGGCGCGACTGCCAGTTGGCGGGCAGCAGCTTGGCCCTCGCGGCGATCTCGTCGATGTCATACGCGAGCGCAAGCGTGACCACGTCGGCCTGCAGGCCATCGATCACGGAGCGGGCCTGCTTGCCCGAGCCGCCGTGGCTCTGGTTGATCGTCAGGGTCTGGCCGACCTTTTCCTTCCAGTACTTGGCGTAGGCGGCGTTGACGTCCTTGTAGAGCTCGCGGGTCGGGTCGTAGCTGACGTTCAGCAGGGTGACCGGCTTGGCCTGGGCGTGGGCTAGGCCGCCCGCCATCAAGGTCGCGGCCCCGGCGCCGGCGCCGGCCATCAAGCCGCGTCGAGAGGGAGCTTTGAGGGTGTCGCTCATGGGCGCGATCCTTTCTGGATTTAAGGGAGAAGAGGTTGAGGGGACCGCCCGCCCCGCGATCTTCGCTTTGCGACGCGGGCGGTCCTTTGGACTAGAACGCGAACTGGCTGCGGAAGTTGATCGCCTGATAGCTTTGGCTGAGCGGCAGGAGGCCGCCGGCCGGATCCTTGCGGTCGATGTCGACATCCAGATAGTCGAGCGAGAACTTGGTCACCGAATTGGGGAACCAGTTCAGGCCGGCTGTCCAGATGGTCTGCTCGCCGCCCCGCACGCGATCGGCGGCCAGGGTGGCGTTTTCGTGGTGGTTGAGGTCGAGGACCGAGTAGCGCGCGGCCAGCTCCCAGGCGCCCCACTTGCCCTTCTTCGGATCGAAGGGGTTGGTGATCGCCGGGGCGTCGAACGCGAAGTTGGCGGCGTTGTACTTGCGGGCCTCGCCGGTCAGCACCCAGCCTCCTTCCACGTACCAGCCCGTGAACTTGGGATCGCTGACCCCAGCGGCCGGATTGCGGCGATCGATCTTGTAGTCGAAGTACTCGCCCTGGATCAGGAAATTGGCCTTCTGGGCCGCCAGTTCCAGGCCGTAGTGGCGCGCGCCCTTGGCGTCGATCGCGCCCGTGCCGATCAGCTGCTGGCCGTCGACGCGAAGCTCCGGGCGATCCTGGATGGTGATCGGATAGGCGCCGCTGAGGGCCGCGGTCTGGGCGGGCGTGGCCACGACGCTTGCGTTCGCGCCGACATGGATCAGCCAGTCCTGGCCTTTGAACGGCGTGCCCGCCAGGCGCGCAAGATAGCCGAGCTGCTCGTCGAAGGTCTGGCCGTCGCCGGCCTTGGCCCCGGTCACGGCGCCGGACAGGATCCAGCGCTCGCCCACGGTCTGGGCCTGCAGGGCGATCCGGCGATCGGCGCCGGCCAGGCCCCGGGCGGCTTCCGCGGGGGAGGGGCGCTCGGGGAATAGCGAGCCGTTCGTCGAGGCGGCGTCCTCGAGGCCAAGGTTCGGGGCGAAAGCGCCGACGCGAACCTTGAACGGGGCGTAATTGTACTGGAGGTACAGCTCCTGCAGCACGCCCGAGCCGTCGGTGCCGGCGCCGCCGAAGTCCAGCAGGATCGAATAGTCGAACACCTTGGCGAACTTGCCGTCGACGCCGAGGCGGGCGCGGCGGAAGTTGGTCCCGTTGTTCAGGTCGCGGCCGTTGCCGATCACCGCCGGCAGGCCCTTGTCCTGGAAGTAGTGGGCGGTGTCGAGCTGCATCACGCCGTGCAGGGTGGCGCTGTAGGCGCCGTCGCCCGAGGCGATGGTCGGCTTGCCGCCGGCGATGCTGACGGTCGTGGCGCTCTGGGTGGCGCGGACATCCTTGAAGCTGGCGGTGGTCGAGGCCTTCAGGTCGGCGACCTGCTGCTGCAGCGCGGCCAGTTGAGCCTCGAGCGCGGCGATGCGCGCGGCGGCCTCCTCGGGCGTCGGCGCCGCCGTCTGGGCGGAAGCCGCGCCGGCGGTGGCCAGCAGGGAGACGCCGGCGATCAGCGCGGCGCGGAAGACGATCTTGGTTGGCTTGATCATGTTTAGTCCCCTCTCGACGCCGCTGAGCGGGTCGGCCTGCCGAGCTAGGGAAAACGATTATTCCTAGCTCTGAAATAGAGATTTGGGACCGCCAGCCGTGAGTTTTTCTGAAGGCGCGGCTGAGCGATGCGGAGAATCCAGTGAATCCTCACGGGAATTCATACGCTTACCGACTAATTATCCGTTTACGGATCAATACCGCCGAGAGCCGCGGAGCGGTGGCGGCGAGCGCGACATTCGCGCGGCGGTTTATCAGGCGCGCAAAAGGCGCGGCCGCAAAGACCCCTGCGGCGTCGCACCGCAGGCGCAGTTTTGTCGTGGAGAGCGGCGCTCAAAAGGGGAATGGGGCTCCCGCCGCGACGAGAGCCTGCGACCCCAAACGCGCTTTAGAACATCGCACGTCCGGCCAGGCGCAGGTTGTAGCGCTTCTGCTTCTTGGTCGCTTCGACGCCGCCTTCGAGGGCCAGATAGGACATCGGCGTGCCGGCGCGCAGCGCGAAACCGCGGCGGTCACCGCCCCGTCCTTGTCGTTCAAAGCCGCCAGAGTGAACGGATTGCCGCCCTGGAAGCTGGCGACGGTGTCGCCGACCGAACCGGCCAGGGTTTGACGGTAGCCGACGCGGACTTCCGGTCGCCACCACACGGCCTTGCCGAAGTCGGCGCCCAGGACCAGGCCCAGCTCGCCGCTGAGGTTGCTGGAGGTGCGCTTGTCGACGTTCAGGTCGAAACCCTTGCCGCCGCCGCTTTCGGCGCGCTTGCCCTCGCGCAGCCAGACATAGTCGAGGCGGCCTTCGGGACGGGCGAAGAAGCGGCCCGCCTTGGCCTCGTAGGCGACGCCCGCATAGGCGTTGGAGGTCAGGCCCTTCCAGTCGGCGGTGTTCTTCAGGACGAGGTCAGCCACGCCGTCGGCGTTGGTGTCCGGCGCGATGAAGCGACGGTCGCCGTTGAAGAAGCCGTAGCCCACGCCGCCGCCGGCGTTGAAGCGCCAGCCGCCGACCGAACGGCGCCAGTAAGCTCCTGTCTGGACGAACGAGGCGGTGGTGTGCTCGCCCACCTTGGCGACCGTGTCGTGCTCTTCAAGGCTGGCGTAGGCCAGCGTCACGCCCAGCGCCCCGCCCGCGTCGCCCATGGCCTCGTAGCCGGCGACGAAGCCGAAGGCCTGGGTGTCCGAGCCCAGGGTCTCGCCGGTGTCGCGACGGGTCAGCGAGGTGATCTCCTGGACCCACAGGCTGTCGGGGCCATAGCGGTCGCCCGGATCGGGGCGGAACATGGTCGCGGCCGAGATCTGCTGGTTCACGGACTGCAGGGCCGAGAACAGGCCCTCGCCCTGATCGGGCAGCATCTGGTCGTAGAGGTCGCGGAAGCCGTCGCGCGTGCCCTGGTTCAGGAACGCGCTGGCCAGGGCCGAGTCCGTGCCGAGCGCCGAGAACACGGCGTCATAGGCCGAGGTCTCGGCCTTGTTGAAGCCGATCTCCGACGCGCTGCGGCGGCGGACGTCGATATAGACGTTGTTGGCGTCGGCGCGGCTGGTGGCCACGTAAAGGTAGGGCGACTGCGCCAGCAGGCCGTTGCCGAACGTGCCGGAGGTGATGTTCGAGCCTTGGATCACCGTGAAAGTGGTGGGCTGCTTGACCAGATTGGCCAGGCGGATGCCCAGTTCGGCCCCGGACGCGATCGTGGTGGAGCCGGAGACGACCAGCTTGGTGGCGGTTCCGGCCGCCGGATCGGCCGAGAACAGCACCTTGCCGCTGGAGCCGATGTTCAGGCTGCTGACGTTGATCGTCTCGCTGTTCAGGATTCCCAGGCTGCCGTTGGCCACCGAGATGTCGAGCCGGCCGTCGCTGTCGGTCAGGTTGCCCAGGGCCACGGCGCCGTTGGTGATCGACAGGCGGTCTTGGCCCGCGCCGAACGACATGGCGCCCACCAGGGTGCCGCTCGCCAGGTTCAGGGTGTCGTTTCCGCCGCCGAACAGCACGTCGCCGACGGTGGTCGGCGTCCCGGTGACCGTGGTGCTGTCGGTGCTGGTGACGGTGTCGGTGCTCGGGAACGTGCTGGTCGAGGTGAAGCTGGTCGGCCCCGTCTGGGTGTAGGTCACGCCCGAATTGTTGGCTCGCAGGTCGAGCGCGATCGCCTTGCCGGCGGCCGTCACCGTGGCCGTCGTACCGTCCGACTTGAACTGCGGCGCGCCGACGGCGGCGCGGATCGCGCCGGTATTGGTGATCGTCTTGAGGGTTCCGGCCTGATCGAGCACGGCGATGGCGTCGCCGGTTTCGCCGGTGCGCGAGGCGCCGATCGTGCCGCTGTTGTTCAGGGTGGAGGCGGTGGAGCCGGCCCCGAACACCACGGCGCGGGCCGAGGCGGTCACGCCCGAGGCGGCGAAGGACGAGGCGGTGACGCCGATCGAGCCGCGGTTCAGCACCTGGTCGACGATCGCGCCACTGTTGAGGATCACGCCCGTCGAGTCGGCCTCGTAGCTGCCGGCCGTGATCTGCCCATCATTGCGCAGGCCGCCGGCGAGCGTGGTCGTGCGGCCGCCGCCCGCGCCGACCGAGAGCGCCGTGGCCGTGACGCCGTTATAGACCCCAGCGGCGCTGATCGTACCCTTGGCGATCAGGCCGAAGGCGTTGTCGCCGGTCCCAACCGCGCCCAGGGTCACGTTCTGGCTGGTCGAGCCGATCTGTAACGCGGGCGCCGAGCCGAAGACGCTGATGCTCGACGACCCGGTGTTGCTGGACGTCACCGAGGTGATCACGGTGTTGCCGTCCGTACCGACCTTGCTCGAATAGTTGGAGCCCTGCAGCAGGACGCCGCCCGTGACGTCGCCGGCGACCCGCACGGCGGGCCCGCCCTGCAGCAGGTCGTCGGCGTCAAGCTTGTTCAGGGCGTCCAGCGTGCTCGGCCGCGAGGTCGAACGGTAGCCGGTGGCGCTGGCGGAGCCTTGCAGCACCAGCGCTCCATTGATGTTGGCGCCGATATCCTGGGCCGTCGCGCCGACGCCCTGGACGCTGATCGCGCCGCCCAGCGTGACCTTGCCGGTGACCGGCGCGGCGATGCGGACGCCGCGCGCGTTGTCGCCGACGACATTGATGTTGCCGAGGCTGGTGACGTTCCCGACGACCGGGCCTTCCAGCAGGATGCCCGCCGAATTGTTGCCTTCGATGCTGATGATCCCGGCCGCATCGTTGAGGATGTCGCCGGTGAAGGTCCCGGCGTTGGTCAGGCGGATGCCGAATCGGTTCGAGCCCTGGGCGAACGGACCGTCCAGATCGCCGTCGCTGTCGCTGTCGGTGGGGGTGTAGTCCTCGAGCAGCGAGATCGTGGCCGAGTTGGTCAGGCCGCCCGTCCGGCCGCCGATGATCAGCACGCCGACGCTGTCGTTGACGCCCGTGGTGGAGAGCGTGCCGAGGTTCACGACCTTGTTGTTGCTGTCGATCGTGACGATCGCGCCGGCGGCGGTCGGCTTGATCGAGCCATCCGCGGTGATCCGGATATCGTCCGCCGCCGTGCCCGTCGCCGTGCTTGTCGCGATCGGCGTCGTACGCGCGTTGGAGACCGAGGTTTCCGCCGACGCGGCGAAAGCCATGGCCAGAAGAGGAGCGGCCGCGACCGTCGCGACCAGGACCTTGCGCTGCATTACGAACGACACCTCGATAGAAACTGGCGCACCTAATTCGGGTCACGTTGCGGCGAAAATGCGGTGAGTCTCGCTCGCGACACGTACTAAGGCGCCAACCGTCTATCGCATGGCTTGGCGGGGCGCCATATCTGCTTCGTCGAATCGCTTCACGCTCGAGACCATGAGCAACCCCATGCCGCTGGCGAACACGTCCCCCGAAGGTTCGGAGAGTCGCCGCCCTAGCGCCTTCTGGCCCGTGCTCGTGGGCCCGGGCGCCATCCTCGGCCTGATGGCCGTCGGCATGGCCCAGCCGTTTCCGGCGGCCGTCGCCGCCACGGCCGCCGCCGGCGCCGGCTATTGGCTGGCGAAGCGCGACCAGGCGCGCCAAGCGCCGGCGGCTACAGGCGCGCCGCTCGCGCCCGTCGCGGCGACGGAGGCGATCCCGCCCTTCGCGGCCATTCTCGACCGGTTGCCCGATCCGCTGATGGTGATCGCGGCCGAAGAGGCCGACGATCTGACCGGCCGACGCTTCCTGTTCGCCAACGCCGCCGCGCGCGAACTCTTCAAGATTCAGCATCCCGGCCAGCTGCTGGTCACGGCGGTTCGCAACCCGCGTGTGCTGGAAGCCGTCGACGAGGCCCTGTTCGGGGGGCTGGAGGGCGTGGCCGAGTTCGAGACCGGCGGAACCCAGGGGCGCGCCTGGCTGGCCTATGTGCGGCCGTTGAAGGACGCCCCCGGCCGTTCTCGCCTGGCTCTGCTGGCCTTGCGCGACGAGACCGACGCGCGGCGCAGCGAGCGCACGCGCGCCGACTTCCTGGCCAACGCCAGCCACGAGCTGCGCACCCCGCTGGCCTCGCTGTCAGGCTTCATCGAGACCCTGCGCGGCCACGCCAAGGACGACCCGGGCGCGCGCGACAAGTTCCTGGCCATCATGCTGGCCCAGGCCGAGCGGATGTCGCGCCTGATCGACGACCTGATGAGCCTGTCGCGGATCGAGCTGAACGAGCACATCGCGCCGCTCGGTCGCGTTGACCTAGCCATGGCCGCCGTCGACGTGATCGACGCCCTGGCGCCGCAGGCCAAGGACAAGGCCGTGACCTTTGATCCCGTGCTGCCGCCACGCGGCGGAGCGGTGGTCGATGGCGACCGCGACCAGATCATCCAGGTGATCCAGAACCTGATCGACAACGCCATCAAGTATACGCCCAAGGGCGGGACGGTGCGGGTCGAGATCTTCCCTGGCCTGTCCGCCGAGGCGGCCGCCACGCCGCGCGACTCCGCCGCCCCCCGCATGTCGTTGCTAACGCCCGACCACGATCCGGCCGAACGCTACGCCGTCCTGCGCGTCACCGACCGCGGCCCGGGCATCGCGCGCGAGCACCTGCCGCGACTGACCGAGCGCTTCTATCGGGTCGAGGGCCAGAAGAGCGGCGAGCGATCCGGCACCGGCCTTGGCCTGGCGATCGTCAAGCACATCATGAACCGCCACCGGGGCGGCCTGAGCGTGGAGAGCGTGAAGGGCGAAGGCGCGACCTTCAGCGTCTATCTCCCGATGGCCCGGGCCGGCGTCGAAGCGGTTCCGCCGGCCGGCGCGCCCGCCCCTTCGGAGGCCTGATTCCGAGGTTTCGGCGCGTTAACCGGCCACTGTCGTCAAACTGTCATCTAACTGTCGCATAAGCACAGCGCCGGCCCGTCATAGATCGGGGCCGGGGGAAGGCCGCGATCCTGCGGAACCTTCGACACTTTGGCGCAAGATTAGCTTCACGCATGCTGACCTGGCTTTCGCTCCTTATCCTGGCGCTGTTCTCGGGCGCGGCCTTCGTGGCCGGCCGCCGTCGCGCCGTGGCCACCGCGGGAGGACGCGCGCGCGTCCTCCATTCCTTGCCGGACTACTACGGGACCTATGCGGCCCTGTGGGCCGGCGTACCCGCCGCCCTCCTGCTGCTGCTGGGCGTGATGTTCGGCGGTCGCGTCGAGGACGCGATCCTGCAGTCCAGCCGTCCCGCCGCCGTGCAGGCGCTGGAGGTCGACCGCCAGGACGTCTTCTATAGCGACGCCCGCGCGATCGCCGCCGGCAAGTCGCCCAGCGAGGTGACCTACGAAGGCGAGCTGAAGACCGCGCTGGACGCCAAGGTCGCCGAGGCCAAGCGCATCGAGACCGTCCTGAAGGTCGGCGTCCTGGGCGCCTCGGCGGTGCTGGCCCTGGCCGGCTTCCTGCTGGCGTTCCCGCGCATCTCCGCAGAATTCCGCGCCCGCAACCGGGTCGAAGGCTGGATCGGCGTGGTGCTGATCGGCTGCTCGGTCGCCGCCGTGCTGACCACCCTGGGCATCGTGCTGTCGCTGGTCTGGGAAAGCTGGCGCTTCTTCCAGAGCGTCAATCCGATCTCGTTCCTGTTCGGGACCGAGTGGAGCCCGCAGATCGCCATGCGCGCCGACCAGGTCGCCTCGGCGGGCGCCTTCGGCGCGGTGCCGCTGTTCGCCGGCACCTTCCTGATCATGCTGATCGCCATGCTGGTCGCCGCGCCGATCGGCCTCTATTCGGCGATCTACCTGTCGGAATACGCCAACCGCGGCGTGCGCGGCGTGGTCAAGCCGCTGCTCGAGATCCTGGCCGGCGTCCCGACCGTGGTCTATGGCTTCTTCGCCGCCCTGACCGTCGGTCCGCTGTTCCGCGCCGGCTTCAACGCCATCGGCGCGGCCCTGCCGCCCGGTCCGATCGCCACCTACCTGATGGAAGTCCAGAACCAGATGGCCCTGGTGGCCGGGGTGGTGATGGGGATCATGCTGATCCCGTTCGTCTCCTCGCTGTCGGACGACATCATCAACGCCGTGCCGCAAAGCCTGCGCGACGGCAGCTACGCCATGGGCGCCACCAAGTCGGAGACGGTCAAGAAGGTCGTCCTGCCGGCCGCCCTGCCGGGCATCATGGCCGCCATGCTGCTGGCGATCTCCCGCGCCGTCGGCGAGACCATGATCGTGACCATGGCCGCCGGCCTGCAGGCCAAGCTGACCGTCAATCCGCTCGACACCGTGACCACCGTCACCGTCCAGATCGTCACCCTGCTCACCGGCGACCAGGAATTCGACAGCCCCAAGACCCTGTCGGCCTTCGGTCTCGGCCTCACCCTCTTCGTGGTGACGCTGTGCCTGAACATCATCGCCCTGCGCATCGTCCAGAAGTACCGGGAACAATATGACTGACGCGACCCTCGGCGCGGCCGCCCCGCGCTCGGCCTTCTCGGCCGCCGACGACCGTCTGAAGAAGCGTCACCGCGCCGAGCGCCTGTTCAAGGCCCAAGGCGTCGCCGCGATCATCATCGCCATGGTGTTCCTGGTGGTGCTGGTGGGCCGCATCGTGGCCCAGGGCTACACGACGTTCGAGACCCACACCCTGAGCGTGCCGGTCTATCTGAACCCGGACCGCATCGACACGTCCGACCTGTCGGGCGTCAACTACGACTACATCGTCGCCGAGGCGGTGATGAAGAAGCTGGGCGTGCAGGACGACGACCTGGGCACGGTCTCGACCAAGGTCCAGGACCTGGTCTCGCGCGACTTCGGCTTCCAACTGCTGAACAAGCTGAAGGCCGACCAGAGCCTGATCGGCAAGACGATCGACGTCTCCGGCCCGCTGAAGGCCGACGCCGACCTCTATTTCAAGGGCGAGTTGAAGCGCTCGACCGCCGAGGGCGACCGCAAGCTGGACAACCAGCAGCTCGATTGGCTGGACCAGCTGCAAAAGGCCGGCGCGATCAAGTCGGGCTTCAACTTCGCCTTCTTCACCAACTCCGACTCGACCGAGCCCGAACAGGCCGGCGTGCTGGGCGCGGTAGTCGGCTCGGCCATGATGCTGATCATCACCGCCCTGATCGCGGTGCCGGTGGGCGTGATGGCCGCCGTCTATCTGGAAGAGTTCGCCCCGAAGAACCGCTGGACCGACGTCATCGAGGTGAACATCAACAACCTCGCGGCCGTGCCCTCGATCGTCTACGGCCTCCTGGGCCTGGCGCTGTTCATCAACTGGCTGAACGTGCCGCGCAGCTCGCCGCTGGTTGGCGGTCTCGTGCTGGCCCTGATGGCCCTGCCGACGGTGATCATCGCCACCCGCTCGGCCCTGAAGGCCGTGCCGCCCTCGATCCGCGAGGCCGCCCTGGGCGTCGGCGCGTCGAAGACCCAGACGGTCTTCCACCACGTGCTGCCGCTGGCCATGCCCGGCGTGATGACCGGCGCGATCCTGTCGTTGGCCCACGCCCTGGGCGAGACCGCTCCGCTGCTGATGATCGGCATGGTCTCGTTCGTGCCCGGCGTGCCCGAAGGCTTCACCGGCGCCGCCACCGTCCTGCCGGTGCAGGTGTTCATCTGGGAGAATGCGTCCGAACGCGCCTTCCACGAGCGCACCGCCGCGGCCATCATCGTCCTTCTCGTCTTCATGATCATCATGAACGCCGCGGCCGTCATCCTGCGCCGCCGCTTCGAGCGCCGCTGGTAGGTTTCACATGACCCAGATCCTGAACCCTCTCGCTCATCCTCTTCTGCGCGGACACGCCATGACCGTCCAAAGCCCCGACGACACCGCCGGCACCCCGGTGATCCAGACCGCCGTGCCTCCGGCCAGCGCCGCCGCCCCGGTTGGCGAGCCCAAGATCAAGGCCCGCGACGTCAAGGTGTTCTACGGCGACAAGCAGGCGCTGTTCGACGTCAACATCGACATCCCGGCCAAGTCCGTGACCGCCTTCATCGGCCCGTCGGGCTGCGGCAAGTCGACCTTCCTGCGCTGCATCAACCGCATGAACGACACGATCCCCTCGGCCCGCGTCGAGGGCTCGATCGAGATCGACGGCGCCGACGTCAACGCTCGCAGCGTCGACCCGGTCGTCCTGCGCTCGCGCGTCGGCATGGTGTTCCAGAAGCCGAACCCGTTCCCCAAGACGATCTTCGAGAACGTCGCCTACGGCCCGCGCATCCACGGCCTGGCCACCGGCAAGGTCGAGCTGGAAGCCATCGTCGAGAGCAGCCTGAAGAAGGCCGGTCTCTGGAACGAAGTCGCCGATCGCCTGCACCAGCCCGGCACGGGCCTCTCGGGCGGTCAGCAGCAGCGCCTCGTGATCGCCCGCGCGATCGCCGTGTCGCCCGAAGTGATCCTGATGGACGAGCCCTGCTCGGCCCTCGACCCGATCGCCACCGCCAAGATCGAGGAGCTGATCGACGAGCTGCGCAGCCAGTTCTGCATCGTCATCGTCACCCACTCGATGGCCCAGGCCGCCCGCGTCTCGCAGCGCACGGCCTTCTTCCACCTCGGCAAGCTGGTCGAGAGCGGCCCGACCGAGGAGATGTTCACCAATCCTCGCGACAGCCGCACGCAAGACTACATCACCGGCCGCTTCGGCTGATCCGGCGGGGAGGGACACCAACATGACCGAACATACCGTCAAATCCTACGGCGAAGAGCTGGCCCACCTGACCGCGGAAGTGACGCGGATGGGCGGCATCGCCGAAAGCCAAGTCGCCGACTGCATCGCCGCCATCGCTCGCCGCGACGGCCCGCTGGCCCAGGCCGTGGTCCAGGGCGACGAGCGCCTGGACGCCCTGCAGGCCGAGATCGAGCGCAAGGCCTTCCGCCTGATCGCCCTGCGCCAGCCGATGGCCGTGGACCTGCGCCACGCCGTCGCCGCCCTGAAGATCTCGATGAGCCTGGAACGCTGCGGCGACATGGCCAAGAACATCGGCAAGCGCGCGCTGATCCTGACCGAGGCCGACCCGATGACCGCCCTGACCCGCTCGATCGAGCGGATGGGCAAGCTGGTCCAGGGCCGCCTCAAGGACGTGCTCGACGCCTACACCACCTCGGACCTGCAGCGCGCCATCGGCGTGTGGAGCCGCGACGAGGAAGTGGACGAGCACTACAACTCGATCTTCCGCGAGCTGCTGACCTACATGATGGGCGACCCGCGCACGATCAACGCCTGCGCTCATCTGCTGTTCGTGGCCAAGAACCTGGAACGCATCGGCGACCACGCCACCAACATCGCCGAGATCATCCACTTCGAGCTGACGGGCGAGGAACTGGTGTCCCAGCGTCCCAAGCTCGACGTCGTTGCGCAGTAAGGCTGGAGGCGACCTGAAGTGACTCCCTACGTCCTGGTGGTCGAAGACGAAGACGCCCTGGCCACCCTGCTCCACTACAATCTCGACAAGGAAGGCTACCGCGTCGCCGTCGCCGGCGATGGCGAGGAAGCCCTGACCCTGGCCAGCGAACGCGCGCCGGACCTCGTGATCCTCGACTGGATGCTGCCCAAGGTGTCGGGCATCGAGGTCTGCCGCCGCCTGCGCGGCCGGGCCGAGACCCGCAATGTGCCGATCATCATGCTGACGGCGCGCGGCGAGGAGAGCGATCGCATCCGCGGCCTCGACACCGGCGCCGATGACTACGTGGTCAAGCCGTTCTCGATGGTCGAGCTGACCGCCCGCGTCCGGGCCGTCATGCGCCGCATCCGTCCGGGCCTGGCCGACGACCGCATCACGGTCGGCGACATCGTGATCGACCGCGTCGCCCACCGCGTGAAGCGGAACGGCAAGGAGATCCACCTGGGCCCGACCGAGTTCCGCCTGCTCGACTATCTGATGCAGCACCCGGGCCGGGTGTTCAGCCGCGAACAGCTGCTGGACGCGGTCTGGGGTTCGGACGTCTATGTCGAGGCCCGCACGGTCGACGTCCACATCGGCCGCCTGCGCAAGGCGCTCAACGGCTCGTCCGACGGCGACCCGATCCGCACCGTGCGCTCGGCCGGCTATTCGCTGGACCTGGACGCGGCCTAGAAGACCTCAAGGCTTGGAGGGCCGTCCAAGTCGACCTTGGCCTTGATGTGGGTTCGAGCGTCTCAGCGCTCGGATGCGCTCAAGGCTCCGGCGGCGCGGCCCATCTCGCCCGTTTGGGCCGCCAGCTCCGCCGCCGCGGCGATGCTCTCGAACAGGGCGGCCACCGTGATCGGCTTGGCCAGGTGCAGGTCGGCGCCGGCCTGCAGGCAGGCCTCCACCTGGTGCGGCATGGCGTTCGCGGTCAGGGATATGATTGGGATGCGGCCGCCGTCCTGCGCTTGTTCGCGTGCACGGATGGCGCGGATGGCCGTCAGCCCATCCATCACCGGCATCTGGGTGTCCATCAGAACGATATCGAACGTCTGGCTCTCGAAGGCCTGAAGGGCGACCTCGCCGTTCTCGACCACGACCAAGTCGGCGGTCTCGCCCAGCATCAACTCGACCACGCGCTGGTTGGTGGGATGATCCTCGGCGAACAGCACGCGAAGCCGCTCGATTGGCGGCGTGGGCGCGGCGCGGCGGACCGGCGCTGGCGCCTCGGCCTGCGCCGGCGCGAGCCGGGCGGTGAAGCGGAAGGTCGCGCCCTCGCCCGGCGTCGATTGGCAAGTGATGTCGCCGTCCATGAGTTTCGCGAAGCGCAGGGCGATCGACAGGCCAAGTCCCGACCCGCCAAACCGTCTCGTGATCGAGCCGTCGCCCTGGACGAAGCGCTCGAACAGACTGGCCTGCACCTCGGGCGAGAAGCCTTCGCCGCTATCCTCGACCTCGACCGTCAGCTCGACGGCGCCGTCCTGAGCCCGACGGGTCTCGGCGCGGACGGCCACGCCGCCCTCGTTGGTGAACTTCACCGCATTGCTGATCAGGTTGTTGACGATCTGGCTCAGCTTCAGGGCGTCGCCGACGACGCGGTCCTGGAAGCCCGGCCCGAAGTCGAGCGAGAAGGTCAGGCCCTTCTGGTGCGCCAGGCCTTCGAAAGTGGCCGCCGACGCTCCGATACTGGTGCGAAGGCTGAACGGGGCGGTTTCCACCTCGACTTCGCCGGCCTCAACCTTGGCCAGGTCGAGAATGTCGCTGAGCAGCGCGTTGAGCACGCGGCCCGAGTTCAGGATCACGTCCATCATCTCGCGCTGGCGGGCGGTAAGCTCGGTCTGCGCCAGCACCTGCGCCATGCCCAACACGCCGTTCAGCGGCGTGCGGATTTCGTGGCTCATATTGGCCAGGAATTCGGTTTTGGCGATGCTGGCGGCTTGGGCGCTTTGCAGCGCGGCCTCCAGCGCCGCGGCGGACTTCTTTCGCTCGGTGATGTCCTCGCTGACGATCAGCAGCAGCTTTTCGTCGCCTTCGCCGGGGATGGCGATCTTCTTGGTCTGCAGCCAGCGGTCGCCGTTGTGCGGCGTGCTGAGCGGCTCCTCGTCGATCACCCAGACGCGATCGCTGTCCAAAACCCTGCGGTCCATCTCGGCGAAAGCGGCCGCTTGGTCGGCGGGGAAGAAATCGGCGTCGCTTCGGCCGATGAGCATCTCGCGTGGAACGCCTAGCAGTTCCTCGCCCGTTCGGTTGATCAGGACGAACCGGCCATCCTTGCCGTCCTTGACCACGAGCATGGCCGGCACGCTCTCGACCACGGCGTCGAGGAACGCGCGGGAGTGCAGGGCCTTGGTCGGGTGGGAGGTGTCCGCGGCGATCACCGAAGCCTGATCTTGGGCGGTGTGTTCGTCTGAGGCCATGCGTAGCGTACGCTCCTTCCGCGCGCGCGGCGTTCCGGCACAGAACGCGAAGTCCACCTTTATTGAACCGCGGAAGCTTAAATAACGCGTTATCTCAATACCGTTTCACCTGGGCGAGACGATTGGACGCATGGCTTTGCGGTCTAAAGCCCCAGGCGCTCCAGCAGTTCTCGGCGGTAGGTGCGGCTGGTCACGACCTCCGCGCCGCTTTCCATCGTCAGCCGCCAGGAGCCGTCGGACAGCGGCGCGAAGGCGCGCACGCGAGCCAGATTGACCAAGGCCGAACGGTGGCAGCGGGCGAACAGCTTGGGGTCCAGGCGCTCCTCGAGCGCCTGCAGGGTGCTGCGCAGCAGACCCTCCCGATCCGACCAGTGGACGACCACGTAGTTGTCGGCGGCGCCGAACCATTCGACGTCGGCGATCTCCACCGGCACCCGCCGCGCTCCGCTCATCACGATCAGCCGCTCCTCCAGCGGCGAGGGGACGGCGCGCGCCAGGGCCTGGCGGGCCTGGTCGAGCGCGATCTCCAGCGCGTGGGCCCGCGCCCGCTCGTTGTGGGCGCGGCGATGATGCGCCGCGGCGAGGCCGATCGCGACGATCGCCGTGTAGAGTAGCAGGCTGATAGGCAGGCGCGCCAGGGTGCGGGCGGCGATCGTCGCTGAGCCGGATGCGAACGCGTTGTCGATCAGCGCCGAGGTCAGCGACTCCAGCGGCACGATCAGCGCGCCGGTCAGGTAAAGCGCCAGGTGGCCTATGGCGCCGCTGCCGTATCGGCGCAGCAGCAACCAGACGATCGCCGCCGCGGGTAGCCAGACGGCGTAGATCGCGCCTTGCCAGACCAGGGAATCCAGGACGCTCAGGTCCCGATCCTGGTTCGCCGCGAAACGCCGGGCGAACCAGGCCGCGCAGAGCGTCGTGGCCGCCCAGCTATAGGCTGTGAAGGCCAGCATCCAGGTCTGTGTCTGGATCCGCTTCAGGCGGCCGCCAGTCGCCGCTGGCGTTTCCTGTCCAGGATCAGGACCGCGATCCAGATCACGGCCATCGGTTGAAACAACAAGGTCGGCCAGAGCTGGCTCCAAGGGGTTGGCAAGAAGGTCAGGACGTTACCCGAAAACGCGCTGATCACGGCGCCATAAGCCGAGAGCATTTTTAAGACGTGCTCGTAGCGCCAGAGAGACGGGCTGAAAGGCCACGCCATCGGCCGCAAGAAACGCCAGAGATCCCAGCCGCCGTAGGTGAGGGCGGCGTAGACCAGCGCGGCGCTGACCGCCGCCTTGCCGCCCGTGCGTCCCTGCGTGATCAAAAGCAGGACCCAGGCCCCGATGGCCAGCACCGCCAAGGTGGCGATCCAGTCCAGAAGCTTGGCGCGCTGGCGTGGATCAAGGTCCGGGCGCTTGCGGCTCAGGACCCGCACGCCCGAGAACAGAGTGATGGTCGCCGTCGCCGACAGGGCGGCGAAATAGGCGTTGAAGCGCAGCAGGGTCATGACCCAGGCGGCGGCCAGCAACACGCTCATCAGCGTCACGAACAGGCGGCCCGACCATCGATGGAGCCGCGAGCCCTTGCGACTGAGGATCGGGACCAGGCCGACGGCGACCAGCAGGAAGCCCGTGGCGATGTGCACGGCGAGCGCGGGGAAGAAGACCAACTTGTCCATACCGTCCGCCTAGCGGCGTGTGGCCTGGGCGCGAGCGGAATGGGGCGAATGGCGGCGGACGGGGGCGAGCCATGGCTTGACCCGGCGGCGGGCGCGCGTCACACCCCGCGCTCATGGAAAAGCTGACCATCCTCCTCGTCGGGTCCGGCGGCCGCGAGCACGCCCTGGCCTGGAAGATCGCCCAATCGCCGCTGTGCGGCCGCCTCGTCGCCGCCCCCGGCAATCCGGGCATTGGCAAGGTCGCCGAGCTCAAGGCCGTCAAGGCCACCGACGCCGACGGCCTTGTGGCCCTGGCCCAGGAGATCGGCGCGGACCTGGTGGTGGTCGGCCCGGAGTCGGCGCTCGAGGTCGGTCTCGCCGACAAGCTGGCCCAGGTCGGCATTCCCTGTTTCGGCGGCAGCCAGCGCGCGGCCCAGCTGGAGACGTCCAAGGCCTTCACCAAGGACTTCTGTCAGCGCCACGGCCTGCCCACGGCGGCCTACGGCGTGTTCGAGAACGCGGCTTCGGCCGGCGCCTTCCTCGACACCCTGGAGGCGCCGTTCGTGATCAAGGCCGACGGCCTGGCGGCGGGCAAGGGCGTGGTGATCGCCGCGACCCGCGCCGAGGCCGACGCCGCGGTGCTCGACATGCTGGGCGGCCGCTTCGGCTCGGCCGGCGCGCGCGTGGTGATCGAGGAGTTCATGCACGGCGAGGAGGCCTCGCTGTTCGCGGTCTGCGACGGCAAGACCGCGGTGCTGTTCGGCGCGGCCCAGGACCACAAGCGCGCCTATGACGGCGACGAGGGCCCCAACACCGGCGGCATGGGCACCTATTCGCCGCCGCCGGTCCTGACCCAGGCCCTGATCGACCAAGCCTGGCGCGAGCTGATCGTCCCCACCGTCGAGGGCATGGCCGCCGAAGGCAATCCGTATGTCGGCGTGCTCTACGCCGGCCTGATGCTGACGTCCACGGGCCCCAAGCTCGTCGAATACAACGCCCGCTTCGGCGATCCCGAGTGCCAGACCCTGATGCTGCGCCTCCAGAGCGACATCGTCCCGATCCTGCTGGCGGCGGCGAAGGGCGAGTTGGCCTCGGCCGAACCGCCGAAGTGGCGGGACGAGGCGGCGATCTGCGTGGTGTTGGCGGCCGAGGGTTATCCCGACTCCCCCAAGACCGGCGGTCGCATCCAGGGCGCCGACGCCGACTTCGGCGGCGAGGTCGTGGTCTTCCACGCCGGCACGACCCGTGAGTTCGAGGGGCGCCTCGTCGCCTCGGGCGGCCGGGTGCTGAACGTCTGCGCCCTCGGCGTCACGCTGAGCGAAGCTCGCGACCTCGCTTACGCGGCGCTGGGCAGCATCAGCCTGGAAGGCGGCTTCTATCGCCGCGACATCGGCTGGCGGGCGCTGAAGGGCTCCTAAATCCTCCCACCAGCGGGGGAGGTGGCCTGTAGGGCCGGAGGGGGACGTTCTGTGGAGCCTGTCTCTTCGCCCTCCGTCGTCCCTTCGAGCCGACACCTCCCCCTAGGGGGAGGATCTTTGGGTTGCGCGGCGCTCGCCACCCTCTAAACTCCCTTTCAAACAAGCGTTGGGGAGAAGCGCGCCATGGCCGAAGCCACCGAACAGTCCGCCCAGGATCTGAACTCGGGCACCAAGCCGGTCGACCCGCGCCACGCGATCGACGAGGTCAAGCTGGCCGCCTGGCTTGAAGCCAATGTCGAGGGCTACGCCGGCCCGCTGGAAGTGCGCCAGTTCAAGGGCGGCCAGTCGAACCCGACCTACCAGCTGGTCACCCCGACGCGGAAATACGTCCTCCGCCGCAAGCCGCCGGGCAAGCTGCTGCCCAGCGCCCACGCGGTCGACCGCGAGTACAAGGTGATCTCCAGCCTGAACAAGGCCGACTTCCCGGTCGCCAAGGCCTACGCGCTGTGCATGGACGAGGACGTCATCGGCACGATCTTCTACGTGATGGAGAACGTCGAGGGCCGCATCCTGTGGGACGGGACCCTGCCCGACTACGCCTCGGCCGAGCGCCGCGCGATCTACGAGGCGCAGAGTCGACACCCTGGCCGCCCTGCACAACGTCGACTACGCGGCCGTGGGCCTGGCCGACTACGGCAAGCCCGGCAACTACTTCACCCGCCAGATCGACCGCTGGACCAAGCAATACAAGGCCAGCGAAACCACGCCGATCCCGGAGATGGACCGGCTGATCGACTGGCTGGCCAAGACAGTGCCGGCCGACGACCAGACCTCGATCGTCCATGGCGACTATCGTCTCGACAACATGATCCTGCACCCGACCGAGCCGCGCGTGATCGCGGTGCTGGATTGGGAACTGTCGACCCTGGGCAATCCGCTGGCCGACTTCAGCTACTTCCTGATGAACTGGGTGATGCCGTCCGACCAGCGCGGCGGTCTGTCGGGAATCGAGGATCTGGAGACCTACGGCATCCCGACCATCCCCCAGGCCGTCGAGCGCTACTGCAACGCCACCGGCCGCGACGGCCTGCCCGAGCTGGACTGGTATTTCAGCTACAACCTCTTCAGACTGGCCGGCATCTGCCAGGGCATCGTCGGCCGGGTCCGTGACGGCACCGCCGCCAGCGCCCATGCGCAGCTGATGGAGGCGCGCGCGTGCCGGTCCTGGCCAAGGGGGCCTGGGACTTCGCGCGCAAAGCGGGGGCTTGAGGGGTTCTATGAAACGACTGCTGTCGGGCGCGTGCGCCCTGGTTCTGACCGGGGCGCTGAGCGGCGTCGCGTGCGCCCAGAACGCGCCAAAGGAGACCGTCTTTGTCCAGGCCGGCCGCCTGCTGGCCGATCCCGCCACGGGCAAGGTCGAGACGGCCAAGACCCTGGTGCTGGAAAACGGCAAGGTCGTCCGCATCGTCGACGGCTATGTCGCCGAGCCGGGCGGCAAGGTCGTCGACCTGAAGGACAGCTTCGTCCTGCCGGGTCTGATCGACAGCCACGTTCACCTGACGGGTCAGCAAGGGCCGACCTCGCGCCTCGACGAGGTGACCCAGTCATCCGCCGACCAGGCGATGATCGGGGCCGGCTATGCGCGCAAGACGCTGATGGCGGGCTTCACCACGGTCGCGGACCTCGGCGCCGAGAACCAGGCGATCTTCGCGTTGCGCAGCGGGATCAAGCGTGGCGACGTGGCGGGGCCCCGCATCATCGCCGCCGGCTCGGCGGTGTCGATCCACGGCGGCCATGGCGATATCAACGGCTATTCCGATGAGGTCATGCACGTGCTTCGGCCGACTTCGGTCTGCTCGGGCGCCGACGACTGCCGCCGCGCTACGCGCGAGCAGGTCTGGCACGGCGCCGACATCATCAAGATCACCGCCACCGGCGGCGTGCTCTCCAACACCGCCGCGGGCCTGGCCCAGCAGTTCTCGGACGACGAGCTGAAGGCCATTGTCGACGCCGCCCACAAGATGGGCCGCAAGGTCACCGCCCACGCCCACGGCGTCGACGGCATTAACAGCTTCCTGCGGGCCGGCGGCGACTCGATCGAGCACGGCACCTATCTCGACGCCGAGAGCATCGCCCTTTTCAAGAAAAACGGCGGCTATCTGGTCCCGACCCTGATGGCCGGCGACTTCGTCTACCGGATCGCTTCGGGGCCGAACAACTTCCTGACCCCCGCCCAGACCGCCAAGGCCTTGGACGCAGGGCCCAAGATGCTGGCCATGGCCCGCCGCGCCCACGAGGGCGGGGTCAAGATCGCCTTCGGCACCGACACCGGCGTCTCGGCTCACGGCGACAACGCCGGCGAGTTCGCCCTGCTGGTCAAGGCCGGCCTGACGCCGCTGGAGGCGATCCAGACCGCCACGGTCAACGCCGCCGACCACTTCTCGCTGTCCAGCGAAATCGGCAGCCTGGCGCCCGGCAAGGCGGCGGACCTGGTCGCCGTAAAGGGCGACCCGCTGAAGGACGTCACCGAGCTGCAGCGGGTGACGTCGGTGATCAAGGGCGGGGTGGTTTATAAGTAGGGGTCTGATAGATGCTCCCCCGCGATGCGGGGGAGCTGTCGCGGAGCGACTGAGGGGGCGAACGGGGCGGACGCCGCATTAGCCCCCTCCGGCCCTCTGGGCCACCTCCCCCGCAGCGCGGGGGAGGATCTATAGCCCCGCCTTGGCCAGCAACTCCTCCAGCGCCGCCTCGTCGTCGAAGCGGGCGCGGACGGGCCAGGGGGTGACGCGCGCGCGCCAGGCGGGCGGCAGGCGGATCCAGTCCTTTTCGGTGGTGACCAGGCCCGCGTCATAGGCCTTGGCGCGGTCGGCCAGCATCTTCAGCGTCGCCTCGTCATAGGCGCCGTGGTCGGGGAAGGGGGCGAAGTCCACGAGCTGGCAGCCGGCGGCGGTCAGGGCCTTCTCGACCTTCCAGGGCTTGCCGACGCCGGCGAAGCCGACCTGCGGGCCTTCGGGTACAGGCGCGGCGGCCTCCAGCCGCGCGACCAGCACCGGCATGTCGCCGAACGCGACCAGCAGGTCGAAGTCAGGCTGCGGCATGTCGACGGGCAGCAGCACGATCACGGCGTCGGCGCGGGCCAGGCCCACCTTCAGCGGCTCGCGCATGGGGCCGGCGGGGAAGACGCGACCGTCGCCGAACGGCCACTCGCCGCCCCGCGTCTCGCCGTCGACCACCACCAGCGACAGCGCCTTGCGGACGCTGGGGTTCTGGTGGCCGTCGTCCATGACGATCGCGTCGGCGCCTGCGGCCGAGGCGGCGATGGCGCCGGCGGCGCGGTCGCGGGCCACCCACATCGGAAAGTCCTGGGCCAGCATCAGCGGCTCGTCGCCGACCTCGGCGGCCGTGTGGCGCGTGGGGTCGACTCGCACGGGCCCCTTCAGCTTGCCGCCATAGCCGCGCGACAGGCCGTGGGCCTCGACGCCCCGGCGGGTCAGGGTCAGCAGCAGCTCGCGGACGATCGGTGTCTTGCCCGCGCCGCCCATGGTGACGTTGCCGACGCAGATCACCGGCGCGGCGACCTCGGTCGGGATGGTGTTCGCGATCCTGCGCGCGGTCGAGGCCGCCCACAGCCACGAGATCGGAGTCAGCAGGGCGCGCGTCAGCGGGGCGGGGCCGCCGCTCTTCACGTACCACCAGCGGGGCGTGCCGAGTTTCATGGGACGAGCTCGATAATGCGAGAGAGGCCCGCGCGCGCCTCGGCGTCGCGGGCGTCGACATAGTTCCGAGCGCGGGTGGCGCGTTCGCGGGCGGCTTCGGGGGCGGCGAGGTCGGCGGCCAGGGCTGCTCCGAGCCCTTCCGGCGAGGTCATCACGACGCCGCGCGCGTCTTCGAGCCCCGCAAAGGCCGAGACCCAGTTCTCGACGAACAGGCCGCTGATCGCCGGGCAATCCAGCCGAGCGGCCTCCAGCGGGTTGTGGCCGCCGATGTCGGGAACGAGGCTGCCGGCGATGACGGCGGTCCCGGCCAGGCGAAACCACAGACCCATCTCGCCAAGGGTGTCGGCGACCACGACGTCGGCGCGCTCGCCCGGGGCCTGACTGCGCAAGGCGACGGAGAGCCCGCGCGCCCGAGCCAGGGCGACGATCGTGGGACCGCGCTCGACGTGACGCGGCGCCAGCACCACCGGCGGCCGATCGGTCAGGCCGGCGACGGCGTCCAGGGCGATCTCGTCCTCGCCCGGATGGGTGCTGGCGATCAGCAGGGGCGGGCGTGGGAAGCGCGCGCGCTCGACGGCGAGGGCCGGCTCGTCGACCGGCAGCGGCGCGGCGCCGAACTTCAGGTCGGCCTCGCCGGCGACCTGGGCCCCCAGGGCCTCGAAGCGGTCATGAGCGCGGGCGTCCTGGGCCAGGATCAGGTCGAAGCTCGACAGCAGCTGGCGGGCGGCTTCGGGGCGCTTGCTCCAGCGGGCGAAGCTTCGGTCCGACAGCTTGGCCGAGACCAGGGCCAGGCGGGTTCCGGCGGCCTTGGCCTCCAGCAGCAGGTTCGGCCACAGCTCGCTCTCGACGAAGACGGCCAGGTTGGGCTTCCAGCGGGCGATGAAGCGCCGCGCCGCGCCCGGGGCGTCAACGGGGACGTACTGGTGGATCGCACCGGCGGGCAGACGCTTGGCCAGCAGGACCGCTGAGGTGGTGGTGCCGGAGGTGACCAGGACCATGACCTCGGGGCGCTCGGCGCGCAGGCGCTCGACCAGCGGCAGGATAGACAGGCTCTCGCCGACGCTGGCGCCGTGCAGCCAGACCAGCGGGCCGCTCGGGCGCGAGTGCGCGCTCCGTCCCAGACGTTCGGCCAAACGCGCGGGGTCTTCCTTGCCCTGGCGGGCGCGGCGGGTCAGCAGCGCGGGCGCTATGGGTTCGAGCAGGCCCGTGGCGGCCCGGTAGAGGCCCAGGGACAGGGTCACACTACGCCCCTAGACCACATCGGCTGGCGCCAGGCGGCAGGCGTGCGCCCCATGGCTGGTCTCGACCTGGATGGTCACGTGGCCGATGTTGAACTTGCTGGCCAGCTCCGAGCAGGCCTCGTGCAGGAACTGGTCGTGGCCTTCGTCCAGCGGCCGAACGACGTGAGCGGTCAGGGCGTTCTCGGTCGTGCTCATCGCCCAGATGTGCAGGTCATGGACCTCGGACACGCCCGGGCGGGCGGCGAGCCACGCGCGCACCTTGGCGGGATCGATGCCGCGCGGCGCGGCGTCTAGGGCAAGGTCCAGCGAGTCGCGCAACAGGCCCCAGGTGCCCAGCACGATGACGGCGACGATGGCCAGGCTGACCACCGGATCCAGCCACAGAAAGCCGGTCAGGCTCATGGCGAAGGCGGCGACCACGACGCCGGCCGACACGGCGGCGTCGGCGGCCATGTGCAGGAAGGCGCCTCGGACGTTCAGGTCCTCCTTCGAGCCCTTCATGAACATCAAGGCCGTGGCGGTGTTGATGGCGATGCCGACGGCGGCGACGATCATGACCGGTCCGGTCTCGATCGGTTGCGGATCGGCGAAGCGGCGGACGGCCTCCCAGGCGATCGCGCCGACGGCGACCAGCAGCAGGGCGGCGTTGGCCAGCGAGGCCAGGATCGTGCCCTTGCGCAGGCCGTAGGTCCGGCGAAGGCTGGGGGCGCGCTTGGCCAGCACCGCCGCCCCCCAGGCCATCAGCAGGCCCAGCACGTCGGACAGATTGTGGCCGGCGTCGGCCAGCAGGGCCAGCGATCCGGTGATCAGGCCCGCGGCCGCCTCGACGACCACGAAGCCCAGGTTCAGCGCGGTGCCGATCGCGAAGGCGCGGCCGAAGTCCTTGGGCGCGTGGCTGTGCCCGTGATGGCCGTGGCCGTGATGATGACCGTGACCGTGCGCATGATCATGATCGTGGTGATCATGGTCATGATCGTGGTGGTGCGCGTGTCCGGGGTGATCGTGAGCCATGGCCCTACATCCCACCAAGCATGAGCCGGATCAATCTTCGACCAGGGCTTCGGCCCGCCGGGTGACGGCCGAAAGGCGCGCGGCCCAGGACTCGACCAGCTGGTCGGGGTCGTCGCCGCGTCCCGCGCCGGTCGGCCCGTCCCAGACCATGGCGGCCTTGGCGAAGGGCAGGGGGATCATGGTCTGGTCCCACGAGCCCAGACGGATGCAGGGCTTGGCGGCGAGGCCCACGAAGATCACCGGCGCGCCGGTGACGCGGGCCAGGGACGGCGTGCCCTTTTCCATGTGTTCGGCTGGGCCGCGCGGACCGTCGGGCGTGATGGCGATCCCGCCGCCGTCCTTCACCCACTTGACCATGTCGCGGAAGGCCTGCTCGCCGTGCTTGTTCTTGGCCAGATCGGTCTTCTTGGCCGACGAGCCGCGGATCGCCGGGAAGCCCAGCTTCTCGACCGTGCGAGCGATGAACTCGCCGTCGTTGGAGCGCGAGATCAGGGCGCGCATGTCCTGGCGCTCCGGGCTCTGCGGCCAGCTCAGCGGCGACATCGGGATGCGCGAGTGCCAGAAACAGAGGATCGCCCCGACGCCGGTCTCGCGGCCTTTGGCCCACACGGCCTGCGCCTGCTCGCGACCTTCCTCGGTCATGCGCAGGGTCTTGAAGACGAGCTTCAAATAGCCGGCGAAGATCGAGGAGAGCAGCCAGATCACGAACGGCGAACGCAGGGGCCTCAAGCGTCGCCCTCCAGGACCGGCGCGTCCGGAACGTGATCGAGGTCTTGGGCCTTGGCCAAACGGGCATAAAGCCCGCCCGCCTGGACGAGCTCGGCGTGCGCGCCGATCTCGACCACGCGGCCCTTGTCGATGACATAGATGCGGTCGGCGTTCTTCACGGTCGACAGGCGGTGGGCGATCAGGATCGTCGTGCGGCCGGCCATCAGTCGCTCCAGCGCCGCCTGCACCTGGGCCTCGCTCTCGGTGTCCAGCGCGCTGGTGGCTTCGTCCAGCAGCAGGATGGGGGCGTTCTTCAGGAAGGCGCGGGCGATGGCGATGCGCTGGCGCTGGCCGCCGGAAAGACGGGTTCCCGCCTCGCCCACGGGGGTGTCGTAGCCCTCCGGCAGGGCCAGGATGAAATCGTGCGCCGCGGCCTGGCGGGCGGCGGCCTCGATCTCCAGCTGGCTGGCGCCGGGGCGGGCGTAGGCGATGTTGGCGCGGACGGTGTCGTCGAACAGGAACGGCTCCTGGGTGACCAGCGCGATGCGGTCGCGCAAGCTGGCCAGAGTGACTGTGCGAACATCGTGGCCGTCGATGGTCACCGCCCCGCCGTTCACGTCGTAGAAGCGCGGGATCAGGTTCAGGATCGAGCTCTTGCCTCCGCCCGACGGGCCGACCAAAGCCACGGTCTCGCCCTGGCGCGCCTCGAGCGAGACGTCCGACAGGGCCGGGATGTCGGCGCCGTACGAGAAGGTGACGTGGCTCAGGGCGATGGCGCTGTCGCCGGCCGGCAGCGGCCTGGCGTCGACCGGATCGACGATCGTCGGCTCGACGTCGAGCGCGGCGAACAGCCGGCGCGCGCCGGTGAAGCCCTCGCTGAACACCGTCTGCAGGTTGGCGACCTGACGCAGCGACTGCAGGGCCATCGCCAGGGCCGCCAGGAAGGCCGAGAAGTCCCCCGCGCTCATCTGGCCCATGGTGGCGCGCCAGCCGGCATAGGCCAGCACGCCGGCGGTGATCAGGGCGCCGAAGGTCTCGGTAGCCGGGGCGGCCATGGCCTTGGCGTTGGAGCCTTTGATCAGGTGACGCTGACGGCGCTCGATCACGGCGGCGACGCGGCCCTCTTCATAGGCCTCGCGGTTCTCCATCTTGACGATCTTGACGCCGTCCAGGCTCTCCATGATCGCGGTGGAGAGGTTGGAGGTCTCGCCCATGGCGCCCTTGGCGGCCTTGGTCGTCTTCTTCGAAAAGCGCCGGATGAACAGGCTGGAGACGGGGCCGATGATCAGGACGCCACAGGCCAGCGGCCAGTCCAGCTGGAACATGACCACCAGGGCGCCGACGACCGTCAGGAATTCGCGGGTGTAGTTGACCACGCCGCTGGTCGCGGCCTCGCGGATCAGGGTCGCGTCATACAGCATCGACGAGACGTACGAGCCCGAGTGCGCCCCTCGCAGGCGCGCCAGGTCCGAGCGCATCAGCCTGCCGAACAGCCGCAGCTGCATGTCGCCGACGACGCCGTTGCCGATGCGGTTGATCGAGGTGGTCTGCAAGACCTGGAAGACGCCACGGCTGACCGCGATGATCGCGATCAGCAACGGGATGCGCCACAGCGCGCCGGGCTGGGGATCGGAGATCAAGTGATCGACCGCCGGCTTCAGCACATAGGCGAGGGCGGCGCTCAGTCCCGCGACCGCGACCGCGCAGAGCAAGGCGGCGGCCAGTCGGTTGCGACGGGGCTGCAGGTACTCGCGCCAGATCCGCGCGGCGATGACGCGGTTCGAAAGTTCAGGCGTGTCCTGGGCGGTCATGGGCGAGGGGTCGGATTTCGAGGCGAAGCTGTCAATGACTTCGCGGACGCACTGCCCGCGAAAAGCGACGCCATCGGGGCCGGTTTTGCCTTTCGGGCCGCTCTACCCTACTTAGACCGCGCAATTCGCAAGGATCGTCCCCGCTTGGCCAAGTTCGACCTCACCACGCCCTGGGGCCGGTTCAGGACCTATCTCCACTATCTGTGGAACGACCACGCCTACCTGCGCCTGGGCTTTTCCAACGCCCACTGGATCAGCCCCGAGATGGTCCGCGCCAACCAGCCCTGGCCGTTCCAGCTGGCGTGGTGGAAGAAGCAGGGGATCAAGACGATCGTGAACCTGCGCGGCGGCTTCGACGGCAGCTTCTACGCGCTGGAGAAGGACGCCTGCCAGCGCCTGGGCCTGAACTTCGTCGACTTCACGATCACCTCGCGCGAGGTCCCGATCCGCGAGCGGGTGCGCGGCGCGAAGGAGCTGTTCGAGACGATCGAATATCCGGCCCTGATGCATTGCAAGTCCGGCGCGGACCGGGCGGGGATCATGAGCGTCTTCTACGCCCACTATCGCCTGGGCCAGCCGATCCGCGAGGCGATGAAGCAGCTGGGCCCGCGCTACCTGCACATCAAGCACGGCAACACCGGCGTGCTGGACTACGTGTTCGAGCAGTACCTGGAGCGCGGGGAGCCCAAGGGCCAGACCTTCAGCGAGTGGGTCGAGAGCGAGGATTACGATCCGGTCGCGATGAAGAAGACCTTCCGCGCCGGGATGCTGGGCAAGGTGCTGACGGACAAGATCTTGCGGCGGGAGTGATCCGTCAAATCCTCCCCCTGTGGGGGAGGCGGCCGAAGGCCGGAGGGGGAGCGCGGGCTCGCCGGCCTCTTCCCCCTCCGTCGGCTTCGCCGACACCTCCCCCGCTAGGGGGAGGATTTTCGGGAGCTAGCCCTCGCTGCTCGGATCCAGCAGCTTGTGGGCGTGGATGATGAAGTAGCGGGCGTGAGCGTTGTCGACCGTGGCCTGGGCCTTGGCCTTCCAGGCCTTGTGGGCCTCGTCGTAGTTCGGATAGGCGCCGACGAACTCGACCTTAGACAGGTCGCGGAATTCGATGCCGGCGACGTCCTTCAGTTCACCGCCGATGACGATATGAAGAAGCTGCTTATCGGGCATTTGGAGCAAGTTCCTGCGAGGAATTGGTTTTATGGCAGCTCGATATGCCCGACGCGGTTAAGGATCAATGGCGCTAGCGCCTGATTGGCGCAAACTAGGCTCGGAACCAGCGGAACGGGGCGATTATAGGCGAAAGCGTGGCCTTTGTGATCGCTGAGCGTGGCGCCGGCGCGGCGGACGATCAGGTCGGCGGCGGCGAGGTCCCATTCGCTCTTGGGGGATAGGGCCACCGCCGCGTCGAAAGCGCCCGAGGCCACCAGGCACATGCGGTAGGCGATCGAGTTGCGGCTTTCGATCCGCATCTCCGGCCACGGCTCGTGCCAGGCCGGGTGCGCGAACATCTTGGCGTCGCCCAGCATCGCCGCGCCAAGCAGCTGGTCGGTGGCGCTGGGCGCGATCGGGGCGCCGTTCAGGGTGGCGGGGCCTTCCAGCGTGGCGGCGTAGGTCTCGGAGAGGGCCGGGGCGTGGACCACGCCGGCGATCGGCTGGCCGTCCTCGACGATGGCGATCGAGACCGCGAACCACGGCTTGTTCTTCATGAAGGCCACGGTGCCATCGATCGGGTCGACGACGAACTGGCGGCGCGTGGCCAGGCGCGTCGGGTCGTCGGCGGTCTCCTCCGACAGCCAGCCATAGTCGGGCCGCGCCGACTTGAGCTCCAGTTTCAACAGGGTGTCGACGGCGAGGTCGGCGTCGGTGACGGGCGAGCCGCCGGGCTTGGACCAGATCTTCAGGCCGCTCTCGCGCGCGGTGAGCGCCAGCTCCCCCGCCTGCTGAGCGGCTTCCAGGATCAGGTCCAGGTCGTTCATTTGCCTGCGATCGCCAGGGCGTCGACCAGCAACGAGGGGCTGTTGCTGGCGCCGCGCAGTTCGAGGTCCGAGCCGGGCACGAGGCGGGCGTAGATGTCGATCAAGTTGCCGGCCACGGTGATCTCGGTGACCGGCCCGGTGCTCTCGCCGTTCTCGAACCAGTAGCCGGAGCAGCCGACCGACCAGTCGCCGGTGTTGCCGTTCAGCGAGGGGCCGAACATCGAGGTGACGACGAGGCCGGTCCCGGCGTCCTTCATCAGACTCTTGATGTCCTTCTCGCCCGGCTGGAGGGTCAGGTTGTGGGTCGAGACGCCGGAGGGGCCAGCGAGCCCCCGGGAGGCGTGACCGGTGGTGACGAGGCCCAGCTGCTTGGCCGAGCTGGTGTTCAGCAGCCAGGTGGTCAGCACGCCATCGTCGATCAGGGCGCGCGCTTCCGTCGCCACGCCCTCGTCGTCGAACGGCGCCGAGCCGAGGCCGCGCACGCGGTGCGGGTCCTCCAGCAGATGGACGCCGCGCGCGAAGATCTGCTGCCCTAGCCTGTCCTTCAGGAACGAGGTGCCGCGCGCGATGGACGGACCCGAGATCGCGCCCAGCAGCGGGCCGATCAGGCTCATGGCCAGACGGTTCTCGAAGATCACAGGGGCGGTGGTCGAGGCGATCTTGCGTGGGTCCAGCCGCACCACCGCCTGGCGGCCGGCCTCCATGCCGATATCGCCGGCGGCGGGCAGGTCGCCGAAATGCCGGGTCGAGCGGCCTTCACCGCCGCGCTCCATGCCCGCGCCCTCGCCGGCGATCGCCGAGGCCGAGACCGAGTGGCCGGTGGCCGCGTGGCTGGCGTGGAAGCCTTCGCTGGTGACGAACGCCCAGCGCGACGAGGACCAGGCCGCCGAGCCGCCGTCGGAATTGGTCACGCCCTTGACGGCGCGAGCATGCTCCTCCGCCGTGCGGGCCTGGGTCTCCAGGGTCTCCGCCGTCGGCTCGTAAGGGTCGACGAGGTCGAGTTCGGGATAGGGCGCGCGAGCCAGGCGATCGGCCGGCGCGAGGCTGGCGTAGGGATCCTCGGGCGCCAAACGGGCCATGGCCACGGCGCGCTCGACCAGCTTGGCGCGGGCTTCGGCGGAGACGTCCGAGCCGGAGACCGTGGCGCTGCGCTGGCCGATGAAGACGCGCAGGCCCAGGTCCCGGGCCTCCTCGCGCTCGACCTCTTCCAACTCGCCCAGGCGGACGCTGACGGAGAGCGACTGGCGCTCGGCGAAGACAGCCTCGGCCGCGTCGGCCCCGGCTTTGCGCGCGGCGGCGACCACGTCATGCAACAGGTTTTCGTCCATGCGGTCTTATGGACGACGCGGACGGGCCGGGGCAAGCGTTTCACCCTTCCTCCTCCTCTGGGGGAGGGGGACCGCCGAACGGCGGTGGAGGGGGCTATCGACGCTTCGCGACCCCCTCCCGTCTCGCCGCGTATCCGCGGCGATCCACCTCCCCCTAATGGGAGGAAGAAGGTTAGGCGATCGCCGAGATCAGCAGCGCCACGCCGGCGAAGATGTAGGCCAGCCAGGTGGCGATCATGCCCGCCGCGCGGGGGATCGAGACGCCGCCGCTGTTGGAAAGGCCGATGGCGTGGGTCACGCGGCCGGCGAACAGCAGGAAGCCGACGACGTGGATGGTCAGGGCCGAAGCGCCGGCGACGGCCAGCACGGCCAGGGCCGCGACGCCCGTCGGCACGTATTCGGTGGCGTTGCCGAAGGCGCGGATGGCGCGCGCCAGCTCGGGGATGCCCTCGTCGCCCAGGGCCACCTTGTGCTTCTGGCGCAGACGAACGACCAGCACCGACAGGATCAGCAGAAGGAAGAGGTGCAGGCCGGCCCAGAGGGCGGCCGCGTGGCCGGAAACGATCGTGTCCATGACTCTACAAACCCTATGACGCCGCCCGCCCCCGAGCGGCCGGTCATATGAGACCTTTCGCCCAGGAACGGCAACCCAACGCTACTGCGCGATCTCGCGAGCGATCGGATACAGCAGGTGGTGGTCGTCGTAGAACGGCGTGCGCTTGTAGAACCAGGCCAGGCGCGCGTCGGGATCGGCGGCGAACTTGGGCTCGGCCGCCAGCTTGGCCTCGAACTCGGCCTTCAGCTTCGGATCCGCGGCCAGCATCTTCTCGGCCAATGGAGCGATGGCGTAGGGCTCGATATATTCGACGCGGCTCAGCACCTCGGGGACCATGCCCCAGGCGAAGACGCTTTCGCTGGACTGCGGCTCCAGCAGCAGGACGACGAGGTCGCCCAGCGGCTGGTCGGTCGGCACGCGGACCGAGCCCTTGGGGAAGACCCAGTCGCGGGTCTCGGTCGTGACCTTCTCGACGCTGATCTGCACGTGGCCTTCGTTGGCGCGCGTGGCGATCTTGGGATCGACCAGGCGGATCATCTCGACCTTGACGGTCTTGTCGGCGGGCAAGGTCTCCACGGTCACGCCGTGCAGCTTCAGGCGCTCGATGAGGTCGGCGCGGTAGCTGGGCACATAGTAGGCGGCCGGGCGCTTCAGCGTCAGCGAGGGCTTGGAGCCATAGAAGGGGACGTTCCAGATCTCCGGATCGGCCTCGCCCAGCCAGCGCACTTCCTTCCGGCCCGAGGCGGGGCTGTCGTAGTACGCGTACTTGATGCCCTTGAAGGCGCGCGTGTAGGCGGGCTTGTCGTCGGACACGAAATTGGCCGGGATCTCGGCCGGGCGCAGGGCGCTGTCGGCGGCGATCGCCGTCCGCAGGTCGCCGCCCTTGTCGGCCAGCAGCTTCAGGGCCGTCTCGATGAACACATAGGTCCCGAGCACGCGCTGGGCGTGGGGTTTCAGGCTATGATTCTCGATCAGGATGGTCGGGACGTGGGCCGCCGCGCCCCAGCCGTTCGAGAAGCGCTCGCCCAGGCCCCCGTCCGAGAAGCCGGCCTTGGGATTGTGCTCGTCGACGCCGAACACCAGTTCGCCCGGGATGTGGCCCTCGGCCTCCAGGCTCTTGTTCATGACGGGCTTGAGCACCCCGTCCAGCCATTTGGCGATGGCCGGCGAGCGGTTCCAGACGCCGTTCTCGCCGTTGAAGCCGTAGGTGACGTCGTACTGGTAGTCCATGCCGTCGGTGACGTGGACGTCGACATAGAGATCGGCCTTGTACTTGGCCTGCAGGCGCTTGAGCGCCCGCATCTCCGGCTGGTCCAGCTTCATGAAGTCGCGGTTCAGGTTCTGGTTGGTCGCGGTGTTGCGCCAGCCCTGGATGCGCGGCCCGCGCTGGTTGGGGCGGGAGTAGGGTCCCGACCGCTCGTGGCCGTCGACCGACAGGATCGGGATCAGGACCAGGTTCACCTTGTCCAGCAGACCGTCCTTGCCGTGAAACGCCATGTCCCGCAGCAGCATCATGCCGGCGTCCTTGCCGTCGATCTCGCCGGGGTGGATGCCGCACTGGACCAGCAGCAGCGGCTTCTTTGGATCAAGCTTGTCGCCGTCCTTCGACGCGATCACCGCGAAGATCGCGCGGCCCTGCGGCGAGACGCCGAAGTCCTCGACGCGGATCAGCTTGGACGCCTTGTCCAGGCGGTCGAACCAGGCGCGGGTGTCGGCGTAGGTCGGCGAGAAGTCGTGCTCGGCGTCGGCCTCGAACGGGGTCACCCACGGATCGGCCTTGTCGCGGATCAGCGCCTGGCTGGCGCCCTGCCAATGCGGGGCCGGCGGCAGGAAAGGCTGGTCCCAAGGCGCCTTGCTGGCGGGTGTCTGCGACATGGCGGGGGCTCCGAAGGCAAGCAATGCGGAGGCGATCAGGAACGAATGGCGCATGGCCGACGTCGTCGCGCCTCTGAGGTGAGAAGGCAAGGGCTCAGCCGCCGATCAGAGACCAGCCGCCGCGGCTGACCATTAAGGCGGCCGAACGGACGACATGCCAGCTCTGATAGAGCACGAGGACCGCCAGGATAGCGGTGACGAGCCAGCGGGATCGCGCCAGCGCCGCGACGGTGGTGAGGATCAGGAACAAGGGCGTGCCGATCCAGAACGCGAGGCCCAGCTTCAGACGGGCGAATTCGCCGTTCAGGTTCAACAGGAACACGAAGAACAGCGCGACGATGAGGTTGGCCGTCATCACGCTCAACAGCACGAGCTTGCGATTGGACCAGAAGTGGTCGTCGAGGTTGTCGCCTTCCTTGAGCTCGCGCGGAAAGACCTGCGTGGCGGCCACGTAGAAGATGCTGGCGACCACCAGGCCCAGGATCAGCAGGGCGTAGCTGTAGGGCGCCGGGCGGAAGATCACCCAGGCTTGGTTCCAGAAACTGGCGATGTCGATGGCCACGAACAGCGCCAGCAGCGGCGTCAGCAACCCGAATCGCACCGCGCGCCGCTCATGCAGCGTCCGGGCGAAGCCGCCGACCAGTTCGGCCACCGAGAAGCCCAGCAGCAGACCATAGAAACTGAAGAAGAACTCGAATGCGTCCACGGAAGCCCCCCCGCTCGACCGACTCAGATCACTTCCAGATCGGCGTCCCGTCGCCGGGCAAGCCCAGCCGCGCCCACTTCTCGCTGACGGCGTCCACCACGGCCTGGTCCATGCGGATCTCCTCGCCCCATTCGCGCTTGGTCTCGGGCGGCCACTTGTCGGTGGCGTCGAGGCCGATCTTGGAGCCAAGGCCGCTCTCGGGGGAAGCGAAGTCCAGATAGTCGATCGGGGTGTGCTCGATCACCGTGATGTCCCGCGCCGGGTCCATCTTGGTGCTGATCGCCCACATCACGTCCTTCCAGTCGCGGGCGTTGATGTCGTGGTCCACGACGATCACCCACTTGGTGTACATGAACTGGCGCAGATAGCTCCAGACGCCCAGCATCACGCGCTTGGCATGGCCCGGATAGGCCTTCTTCATCGACACCACGGCGATGCGGTAGCTGCAGCCCTCGGGCGGCAGCCAGAAGTCGACGATCTCGGGGAACTGCTGGCGGATGAGGGGAATGAACACCTCGTTCAGCGCCTCGCCCAGCACCGAGGGCTCGTCCGGCGGCCGGCCCGTGAAGGTGGTCAGGTAGATCGGGTCCTTGCGCATGGTGATCGCCGTCACCTGGAAGACCGGGAACTTCTCGACGCTGTTGTAGTAGCCGGTGTGGTCGCCGTAGGGGCCCTCGTCGGCGAACTCGTCCAGCAGGACGTGGCCCTCGATGACGATCTCGGCGTGGGCGGGAACCATCAGCGGCACGGTCTTGGCCGGGACGAGATCGACCTTGGCCCCGCGCAGCAGGCCGGCGAACTGGTACTCCGACAGGGTGTCTGGCACCGGCGTCACGGCGGCCAGGATGGTGCCCGGATCCGCGCCCAGGACGGCGCAGGCGGGCAGGGGCTCCTTGGCGCCCGCCTTCTTGTGGCGAGCATAGTGCTGGGCGCCGCCGCGATGGGCCAGCCAGCGCATGACGCACTTGTCCTTCGACAGGACCTGCATCCGGTAGATGCCGAGGTTGAAGTCGTCCTCGCGGTCCTTGCCGGGGCCCTTGGTCACGACCAGCGGCCAGGTGATCAGCGGCGCCGGCTCGCCCGGCCAGCAGGTCTGGACGGGGAGCTTCGTCAGGTCGATCTGGTCGCCGGTCAGGACGACCTCCTGCACGGGCGCCTTCTTCACCGTGCCGGGGCGCATGCTCATGACCGTCTTGGCCAGGGGCAGCATGTCGAGGGCGTCCTTGATCCCCTTGGGCGGTTGGGGCTGGCGCAGGAAGGCCAGCAGCTCGCCGACCTCGCGCAGCTCGCCCGCCGTCTCGCGGGGCTCGCCGCCCAGGGTGACGCCCATGGCCACGCGCTTGACGGTGCCGAACAGGTTGGCGAGGGCCGGCATCTCCGAGCGCGAGCCGTCGGGCAGCAGCACATGCTCGAACAGCACCGCCGGGCCGCCGGTCGCTAGCAGGCGAGTCTGGATCTCGGTCATCTCCAGCACGCTGGACACGGGTTCCTTGACCCGGACCAGCTCGCCCTTGGCCTCCAGAACGTCGATAAACTCGCGGAGGGATCGGTAGGCCATGGGGATGCTCGTGACTGGAAACGTCTAGTGGGCTACGGCCAGGTCGTCGGCGTGGATCATCGGGCCCTCCGTGAAACCGAGTTCGGCCTCGATGGCGTCGGAGCGCAGGCCGGCGATGCGCTGGGCGTCGGCGCTGTCGTAGCGGACGATGCCGCGCGCGACCTCGCGGCCGGTCTCGTCGCGGACGCGGACGGCGTCGCCCTTCTCGAACGGACCCTCGATGGCGCGGACGCCGGCTGACAGCAGGCTCTTGCCCGCCTCCAGCGCCTTGGCCGCGCCGGCGTCGACCGTGACCCAGCCTTGCGGCGCCAGCGAGCCGGCGATCCAGGCCTTGTAGGCGGCGGCCGGACTGGCGCCGGCCTCGATCAGGGTCGCCTTCTCGCCGGCGGCGATGGCGGCCAGCGGGCGCGGGCGCGAGCCCAGCGTGATCAGGGTGGCGCAGCCGGCGGCGCGGGCGATGCGGGCGGCGGCGATCTTGGTGGCCATGCCGCCGGTGCCGACGCCAGCGGCGGCGTTGGCGCCGTCGGCCATGCCGGCGATCTCGGCCGTGATCTCGCTCACGTGCGGGATGTGCTGGGCCTTGGGGTTCTTGCGCGGGTCGGCGGTGTAGAGGCCGTCGATGTCCGACAGCAGCACCAGGAGGTCCGCGCCCGCCATCTGGGCCACGCGCGCGGCCAGGCGGTCGTTGTCGCCGTAGCGGATTTCCTCGGTGACGACGGTGTCGTTCTCGTTGACCACCGGCACGACGCCCAGGCCCATCAGCGTCTCGGTCGTGGCGCGGGCGTTCAGCCAGCGGCGGCGGGTCTCGGTGTCGTCGCGGGTCAGCAGGATCTGGGCGACGCCGAGACCATGCGGCTCGAAGGCTTCCTCCCAGGCGCGCATCAGCAGCGACTGGCCGGCGGCGGCCGCGGCCTGCTTTTCCGGCAAGGTGGCCTTGCGGCCGGTTAGGCCCAGGCGTCGACGACCGAGCGCCACGGCGCCCGACGAGACCACCAGCACCTGTTTGCCGTCCGCGCGTAGAGCAGCGGCGTCGGCGCAGAACGCTTCCAGCCAGGCGCGGTCAGCCGCGCCGGTCGCGTCGTCGACCAGCAGGGCCGAGCCGACCTTGAAGACGATGCGGCGGGCGCTGCGATACGCCTCGGCGGCGTGGCTCACGGCGTCCAGCCTCCAGGGGTCTCGTCGACGTGGTCCTCGTCCTCGGCGATCTCTTCCTCGAGGTCGCCGCGACGGATGCGAACCTGGCGATAGGCCGCGCGCAGGAGCTCCTTCACGCCCTGGCCCGATACGCCGGACACCAAGCGCGGCTTGACGCCGGCCACGGCTTCGACCTCGGCGATCTTCTCGGCGAGGGTCTCCTCGTCGAGGGCGTCGATCTTGTTCAGGGCCAGGATCTCGGCCTTGTCGGCCAGCTCGTCGCCATAGGCTTCCAGCTCGCCCCGGATGGTCTCGTAAGCGCCGGCGACGTCGTCCTGGGTGGCGTCGATCAGGTGGATCAGGGTGGCCGAGCGCTCGACGTGACCCAGGAACCGCGTGCCCAGGCCCGCGCCTTCGCTGGCGCCCTCGATCAGGCCGGGGATGTCGGCCAGCACGAAGCGCTCGCTGCTGGACAGGTCCACGACGCCCAGGTTCGGGGTCAGGGTGGTGAACGGATAGTCGGCGATCTTGGGCTTGGCGGCGCTGGCCGCGGCCAGGAAGGTCGACTTGCCGGCGTTGGGCAGGCCAACCAGGCCGACATCGGCGATCAGCTTCAGCCGCAGCCAGATCCAGCGCTCCTCGCCCTCCTGGCCGGGATTGGCGTATTTCGGCGCCTGGTTGACCGGGCCCTTGAAGTGCAGGTTGCCCCAGCCGCCATTGCCGCCCTTGGCCAACAGGATGCGCATCCCCGCGTGGTCGAGGTCGGCGATCAGGGTCTCCTTGTCCTCCTCCAGCACCTCGGTGCCGACGGGGACCTTCAGCACCACGTCATCGCCGGCGGCGCCGTGGCGGGCGCGGCCCATGCCGTGCACGCCCGTGCCGGCCTTGAAGTGCTGCTGGTAGCGGTAGTCGATCAGGGTGTTGAGGCCTTCGACGGCCTCGATCCACACGTCGCCGCCGCGACCGCCGTCGCCGCCGTCCGGGCCGCCGTACTCGATGTACTTCTCGCGGCGGAACGACACCGACCCGCCGCCGCCGTTACCGGAGCGGATGTAGATCTTGCATTGGTCCAAGAATTTCATGCGGTCCTTTTGTCCCAAGGCGTCCCGCGCGTCGAGCCAAAACCCCGTTTTCAACGTGACGCTTGGCCACGGTCGTTAACCCCAAGAAGGGCGTGACGGGCGTCCGGCGTCGTGACGAAATGTTAAAACACGTTATGCGACAAAGAGTCATGGCTAGCGAACCGCGGTGTTTCTCGCCGGCGGAACGGGAGGCTGACCTTGGCGACCGAAGTAGAAGTCGACGACATTCTGGCGAAGGATCTGGTCGAGCTTTCGACGCAGGACATCCATCGCAAGTACAGCGCTGAGGCCTCCGTCCATCGTAACATCCTGATCGGGCGGGGCACCGGCGTCGCGCCGCAGTGGCGCGACTTCAAGACGTTTCTCGGCGAAGTCGGGCAGCGCCCCTCGACCGATCACACCCTCGTTCTGCTGAACCGCTACGAGCGGACCTATGGCCCTGGCCGCGCCCGTTGGATGACGGCCGAGGAGCAGGCGGCCCACGAAGAAGAATTCGATCGCCTGCGCGCCGAACAGCAGCGCGAGGAGCAGCTTCTGCTGCACAAGGCCGCCGCGACCAAGCGCGCCAGCACGCCGGGCGCGCCGTCGTTCGGCCAGTGGACGCCGATGGCCGGCAAGCAGGTCGCCTATACCGACGTCGCCAAGAAGCTGGCCATCCCGGTCGTGGCGCTGTCCAAGACCATGCCGCCCGGCGCCAGCGCCGACGAACTGGTCAAGCGATCCGCGACCGCCAACGAGCTGATCAACGAGAACGCCTCCTGGCTGCCGCCGGACCCGGTCCGCAAGTCGGGCTTCTTCGAGGCCTATCGCATCTGGCACCTTCAGGTGCAGCCGCAGTTCGCCAAGGCCGCGACCCCGACCTTCCTGTTCCTCTACATCGCCCTGCCGGTGATGAAGCAGTGCCGGGATGAACTGGTCGACCTGGACCTTTGGAACCCGCTGGGTCAGCGCGCCCTGAACGCCCGCGACAGCCATCCGTCGTGGAAGAAGTACACCGAGTTCATGCCGCGCGCTCAGGTGGCGATGATGGAAATCCCCATCTACGCCACTTATTCGCTGCTGAGCGACCTGGACGCCCTGTGCGAGCGGATCATCACCGCCGAGAAGCGCTTCCGCGAAGGCCCGCAGAAGGTGATCCACACGCACCGCGCGGCCTAGAGCCCGCGCCTAGGCCAGCCAGACCATCATCCGCGTGGCCGCCACGGCGCCGCGCGCGATCGACGGCTTGTGCTCGACGACGCCGGTGTAGAGGAACCCCGCCTTCACCAGCACCCGCCCCGAGGCGTCGTTGTCGGCGAAGTGGCCGGCCGTCACATAGCGCTTGTTCCAGACGCCGCGCGCCCAGTCTAAGGCCCCCTTGGTCGCCTCGGTCGCGTAGCCGCGGCCCCAGTAGGGCCGGCCGATCCAGTAGCCGAGCTCGACCGGACCGTTCGGATTGGTGAATAGACCCACGACCCCGATCAGCCCCTCGTCCGCCAGCTCGATGGCGAAGGTGTTGTCGCGCGACCGATCCTGGGTTCCGCAACGGGCCACGAAGTCCTCGGCGTGACCGCGAGTGTAGGGCGAGGGCATGCGCGTGGTCATGCGCGCCACCTCGTGATCGACGCAGAAGGCCGCCACGCGCTCGACATCGGCCTTGGCCGGGGCGCGCAGCGTCAGCCGCTGGGTTTCGATGACGGGTCTTTCTTCGATGACGCACATCGGCGCCTCCCAGAGTTCCTCCGGTCCTCTTTTCTTTCGGGACCGTGACGCCGCCATGGCGAAGCTTGTTGCGGATGGCGACGAGACAAAACAAAAGCGGGGAGCCCGGCGTTCCGGACTCCCCGCTAGAGATCGTCTGTCCGGATCGTCTTCTGAAGGAGAAGCACGATCCGAAGAAACTCTGGTTCGTGCTTACTCGGCCGGCTGAGCGGCCGGGGTCACGGTCACGTAGGTGCGATTGTGCTTCTTGGTCACGAAGCCCACCGCGCCCTGCACGAGCGCGAAGAGGGTGTGATCCTTGCCAATGCCCACGCCCGAACCCGGGTAGAACTTGGTGCCGCGCTGACGCACGAGGATGTTGCCGGCGAGAACCTTCTCGCCGCCGAACTTCTTCACGCCAAGGCGCTTCGACTCTGAGTCGCGACCGTTGCTGGACGAGCCGCCTGATTTCTTGTGAGCCATCTTGCTCTCCTACCTTTAGAAGGCGTCGCCCTTAGGCTTCGCCTTCCTCCGTCTTGGCGGCGGCCTTCTTAGGGGCGGCCTTCTTCTTCGGGGCTTCGGCGACCGGATCGGCGTGTTCGACGACGGCGGCTTCAACCTTCGGGCTGGCCTTCGACGCCTTCTTCACGACCGGGGTCGCCTCGACAGCGGCCGGAACCGTGAACGGCACGGCGGCGTCGCCGAGGCCGCGAGCGCGGGCGTCCAGGATGACCTTCGGGGTCAGGTCGATCGACCCTTCCCACTTGGCTTCCTTGCCGGCGCCGGCGACGGACGTGACGCGCACGACCGATTCCAGCTGGCGGTGACCGCGGGTGCGGCGGTAGCCCTGACGGCGGATCTTCTTGAAGATCTTCACCTTCTCACCCTTGCGGGTTTCGATCAGGGTGCCGGAGACGACAGCGCCGTCCACGGTGGGGGCGCCGACCGTCACGGCCTCGCCTTCGCCAAGCATCAGGACTTCGCCAAAGGCCACGGCAGCGCCGGGTTCACCTTCGAGCTTTTCGACCACCAGCAGGTCGCCGGCTTGAACCCGGTACTGCTTGCCGCCGGTTTTGATCACCGCGTACATAGGTTAGCGCCTTAAAAACGTGCGTTCGCAAAATAGGGAACGCCCGCTCGGAAACCCGGCGGGCGAAGAGGGCGCGACTTATACAGCGGCGAGGCTGAGAGTCAACGGCGGCGTCGCGGGAATCCGGCCCAGAATCCGCCAAATGCGAGAAGTTCTCGATTACCCCCTGGTGTGTTACTTTATAACACGCTATAGGCCTTTCCCGTGAACCCATCGCTTCTCGCCCCCATCGCCGCCACCGGCTTCGCCGTCGCCTTCCTGCACGCGGCGCTGCCGACCCATTGGCTGCCCTTCGTCCTTGTGGGGCGCGGCCAGCACTGGTCTGCGGGCAAGACCTTGAGCGTCACGGCTCTGGCGGGCCTGGGACACGTGGCTTTCACCATCCTGCTGGGCGTCGTCCTGGTTGGCGCGGGCCTCGCCGTGCAGCCGCACATGGGCGCGGTGTTCGGCTGGGTGGTCGGGGCGCTGATGGGCGCGCTGGGACTCTTCTATCTATGGCGCGGTCGGCACGATCATGGCGAGGGCGACATCAAGACCCGGCGCTATGCTTCCGACCGGGCCGCGATCATCGCCTTGGTGGTGCTGCTGACCCTGTCGCCGTGCGAGGCGTTCCTGCCGATCTATCTGGCGGGCGTGAAGCACGGTTGGACCGGCTTCATGGCGTTGAGCGCCGTTCTGATGGCCGCGACCGCCGCCGGCATGCTGCTGTTCACGACCCTGAGCCTGGCTGGCGTCAAGCGCCTCGGGCTGGAGCGGATCGCCCGCTACGAGTCCACGATCCTGGGCGTCGCCCTCGTCGCCATGGGCCTCGGGGTCGCGTTCCTCGAACTGTAGGGCCTCCCCGGCTTTTGTTTGGCGGGGCGAGCGCCTAAATAGCGCTCCATGACCCAAGCTTCCTCCGCCGCCTCCGGCAAGATCCCCGTCACCGTGCTGACCGGCTATCTCGGCGCCGGCAAGACCACCCTGCTCAATCGCATCCTCACCGAAGAGCACGGCAAGCGCTACGCCGTGATCGTCAACGAGTTCGGCGAGGTCGGCATCGACAACGACCTGGTCGTCGGCGCGGACGAGGAAGTGTTCGAGATGAACAACGGCTGCGTCTGCTGCACCGTGCGCGGCGACCTGATCCGGGTTCTGCAAGGCCTGATGAAGCGCAAGGGCGGCTTCGACGCCATCATCGTCGAGACCACGGGCCTGGCCGATCCCGGCCCGGTGGCCCAGACCTTCTTCGTCGACGAGGACGTCAAGGCGCGTACGGCGCTCGACTCGGTGACGGCCGTCGTCGACGCCAAGCACATCTTGCTGCGCCTGTCGGACAGCAAGGAGGCCGTCGAGCAGATCGCCTTCGCCGACCAGATCGTGCTGAACAAGACCGATCTCGTCTCCGAGGACGACCTGCGCCACGTCGAGGCCCGCATCCGCCGGATCAACCCGCTGGCCCCGATCCACCGCGCCCAGCGTTCGAACGTTCCGCTGGAAGCGATCCTGGGCAAACACAGCTTCGACCTGGACCGGATCACCGAGCTGGAGCCGGACTTCCTCAATCCCGCCCACGGCGAACCGGGCCACGTGCACGACGAGCACTGCGGCCACGACCACCACCATCACCACGATCATGACCATGTGCACGACGAGCACTGCGGTCATGACCATCATCACCATCATGACCACGCCAGCGACATCCACGACGATGGCGTGAAGGGCGTTTCCCTGACCCTGGACAAGCCGGTCGACGGCCAGAAGATCACCGCCTGGCTCAACGACCTGCTGGCCAAGCGCGGCCCCGACATCCTGCGCGCCAAGGGCATCATCGACGTGAAGGGCGAGAACAAGCGTCTCGTCTTCCAGGCGGTGCACATGATCCTGGAGGGCGACTTCCAGCGCGAGTGGACCGACAAGGACAAGCGCTACAGCCGCATGGTCTTCATCGGCCGCGACCTCGACGAGGCCGAGCTGCGCGCCGGCTTCGAGGCGACGGCGGCTTAAGACGGCGCCGGTGTCCGTCGAGATCCGGCGCGGGCCGAGATCACGACGGACGACCTGATTACGCCGAGACCGGCGTCGTCCAGCCTTCGGTCTTGGTCTCGAGGCCCGCGAGAATCTGGCTGATCAGGCGCGTGCTCAGCGTGTCGGTCATGGTGACGCCGCTGAAATCGATCTGGGCGGCCGAACGGTAGGCGGCGAGCTCGCGATCGAGGATCTTGTAGGTTCCCTCGCCTCCCGACGTCCGCTCGGCCCAATCGGCTTGGACCTGCTCGGCGCTCTGTTGCGCCGCATCGCCAGGGGCGTTGGCCGCGTCGCTCGCGATCGACGGGTCGATGTCGATGACGTCGATTGGCGGGGCCGACGCGACCGCGCTCAGGGGCAGGGGCGTCGCCCGCGCGGCCCGCACCTCGTCCGTGCTGGTCAATCCATCTCCGTCGGCGTCAACGGCGATGAATATCGCGCCGGATATCGTCCCTGAATCCAGGTTCGAAGCCCGACGCATGGCCTTTTCGGCGCTCCACTCGGCGTCCGAGAGCTCGCCGTCGCCGTCCACGTCCGCGCGGGCGAACAGAGCGCTGATGTCCTGCGTCTCCTGCTCGGATCGGGCGCCGTCAAGCAAGCCTAGCGTGGCCTTATTGGCCGGAAGCGCGGTTCGTGGCGTCGGCTCGGTCTGGGCCTCGACCAGCGCCGACAGCGTGTCATTCGACAGGGCGACGGAAGACCCGGTCATTTCCGCCCGGCTGATTTTTCCGTCCGCGTCGGCGTCGAGCGTCTTGAACGCCGAGGCGTAGTCCCGCTTCTCGCCGCCGACGGATTTCAGTTCGTCGAGAGACAGGCCGTCGCTTTTGTCGGCGTCGAGATGGTCGAACACGCGATGATACAGCTGCTGGGTCAGGCCGCCGCTGGCGATTGAAGTCATAATGCTCTCCCGAGGCCGGTACTGCTCGGCGATCGGGACAAGCAAGAATCAAGCCAAGGTTGTGGTCCGGGCGGATGGACCTCAAAAGAAAACCCCGCTGGCCGGGGCCAACGGGGTTTTGATCTCTTGGCTGTCGCCGAGGACGATCCTTAGTGGATGTCTTCGTTGATCAGGCCGACCTTGTACCAACCGGCGGTCTGCAGCTGGTTCAGCACGCCCATGAAGTCGGCGTACATGACGTCGGCGTCGGCGCGGATCATGACGCGCTGGTCGTCCTTCGGGCCGGCTTGGCCGTTGGCGGCGAACTTCGACGACAGGTCAGCTTCCAGGCCGTCCAGGCTGGTCTGACGGTCGGCGATGAAGATCGCGCCCGACTTCTGGATCGAGATGAAGACCGGCTCCTTGGGCTTCGGAGCGTTCGGCGGCGGCGGCGAAGCCGGCGGCAGATCGATCTTGATGGAGGTCACGGCCATCGGCACGGCGACCATGAAGATGATCAGCAGCACCAACAGAATGTCCACGAAGGGCGTGACGTTGATTTCGGAATTCTGGCCCAGCGAATAACGGCCGCCGCCGCCGCCAGCAAGTTTAGCCGCCATGCCTGACTGTCTCCCAGAAGGCCGCGCGCTCCGCGCACGCCTGAAATGTCATTACCGCGCCACGTCTGGCGTAGACGGGCGCGGAAGTAAAGCCAGACGACGCGGCGCAATAGCAAGCCCCTTTTTTCGACTTTTCGCCGAACGCCGTTCGAACGGGCGCCTGGCGAGAAACGCGCCTGGAAACGCATCGGCTTGAAAGAGTCTGGCCGTGGAGGCCTCGGCGCATTAAGTCCGGCGCATGATCTTTTCCTTCGACGCCTTCGTCACAGAGGCCCTTTTCGACCGTTCCGGCCGCGCCGCCTTTGCCCTCGGCGACGGCACCGTCCGCCTGCAGACGCAGGACGGCTTCGTCACCGTGGAAGCCCACGGCGGTCCGCTGGGCGGCGCCGTCCTGGCCGCCGCCGCCCATCCCAGTGGCGCGGGAATCGTCACCGGCGGCGACGACGGCCGCGTGGTCTGGACCCGAATCGAGAACGGCGAGGTGGCCGCGACCGTCCTGGCCGAGGTGAAGAACAAGTGGATCGAGCACGTGGCGACCAGCGCCGCCTCGGGCCTGATCGCCTTTACGGCCGGCAAGGAAGTCCACGTTCGCGACGCCGCCGATCCGGCCTTCGCGCGGACCTTCGCGCACGAGAAGACGGTGTCGGGCCTGGCCTTCGAGCCCAAGGGCCGCCGCCTGGCCTCGGCCACCTATGGCGGGGCCTACCTCTGGTACGCGCGGATCGCCGACCAGAAGCCGCAGCTTCTGAAGTGGGCCGGCAGCCACATCGCCGTGGCCTTCAGCCCGGACGGCAAGTTCCTGATCTCGTCGATGCAGGAGAACCAGCTGCACGGCTGGCGCTTGTCGGACGGCAAGGACATGCGGATGGGCGGCTACCCGGCCAAGATCAAGAGCCTGGCCTTCTTCGACAAGGGCGCCCTCTTGGTCACCGCCGGCGCCAACGGCGCGGTCATCTGGCCGTTCGCCGGCGCCAGCGGTCCGATGGGCAAGGAAGCGGCCGAGATCGGCTTCTCGCGCGATTCGATGGTCGTGCGGGTGGCGGGCATCGACGCCCACCCCGTCTGCCTGGCCGCCCAGGACAACGGCAAGATCTGGGCCGCTCACATGCGCAACGGCCGGATCGAGACCCTGAAGGCCGAGAAGGGCGCCCCGATCAGCGCCCTGGCCGTCAGCGCCGACGGCAAGTTCATGGCTTGGGGCGACGAGAGCGGCGAAGCCGGGGTGCTCGAAATCCCCGACATCAGCGGCCCGCGTCAGTTCGCGGGCTAGAACCCCTTCAGCTCGCCCCACTCCTCGAACGGGGCGCGGCGCGAACGGAAGTTGTTCACCGGGGCGGCTTCGTCGCGATAGCCGAGGGCCATGCCGGAGAACAGCATGTGGCCCTCCGGCAGGCCGACATGTTCGTCGACCAGCTTGTTGTAGTGCGACCAGAACTCCTGCGGGCAGGTGTCGAGGCCGCGCTCGACCGCCAGCAGCATGAAGGTCTGCATGAACATGCCGACGTCGCTCCATTGCGGCGGGCCGCAGCGGCGATCGATCGAGAAGAACAGCTGCGCCGGCGCGCCGAAGCCCTGCCCGTTGATGGCGAACCATTGCAGGCGGGCCATCTTGTCCTCGCGCGGGATGCCCAGCGCCCCGTACATGTCCTCGCCCACCTGGAAGCGGCGGCTGCGCAGCGGCTCCCACAGGTTGGCGGGATAGACGTCGTATTCGGTCGGGTCGGGCGAAGCCACGCGCGTCAGCATGGCGTCGGTCAGCGCCTTCAGCGGCGCGCCCGCCACGACCTGGACTCGCCAGGGCTGGAGATTGCCGCCGGAGGGCGCGCGAGCGGCGGCCTCCAGAAGCTCGCGCACCAGGGCGGCGTCGACGGGGTCCGGCTTGAAGGCGCGCACCGACATGCGGCGGTTGACGGCGTCGATCACGTCCATCGAAGGCTCCCTTAATCTTCTCGCCGCTATGCCCGCGACAGCGGCTTCAGGTGTGGCTAGCATCCCGCCGCAGCGTAAAGACAAGTCTGTTCGATCTTTTGGGGGCGTTCCTTGCGGCGGCTTCTGCGTAACATCGCCTTGGCTCTGTTCATCGTTCTGGTCGCCGGGCCGATCGTGGCGGTGATTCTGTTCCGCTTCGTCCCGCCCCCGGTGACGCCGCTGATGGTCATTCGCGCCGTCGAGGGGAAGGGGCTGGACCACCGCTGGCGGCCGATCGACGAGGTCGCGCCGGCCTTGCCGCGCGCCCTGATCGCCGCCGAGGACGCCCGGTTCTGCGAGCACCATGGCTTCGACTTCAACGCGTTGCAAAAGGCCTACGCCAACAACGAGGCCGGCAAGAAGATCCGCGGCGGCTCGACGATCAGCCAGCAGACCGCCAAGAACGTCTTCCTGTGGCCGGGCCGCTCCTATGTCCGAAAAGGCCTGGAAGCCTGGTTCACGGTGCTGATCGAGATCGGCTGGGGCAAGAAGCGGATCATGGAGGTCTATCTGAACTCCATCGAGTTCGGGCCCGGCATCTATGGCGCGGAGGCGGCCTCGCGCCGCTATTTCGGTGTCGGCGCCGACAAGCTGACCCAGGCCCAGGCCTCGCGCCTGGCGGCGATCCTGCCCAGCCCGCTGAAGTGGCGCGTGATCAAGCCGGGCAAGTACGTCGCCAAGCGCACCCAGAAGATCGGCAAGGCCTCGGGGGCGGTGCGCCGCGACGGCCTCGCCGACTGCGTGGGCTAGCTGGCCCACCACCCGCGCGTGGCGGGGCAGGCGTCGAGCGCTCTCCTATAGCCGTCGCGCTGGCGCAGCCGGCCAAGATAGGCCTGCTCGGCCTCGCCGAGCGCGAAGTCGATGTTCTTGCGCGCCATCTCCAGCGCGTAGCCCACGGAGATGTCCGCTGCGGTGAAGACTTCGCCCGCCATGTAGGGCGCCTCGGCGAGGCGGCGGATCACGAGGCCCAAGCGGCTGGTGAACACATGCATGGCCTGGCGAACGGTCCAGTTGTCGCGGTCGGTCTCGGGGGCGAAGTGTCGGGCGCCCGTGAGGAAGAAGACCGAGGCCGCCAGCCCCGCCTCGCCGAGATGCAGGAACTGCTGGTAGGCGGGGAAGGTCGCGTCTTGGGGGTCCGGCGCCAGCGGCGAGGGCCCGTAGCGGCCCAGCAGGTACTCCATGATCGCGATCGACTCGACCATGGTGACATCCCCGTCCCGGATCGCGGGGATGAACCCGCCGGGATTGATCGCCAGGAACTCGGGGTCGTTCTCGACCCCGGCCAGCATGTCGACGTCCCGGAGCCGATAGGGCAGCCGCATCTCCTCCAGCAGCCAGACGACGCGGAAGCCGCGACCTTCGCCGAAGACGGTGATCATCGGCGCCGTATCAGCCACGTTGGCCGACCAGGGCGAACAGGCCGCCTTGCGGATCTTGCGCGTTCAAAACCCAGGCGCCGCCCGGCACCGGGTGAGGGCCGGTCAGAATCTGTCCGCCCGCCGCCTTCACGCGCTCCAAGGCCGAGTCGATGCCGTCCACGCAAAAATAGTAGAGCCAGTAGGGGCTGGGAGCGGGCGCGTAGGTGTTGAACATGCCGCCGATCGCCGCCGCCGGCGGGCCGAAGGTCTGGTAGACCCCCATCTCGCCCATCGGCACGGTGTCGTGCTTCACCCAGCCGAACAGGGGCGCGTAGACGTCGAAGAGCTTCTCCCAGTCGGCCGCGTGCAGCTCCGACCAACCCAGCGATCCTGGCGACATCGGCGCGGGTCGCGGCGGGGCGTCGTTGGTGTCGCCGTGGAACAGGACGAACATCGCCCCTTGCGGGTCGGCGACGACCGCGAAGCGGCCGACGCCCGGAATGTCCTCCGGCGGCTTGCAGATCGCGCCGCCGGCGGCCTCGACCTTCTTGGCGAAGGCGTCGACGTCATCGACGCCGAGATAGCCCAGCCAGCCCGCCGGGACGTCCTTCATCTCCAGCATGCCGCCGACAGGGAACTCGCCGGCCTTGAAGATCGTGTAGGGGCCGGCGGGACCGGAGGAGGCCTCGGTCGTCCAGCCGACGACCACCGTGTAGAAGGCTTCCGCCGCCTTGGCGTCCGGCGTGACCAGTTCGAACCAGACGAAGTCGCTAGCCATGTGAATTTCCTCGGGCGGTGGTGAGGGCGTTGAAAGGCCGGCCGCAGGCACGGCGTCGACGAAGACGTTCCAGGAACGGATCATGCGTTCGGGCGTCAGGCGGCGCCCGCGCAGCAGGCGGACTTGGGCGGAGCCTCCTCGTACTCGTCATGACGGCGGATGAAGTTCATCGTCTCGTCCTCGTTGCGGCCCAGCGGCGCGCGGTCGAGCAGCATCAGGGTCGCCAGCGCCTCTTCCAGACCGCGGGCGTAGGTCGAATAGGTGTGGAACACCTGGCCCTCGGCGTCGCGATGGAAGACCGACAGGCCCGGCAGCTCGTCGTGGCCCTGACCGGACGGCAGGTCGGTGAAGTTGTAGTTGATCGTCTCGCCGGCCAGCTCTTCGGGCGTGAACGAGACGTGGAAGTCGCGGTTGAAGTCGCCGCCGTGCGACGACGCCCACGGAAACTTCCAACCCATGCGGCGCTTGTAGGCCTGGATCTTCCCTAGGGACGCGCGGGACACGGCGACCAGGGTCACGTCGTGGTGGTTCAGGTGCGGCAGGGTCCCGTCGAAATGGTCGGCCATGAACGAGCAGCCCTCGCAGCCCGCGTCCCAATCTGGGCCCAGCATGAAGTGGTAGACGAGCAGCTGGCTGCGGCCGTCGAACAGGTCGTCCAGCGTCTTGCGGCCGCCTTCGGTGTCGAAGACGTAGGTCTTGTCCAGCTTCACCCAGGGCAGGGCCATGCGCTCGGCGTTCAAGGCGTCGCGGGCGCGGGTATGGGCCTTTTCCTTGACCAGCAGGGCGCGGCGCGCGTCCAGCCATTCCTCGCGGGAGACCACGGCGTGCGACATCACGTCCTCCGTAAACTGAGCTGTTTTCCCTTGACTAATAACGTTGATATCAACATAAAAGGATCATGTCAAAGCCGGTCGTGATTCCCTTCGAAACGACGATCCACGTCCGCGACACCTGCCTGTGCCTGCACGTCCAGCGGGCCGCCCGGGCCCTGGCGCGGCGCTTCGACGAGGCCCTGCGGCCGCTAGGCCTGACCAACGGCCAGTTCTCGCTCCTGATGTCGTTGAACCGTCCCGAGCCCGCCGGCATGGGCGGCGTCGCCAACCTCTTGGCCATGGACCGAACGACCCTGACCGCCGCGCTGAAGCCGCTGGAGCGGCGCGGCCTGCTGACGATCGCGCCTGACCCCAAGGACCGCCGCGCCCGGGTGCTGAGCCTCACCCCCGACGGCCGCGCCTTGCTCGCTCAGGCCCTGCCGATCTGGACCCGCGAGCACGGCAAGCTGGACGATGACCTGGGCGGTGGGGCCGAGACCCTGCGCCATGGGCTAAGGGCGCTGGCCTAGTCCGCCGCGAGCATCATCGTTATGTAGTCTGGCTGCCGACCGCCGCGCCAGACCCAGGACCACCCGATGATCGCCCGTCGTCCGATGCTGATCGCCGCCCTGGCTGGCGCCCTGTCGCTGACGCTAGGCGGCGTGGCTCTCGCGGGCGAGACCAAGGTCGCCGTCGCCGCCAACTTCACCGAGGCCGCCCGCGAGATCGCCGCGCGTTTCAAGGCCAGGACAGGCCACGCCGCCACCTTGAGCTTCGGCTCGTCCGGCCAGTTCTACACCCAGATCGCCAATGGCGCGCCGTACGAGGTCTTCCTGTCGGCCGACGTCGAGCGGCCCCAGAAGGCCGAGGCCGAGGGCTTGGCGGTTCCCGGCTCGCGCTTCACCTACGCCACGGGGCGGCTGGTGCTGTTCAGCAAGACCCCCGGGCTTGTCGATCCGAAAGGCGCGGTGCTCGCCAAGGGCGGCTTCGACAAGCTGGCGATCGCCGATCCGAAGGCCGCGCCCTACGGCCAGGCGGCGGTCGAGACCCTGATCAGGCTGAAGCTCTACGACGCTCTGAAGCCGAAGATCGTCACCGGGTCCTCGATCACCCAGACCTTCCAGTACGTCCAGACCGGCGCCGCCGAACTGGGCTTCGTGGCGCTGTCGCAGGTGATCGACGAGAAGGGCGGCTCGCGCTGGCTTGTTCCGTCCACGGATCACGCGCCGATCGGGCAGCAGGCGGTGCTGCTGAAGACCGGCCACAACAGCGACGCGGCCAAGGCGTTCCTGGCCTTCCTGAAGGGCGGCGAGGCCAAGGCGATCATCAGACGCTACGGCTACGAGGTCCGCTGAGCATGGCCGAGGTCCTGTGGCTGACGGCCAAGCTGGCGGGGATCACCACGATCTTGCTGCTGGTCCTGGCCACCCCGCTGTCCTGGTGGCTGGCGCGCGGGCGTTCGAGCCTGAGGACGCCGATCACCGCCCTGGTCGCCCTGCCGATCGTGCTGCCGCCCACGGTGCTGGGCTTCTATCTGCTGATCGCGCTGGGCCCGAAGAGTCCGCTGATGGCGCTGCTGCAGCCCTTCGGCGTGCGGACCCTGGCCTTCACCTTCGAGGGTCTTGTCATCGGCTCGCTGATCTATTCCCTGCCGTTCGCCGTGCAGCCGCTGCGCAACGCCTTCCTGGGGATTGGCGACGAGCCGCTGGAGGCGGCCGCCTGCCTTGGCGCGTCGCGCTGGCAGACCTTCTGGAGGGTGGCTCTGCCGCTGGCCCTGCCGGGATACGTCGCCGCGGCCATCCTGACCTTCGCCCACACGGTCGGCGAGTTCGGGGTGGTGATGATGCTAGGCGGGAACATTCCCGGCGAGACCACCGTGCTCTCGACCGAGATCTACCGGCTGGTCGAGGGGCTGGAGTGGGGAGAAGCCCATCGCCTGTCGCTGATGCTGCTGGTCTTCGCCTTCGCGGTGCTGATGGCGCTGCTGGCCCTTGAGCGGCGCTCGAAGGTCCTGCTGCGCGCGCGATCCGAATAAGAAGGGAGCGCGGCGTGGGAACGCCGCGCTCCAGGTCACCGAGATCATGATGGCGGGGAGGGTCGGACGCCCCGGCGGCCATCACGCCGGCGCGTCATCATCGACGGGCCTAGAACGTCCAGGTCAGCGACGCGCCGTAGGTCGTGGGTTTGCCCGGGAAACGGACCACCACGTTGGCGTTGCTGCTGACGGCGCTCCAGTAATACGCGTCGGTGATGTTGCGGCCCCAGATCGACAGCTCCCAGCCCTTGGCCGGCGCGCCGATGCCGATGCTGGCGTTCACAAGGCCATAGCCGTCGATCACGAACAGCGGGTTGCCCTCCAGGTCGGCGTAGGACTTGTCCTGCCAGCGACCGTTCAGGGCGGCGTTCAGCTCCAGGCCATCGCCGATGGGCTGCTTGAACAGGGCCGTCAGGCCGCCTTGGAACTTCGGGCTGTAGAGAAAGGGCCGGCCGTCGAAATCCTGCGGTTGTCCGGCCGCGTTGATGCCGGTGTAACCCTTGACCTCGGTGTGCAGCAGGGTCGCCGAGGCGATGAAGGTCAGCGACCGCGAGGCGCGCCAGGTGATGTCGCCGTCGACGCCGTAGGCCTCGCCGTTGGGCACGTTGGCCAGGCGTGAGAGGGCCGTGTAGATCGGGTCGGCGAAGTACACCGACAGCTGCTTGTCGGTGTAGTCGTAATAGAAGGCGCTGACATTGGCCTGCACCCGCCGCTGGAACAGCCCCGCCTTCACGCCGACCTCGTAGGCCGTCAGCATTTCCTGCGTCGCGGGCGCGTTCTGGGTCGAGATGTTGGCGGCGTTGATCGGCGTCGCGCCGGCCTTGGCGCCGCGCGAGATCGAGCCGAAGATCAGCACGTCCTGCGCCGCCTGCCAGTCCAAGGCCGCGCGCCAGGCGATGTTGTCCTCGTCCAGCTTGGACTTCACGAAGCCGAAGCTCTTGGTCGCCGGATCGAAGGTGTTGCAGCCGCCCTGGGCGATCGGCGCCACCAAGCCGTAGGTCGCGAAGAACAGCGCGCGGTTCACGACATTGACGTTGGGCAGCATCGACCCACCGACGTCGCGCGAGCAGCCGACATAGTCCTGGCGGTCCTGGCTGTAGCGGACGCCCAGCGTCAGCTTCAGACTGTCGGTCAGGGCGTGATCGGCGTTGGCGAACAGGCTCCAGGTCTTGGTCTCGATATTGCCGACGTCCTCATAGGTGCGGAACGCCTGGCTCATCTGCAGGGGGGTGTAGCCGAAGCTGTTGAAGGGCGAGGCCAAGAGGGTCGAGCCGACATAGCGGATCGTGCCGACATTGGCGTTCTGCCCCAGCAGGGTGCGGTTGCTGTCATAGATCTTGTCGCGCGCCACATAGGCCCCGACCAGCCAGGAACCTTTGTCCGTGCGGCCCTCCAGATGCAGCTCCTCGGCGGCCGACTTGATGTCGCCGTGCGCCTTCTGGATCAGCACCTCGTAGGGCGCGCCGCTCCAGTCGAACACGGCCTTGCGGCTCAGGCGGTTGAAGCTGGACAGCGAGACCAGGGTGACATCGTCGCTGAGGTTCCAGGCGACCTTCAGCTTTCCGGCGTGGAACTGGTCGTTCTCGCGCAGCGGGTCGCTGATCCCCTGACCCCCGCCGATGTCGACGCCACGGGTGGACAGCGGGGCCCAGTCGGCCTGGCGGGCCTTGGTCGGCGCGTGGGTGGCGATGTAGTTGACCAGGCCCGGCGCGTTGAACGGGCTGGCGGCGGTGGCGGGCGTGAAGCCGACGCCCTGCGCGGCCACGGTGTCGGACTTGTTTCGCCAGCCCGAGTACGACACGTCGACCTCGACCGTGTCCGTCGGCTGCATGGCCAAGGACAGGCGCCAGCCGTCGCGATCGACCTTGCCCAGGCGCTCGCCCCGGCTGTTGCTGACCTGCCAGCCCTTGTCGCTGTTCTCCATGCGGAAGGCGGCGCGGCCCTGGACGCGATCGCCCAGACCGCCGCTGACGAAGCCTTCGAGATTGTAGGTCTTGTAGTTTCCCGTCTCGGCGGTGAGCGAGCCCTCGAACGCCTCGGTCGGCTTGTTGGTCACGAAGTCGATCAGGCCGGCGGTGGTGTTGCGGCCATAAAGCGTGCCCTGCGGGCCTTTCAGCACCTCGACCCGCTCGAGGTCGAAAACCGGGCCGGTGTTCATGAACGGATAGGCGTAGGCGACCTCGTCCCAGTAGGTGCCCACCGTCGAGGTGGCCGAGAGGTTGATGGTGTTGAAGCCGATGCCGCGCAGCGTATAGGTCGGTACGCCCTGATAGCTCTGGCTGACCGTGAAGCTGGGCGCGACGGAGGTCAGGTCCTTGGGGTCGGTGACCCGCAGCTGCTGCAGCGCCTCGCCGCTGAAGGCCTGGATCGGCATGCCGACGCTGTTGGCGGTCTCCTCGCGCCGCTGGGCCGTCACCACCAGGGTGTCGATCGTCAGGCTCTCTTCGGGCTTCTGCGGGGCGCCCTGAGTCTGGGCCCTCTCCGTCTGGGCCCTCTCCGTCTGGGCCATGGCGGGGACCGCCAGCAGCAGGGCGAGCGCCGACACGCTCAGGCTCAAGGTCAGGCGCGTGGGTCCTGGCATCCGTCTTACCTCCCTTTGGCCGCGCCTGCATTGGGCGCGCGCTCTGGAGGCAGCGTGCGGTCGGGCTATTCGCGTAACAAGCTATCGGAAATGATAGGGGCGGGATCTCAGAGCCCCAGGACCAGCTTGGCGATGATGTCGCGCTGGATCTCGTTGGAGCCGCCATAGATCGACGCGGCGCGATTGTTCAGGTAGCGGGCCATGGCGGTCAGGCCGTGGGTCGGGCCGACGGGAAGCTCGTTGGAGCCGGCCTCGCGGGCCTTGGGCTGATGGGGCGCGGCGTAGGCGGCGAGCGTGTCGACGGCCAGCTCGTCGAGGCGCTGCAGTTGCTCCGAGCCTTGGGTCTTGAGGATAGACGAGGCGGGCCCCGGCTTGCCGCCGGTCGCCAGGGCGCTCAGCACCCGACGCTCGGTGATGTCGATGGCCAGCGCTCCGATCTCGGCTTCGGCGAGGCGGCGGCGGTGGTGGGGATCGTCGATCACCGCCTCGGCGCGCGCCATGTCCCGCAGCCGTTCGAGCCCGGCGTGGAGCCCGGCCGCGTAGCCGCCGCCCCGCTCGAACTCCAGCAGGTGCTTGGCGACGGTCCAGCCCTGGTTCTCCCCGCCCAGGCGGTCGGTCTTCGGCGTCCGGACGTCGTCGAAGAACACCTGGTTGACCTCGTGCTCGCCGGCCAGGGTGACGATCGGGTCGACGCGGATCCCCGGCCGATCCATCTCGATCAGCAGGAAGGTGACGCCCGCCTGCGGCTTGCCCTCGGTCGACGTGCGGACCAGGCAGAACATGTGGGTCGCCCAGTGGGCGTGGGTGGTCCAGATCTTCGAGCCGTTCAGCACGTAGTCGTCGCCGTCCGCCACGGCGCGCATCTGCAGGGAGGCAAGGTCCGAGCCCGCCCCCGGCTCGGAATAGCCCTGGCACCAGTAGTCCTGACCCGACAGGATGCGCGGCAGGTAGCGGGCCTTCTGCTCGGAGGTCCCGAACGCCATGATGGCCGGCGCGACCATGCGCAGGCCCATGGGGGCGAGGTTGGGGGCGCCGGCGCGGGCGCATTCGGCGAAGAAGACGTGGCGCTGGATATCGCTCCAGCCAGGGCCGCCATGCTCGACCGGCCAGGTCGGCGCGGCCCAGCCTTTTTCATGCAGAATCCTCTGCCAGGCCAGGCTGTGGGCCTTGTCGCAGAAGACGCTGGTCATGCGGCGGCCCGCCTCTCGCAGCGCCGGCGTCAGCCTGGCGTCCAGGAAGGCGCGCACCTCGTCGCGGAAGGCCAGATCGGCCGCCGACAGTTCCAAATCCACGCGCGTGCTCCCTCGTTCGGCGTCGTCGGGGAAACTTGCGAAGGGGCGGCGGGGGCGCGCAAGCTATCGGAACCGATAGGGAGAGCGGGCGAGCTCAATGGCCAACGGGACGGACGACAAGGGGCGTCTGGCGCGGGTCACGGCGCTGGCCGAACGCGTGGCCGCGCTGGGTCGCGAGATGGGCCTGCCCTATGTCGCCGCCAGCGCCGACATCTCCAGCCCCGAGCCGATGCTGGGCGTCGACGGCAAGCCGCTGGCCGAGACGACCTTCGAGTGGCTGGACAGCGCGCTGCGCTACTGGCGCGATCGGGCCTTCGCCTTGCGGGCCCCGTTCATCCTGGCCGCCCGCTATACGGCCGAACCGTTCTTCTATCACCAGGGCCGCTTCGCCAGCTGGCGGCCGATGCCGCGACTGGAGACGATCGAGGTCGCGGATGCGGCGGAGTCGTTTGGCGTCCGGTCGGCGATCATCGCGCCGGCATACCTGACCGGCGGCGTGATCGGGGCGGTGGTGTGGGCCGCGGCGAATTCGGTCGAGAATGTCCCGGCCCTCTATGCCGCGAGGGCCGACGAACTGCACGGCGCGGCGCTACGCCTCGTCTCGGCCTATCGCGACGGCCAGGACGACGACGCCCCGCCGGTGCGGCTGACCAAGCGCGAGATCCAGTGCCTGAAGTGGGCGGCGGCCGGCAAGACCGACGCCGACATCGCCCAGATCATCGGCATAGCGGGCCCGACGGTCCGCTTCCACGTCCAGAACGCGGCCCTGAAGCTTCGCGTCGCCGGCCGCGCCCAGGCGATCCATCGGGCGACGGGCCTGGGCTATATCGGCGGGGGCGCCGTCTAGCGGCTCAGCATCCGTCCAGGTGGTAGCGGATCAGCGCCCGGGCCGAGCGGGCCACGGCGCGTGACGGGCCATCGGCGCCGAGGGTGACGCGGGCGATGTAGGAGCCTTCCATCAGCAACATCAGGGCGTCGGCCAGATCGTCGTCCTTGGCCCCGGCGCGGCGCGCCAGGTCCGTGAGCCGCCGGTGCAGCTCCTTCTTGTAGTTCACCGAGACGACCTGGGCCGGGTGACCTTCCTCATGCAGCTCGATGGCCGCGTTGGACAGCGGGCAGCCGTGGACGTCCTTGTTGCAGGCCTTGGTCTCGAAGGCGTCGAAGATCGCCTCGAGCTGGGCGCGCGGGTCGGTGCAACAGACGGCGGTGACGCTTTCCCACCAGGCCCAGTATTCCCGCTCCTGCTCGCGCAGGACCTCGGCCACCAGTTCGTCCTTGGACGGGAAGTTCCGATAGAGCGTCATCTTCGTGGCGTCGGCCTCGGCGGCGATCGTCTCGACGCCCACGGCGCGAATGCCGTGCTGATAGAACAGCTCGCGGGCGGTCTCGAAGATCCGGTCACGCGCCGGACGTTTGGACGTCGGCGCGCAAGCGCCTGCCTCCTTATCGCCCAAAGCCCCGTCCCCAGAATTTCTTGTCGCCATTTTGGCAGGCCTCTCCTTGACGTGCGAGTTACCGGTCAGTATCTCTCGCCCTAAGCGATGATACCGAACGGTCTCGTCACATCCTAAATCGTCCTTCGGGTCGCCCGGGTCAAGTAACAGACCCTGCGACATTTCATCCTTAACCCCCTCTGGAGCGCGCGCCAATGCCCCCGCAAACAAACGTTTACGTCACCGCGCCCCAAGCGGCGAAGTCCAAGGTTTTCCTGAGCTTCTTCAAGGCCAGGTCCGAAGGCGTCGCGAACTGGACGACGGCCCGCTCCCTTGGCCAGTCCACCCGTCGCACGCCGCGACGCCCCGTCTTCGAATAGTCCGCCCCCTCCCGATTTTCCGTTCGACAGGTTCCTCCCCATGCGTCTCCAACCCGTCATCACGTCCTTCGCCGGCCTCGCCGCCGTCGCCGTGCTGGCCGCCTGCTCGGCCCAAGCCAAGCAGGACGCCGCCGCCGCGCCGCCGCCCGCCCAGGTCACCGTCACCGACGTCGCCTTCAAGTCCCTGCGCCAGTGGGACGACTTCACCGGCCGCCTCGAGCCGATCGACACCGTCGAGATCCGCCCGCGCGTCTCCGGCTATATCGACGGCGCCCAGTTCACCGAGGGCGCGCGCGTCCACAAGGGCCAGGTGCTCTTCCAGATCGACCCGCGCCCCTACAAGGCCGAGGCCGACCGCACCGCCGCCGAGGTGGCCCGCGCCAAGGCCCAGCTGGACCTGGCGGTGGTCAACCGCGAACGCGGTCGTCGCCTGATCGAGCAGAACGCCCTGGCCCAGAGCGAATTCGATCGCCTGGCCTCCGAGGAGCGCGCGGCCCAGGCCAACCTCTCCGCCGCCCAGGCCGCCCTGCAGACCGCTCGCCTGAACCTGGAATGGACGCGGGTGACCTCGCCAATCGACGGCCGGATCTCCAAGGCCATCATCACGCGTGGCAACCTGGTCACCCAGTCGTCGCTGCTCACGACCGTGGTGTCCGACACCCCGATCTACGCCGAGTTCAACGCCGACGAGCAGACCTTCCTCAAGTACGCCTCGGCCGAACGCGGCAAGGGCGGGCCGGTCTATATGGGCCTGATGACCGAAGAGGGTTATCCGCACGTCGGCAAGCTGGCCTTCATCGACAACGCCATGGACGCCAGGAGCGGCACCATCGCCGGCCGGGCGATCTTCGCCAACGCCGACGGCCGCTTCACGCCGGGCCTGTTCGCCCGCATCCGCCTGGTCAGCGCCGAGAGCCAGACCGTCGCCCTGGCGCCCGACCGCGCCATCGCGACCGATCTGGGCAAGCGCTTCGTGGTGGTGGTCAACAGCGCCAACAAGGCCGAGTACCGCCCGGTCGAGATCGGCCCGCTGGCGGGCAACCTGCGCATCATCCGCTCGGGCCTGAAGCCCGGCGACCGGGTGATCGTCGGCGGCCTGCAGAAGGTCAAGCCGGGCGACACCGTCGCGCCGATCAAGGTCAAGACCGACAAGGTCGACCTGGATCAACTGGCCCAGGTCGAAAGCCCGATCCGCCAGAACTGAGATCTCGCCTTCCCCGTGTTGGGGAAGGGCTGGGATGGGGGTGATCTCCGCGCTGACAGCCACGCGCGGGGTTCGCCTTCCTCCACGGTGATCACCCCCACCCTTACCCCTCCCCCTCAGGGCGGAGGGGTCGCCAAACACGTCTCCTCCCCGGAGCTCCAGGACGACCCGCATGTCCTTTTCAAAGTTCTTCGTGAACCGACCGCGCTTCGCGGCCGTGCTCTCGATCATCATCTTCATCGCCGGCCTGGTCTCGCTGCCGCAGCTGCCGATCAGCGAGTACCCGGAAGTGGTGCCGCCGACCGTGGTCGTGCGCGCGGCCTATCCGGGCGCCAACCCGTCCGTCATCGGCCAGACCGTCGCCGCGCCGCTCGAGCAAGCGATCAACGGCGTCGAGGGGATGATCTACCAGTCGTCCCAGTCGGCCGCCGATGGGGCGATGGTGCTGACCGTCACCTTCGCGCTCGGCACCGACCTCGATAAGGCCCAGGTGCAGGTCCAGAACCGCGTCGCCCAGGCCCTGCCCAAGCTGCCCCAGGAGGTGCAGCGGATCGGCGTGACCACCGACAAGGCCTCGCCCGACCTGACCCTGGTCGTGCACATGATCTCGCCGAACAACCGCTACGACATGCTGTACCTCAGCAACTACGCGCAGCTGAACGTGCGCGATCGGCTGAAGCGCATCGACGGCGTCGGCGACGTGCAGACCTTCGGCGCGGGCGCGTATTCGATGCGCGTCTGGCTGGATCCCGAAAAGCTGGCCGCCCTGTCGATGACCGCCGGCGACGTGGTCCGCGCCCTGCGCGAGCAGAACGTCCAGGTGGCCGCCGGCCAGCTGGGCGCGCCGCCCAACGCCGGCTCCGGCGCCGACTTCCAGCTGTCGATCAACGCCCCCGGCCGCCTGACCGACGAGGAGCAGTTCCGGAACGTCATCATCCGCTCGGGCGAGGACGGCCAGATCACCCGCCTGGGCGACGTCGCCCGCGTGGAACTGGGCGCCAACAACTACGCCCTGCGCAGCTTGCTCGACAACAAGTCGGCCGTCGCCATGCCGATCTTCCAGCGCCCCGGCTCCAACGCCCTGCAGATGGCGGCCGAGGTCAAGAAGACCATGAAGGAGCTCAAGAAGGAGTTCCCCGAAGGCGTCGACTACGAGATCATCTACGACACCACGGCCTTCGTGCAGGAGAGCATCGACTCGGTGGTCCACACCCTGATCGAGGCGATCATCCTGGTCGTCATCGTGGTGGTGATCTTCCTGCAGGGCTGGCGCGCCTCGGTGATCCCGCTGATCGCCGTGCCCGTCTCGCTGATCGGCACCTTCGCCGTCATGCTGATGCTGGGCTTCGGTCTGAACGCGCTCACCCTGTTCGGCCTGGTTCTCGCCATCGGCATCGTCGTCGACGACGCCATCGTGGTGGTCGAGAACGTCGAGCGGAACATCACCAACGGCCTGGAGCCCGCCGCGGCGACGCGAAAGGCCATGGGCGAGGTCACCGGACCGATCATCTCGACGGCCCTCGTGCTGTGCGCGGTGTTCATCCCGACCGCGTTCATCAGTGGTCTGTCGGGCCAGTTCTACCGTCAGTTCGCCCTGACCATCGCCATCTCGACGGTGATCTCGGCCATCAACTCCCTGACCCTGTCGCCGGCCCTGGCCGCGGTGCTCCTGAAGTCGCATGACGCGCCCAAGGACCGCTTCCAGAAACTGATCGACCGGGCGCTGGGCTGGTTGTTCAACCCGTTCAACCGTTTCTTCGCCCGGGCTTCCAACGGCTATGTCAACGGCGTGGCCAAGACCCTGGGCCGCTCGACCGCGGGTCTCGTGGTCTATGGCGTGCTGCTGGCCCTGACGGTCTTTGCGTTCTCCAAGACCCCGACCGGCTTCGTGCCGCAGCAGGACAAGGCCTACGTGGTCGCCGTCGTGCAGCTGCCCGACGCCGCCTCGCTGGACCGCACCGAAGCGGTGATCCGCCAGATGGGCGAGATCTCCAAGGGTATCCCGGGCGTGAAGAGCTCGGTGGCCTTCCCGGGTCTGTCGGTGAACGGCCTGATCAACAGCCCCAACTCCGGCGCGGTGTTCTACACGCTCACCGACTTCAAGGACCGTCGCGAAAAGGACAAGCAGGCCGGCGCCATCGTGGCGGCTCTGAACCAGAAGTTCGCCTCGATCCCCGACGCCCAGATCGCCGTCTTCCCGCCCCCGTCCGTTCAGGGCTTGGGCACCATCGGCGGGTTCCGGATGCAGATCGTCGACAAGGCGGGCCTGGGTCCGGACGAGCTGAACAAAGCCACCCAGAACCTGATGGACAAGGCGCGGCAGGACCCGGCCCTGGCGGGGATCTTCTCCAGCTACCAGGTCAGCGTTCCGAAGATCCAGGCCGACATCGACCGTGAGAAGGCGAGGGCCCAGGGCGTGTCCCTGACCGACCTCTTCGAGACGATGCAGGTCTATCTGGGCTCGCTGTACGTCAACGACTTCAACCGCTTCGGGCGGACCTACGAGGTCAACGTGCAGGCCGACCAGCGCTTCCGCCTGCAGCCCGAGCAGATGCTGCGCCTGCAGACCCGCAACGGCGACGGCCAGATGATCCCGCTGGGCGCCTTCGTCAGCTTCCACGAGACCACCGGTCCCGACCGCGAGAGCCACTACAACGGCATGCTGACCGCCGAGATCAACGGCGGCCCCGCGCCCGGCTACTCGACCGGCCAGGCCCAGAAGGCGCTTGAGGATCTCGCCAAGAAGGAGCTGCCCAACGGCATGGGCTACGAGTGGACCGAGCTGACCTACCAGCAGATCCTGGCGGGCAACACGGCGATCTTCATCTTCCCGCTCTGCGTGCTGCTGGCCTTCCTGGTGCTGGTCGCCCAGTACGAGAGCTGGAGCCTGCCGCTGGTCGTCATCCTGATCGTCCCGATGACCCTGCTGTCGGCCCTGGCCGGCGTGTGGATCAGCAAGGGCGACAACAACATCTTCACCCAGATCGGCCTGATCGTGCTGGTGGGGCTGGCGTGTAAAAACGCCATCCTGATCGTGGAGTTCGCCAAGGAGCGCGAGGAGCACGGCGACAGCCCGCTCCAGGCGGTCCTGGAGGCCTGCCGCCTGCGCCTGCGGCCGATCCTGATGACCTCGATCGCCTTCATCATGGGGGTCTATCCCCTGGTGGTGTCGCACGGGGCCGGGGCGGAGATGCGCCGCGCCATGGGCGTGGCGGTGTTCTCCGGCATGCTGGGCGTGACGGTCTTCGGCCTGATCCTGACCCCGATCTTCTACTACGTCATCCGTCGCTTCACGGCCCGCAAGGCCGTGGCGAAGACGGAGCTGACTTCGCCCGCGGAGGCGCACTGATGTCTGTCTTCAAGCCCACCCTGCGCGCCGCGCTGATCGCCGGCGTCGCCCTGACGGCCGCCGCCTGCGCGGTCGGTCCGAACTACAGGGCGCCGGCGACCCCGCCGGCGGCCTTCCAGAACGCCGACCCGGCCGTCTTCACCGCCGCCAATCCGGAAGCGGCGTGGTGGAAGGCGTTCGGCGACCCCGTGCTCGACCAGCTGGTCGGCCAGGCGCTGAGCGCGAACCTCGACCTGAGGATCGCCCTGGCTCGCGTCGCCGAGGCCCGCGCCCTGTTCACCGAGCAGAAGCTGGACGTGCTGCCCCACGTCACGGCCGACGGGACCTACACCAAGAGCAAGCAGCAGCAGCCCGGTCTCACCACCGACCGGATCGAGAGCCAGACCTACCAGGCCGGCTTCGACGCCCGCTGGGAGATTGACCTGTTCGGCCGCGTCCGTCGGGGCGTGGAGGCGGCGGGGGCGGAAGCCGGCGCGGCCCAGGCCGACCTGCGCGACGCCCAGGTCACCGTCGCCGCCGAGGTGGCCCGCAACTATCTGGAGCTGCGCGGCGCCCAGGAGCGGCTCAAGGTCGCCAACCGCAACCTCGCGACCCAGCGCGAAACGCTCCGCCTGACCAAGGTGCGGTTCGACGCCGGGGCGGGCAGCCCGATCGACGTCGCCTCGGCCCAGGCGCGCCTGAACGCCACCGAGGCCGCGATCCCAAGCCTGATCACGGCGGCGACCCGCGCCAACTATCGCCTGGCGGTGCTGACCGGCCAGCGTCCCGGCGCGCTCGACGCGCTGCTGGTCGCCCGAGAGGCCGACACGCGTCCCCTGGTCGCCGCGCTGCCGATCGGCGAGGCGGGTCAGTTCCTGCGCCGCCGTCCCGACGTCCAGGCGGCCGAGCGTCGCCTGGCGGCGTCCACCGCCCAGGTCGGGGTGGCCACGGCCGATCTCTTCCCGCGCGTCTCGGTGACCGGCTTCGTCGGCTTCCTGTCGGGGACCTCGACGGGCTTCGGAAACAGCGCCAGCCAGGCGTGGTCCGTGGCGCCGACGGTCAGCTGGCCGGCCCTCGACCTCGGCAGCGCCCACGCCCGCCTGCGCGCGGCGCGGGCTCGGGACGACGCGGCGTTGGCGGCCTATGACAGGGCCGTGCTCCTGGCGCTGGAGGACCTGGAGAACGCCCTGGTCGCCTACCGCCAGCAGCAGGCCCAGCTGAAGAGCTTGGCCGACCAGGCGGCGGCCTCGCGCCGCGCGGCCGAGTTGGCCCGCATCCAGTACCGCGAGGGCGGCATCGACTTCCTCGTGCTGCTGGACGCCGAGCGCACCCTGCTGGCCGCCGAGGACGCTCTCACGGTCGCCGAGACCGGCGTCAACACCGACGTCGTGGCGATCTACAAGGCGCTGGGCGGCGGCTGGACCAGCTGATCAGAACCAGCCCGCCTCGCGTAGCGCCTTGGCGTAGGCGCGGCTGACCGGCGCCTCGACGCCGCCTTTCAGGGAGAGGATCGCCCGGCCGTCGCCGCGCCGGGCGTCCTCGACCGCCGCCTTGGCCACCCACCACGAGCGGTGGGTCTGGGCGCCCTCGATGCCTTCCAGCTCGGCGATGGCGTCCGACAGGCGCATCAGGATCAGGTCCTGGCCGCGCGAGGTGTGCAGGCGCAGATAGTGATCCTCGGCCTCGACCGCGTGCAGCTCGCCGCCGCGCAGCTTGGGCGGCAGGCGGTCGAGGAAGCGGGGCGCGGGCGCGCCCTTGGGCGCGGCGTGGGTCTCGAGCGGCCGACGCTGGACCAAGAAGTTGAGCGCGGTCATGGCCGTGGTCACGATCAGCACCGGTAGCAGGTAGCGCGGCAGGGCTTCCACCCTCAGGCCACGCACGAACAGCATCTCACTGACGAACCAAACCACGCCCGTGAACGGCAGAGTGATCAGGACGACGGTCATCACGCCGTAGAGCCACGGGTGGTTGTCGGCGCGCCCCTCGCGACCGATCAACTGAGTGACGCCCGTGCCGACGACCGCGCCGGCCAGGCAAAGCCCGACCCAATAGGCGAGCCGCATCAGAATAGGCACATCGCCGGAGCCCATCGCGCCGATCAACGCCAGGAACACGCCGGCGGCGCCTGACACCAGATAGCCGCGCAACGCCTCGGGTCCGAAGAGCGCCGTTCGCGAAGCGTGAATGGCGTCGCCCAGCCGCTCACGAAGCGAGGGCGGCGATTGGCGCAAAGACGATTGAGACACGAGGCCGCCCACTCCAACACCGACGTCGACGGCGAGGCGATCGGTCGCCCCGCTCGAACCGGGAGTGAAGGAAGATGGATGCGAAGGCCAAGTCAATCGGTCGCCTTGTGCTGGGCGACGACGCCCTGAGGAACGCGATCCTGGGCGTGGCGCTGGCGGTCCTGATCGTCGTGGTGGCCGCGCCCAGGATGTTCGGCGGCATGGGCGCGTTCCTGGTCGAGCGCGGCGTCCATCCTCATGCGCCGGACCTGTCCCTGCTGGCGGCCCAGCCGCTGGCCATCAAGATCCACCTGACCGCCGCCGTGACCGCGCTCCTGATCGGCGTCGCCCTGATGATGCGGGTGAAGGGGACGGGCCTGCACAAGGCGCTGGGCTGGACCTGGGTGATCGCCATGGGCGTCACCGCCGTCAGCTCGCTGTTCATCCGCCAGCTGAACCACGGCCACTTCAGCTTCATCCACCTGCTGTCCGGCTGGACGATCGTGGGCCTGCCCGGCGCGGTCTACGCGATCAAGCGCGGCAAGGTCGCGACGCACCGCAAGGCCATGACCGGCATGTTCGTCGGCGGCCTGCTGCTGGCCGGCCTGTTCGCCTTCATCCCGGGTCGCCTGCTCTGGGCCCTGTTCCTGGGCTGAGCCGGTCCTTTCCCAACCCATCGAAAACTAGGAGCTTCGACATGACCCTCTCCAAGACCCTGCTCGCCGGCCTCGCCTTGGCCGTCCTGGCCGCCGCCCCGGCCGCCCGCGCCCAGGAGGCGCTCGGCGACCTGACCCTGTCCTTCCCAGGTCTCGCGACCAAGTCGGGCAAGGTGATGATCGCCGTCTATGACAGCGCCCAGGGCTGGGCCGCCGGCAAGGCGGTGCGGGTCGCCATGGCCCCGGCCTCGGACTCCGAACCCAGCGCCAAGATCCCGGCGCTGCCGACCGGGACCTACGCCGTCCGCGTGTTCCAGGACGTCGATGGCGACGGCAAGATGAGCAAGAACCCTTTCGGCCTGCCGACCGAGCCCTACGGCTTCTCGCGCGACGCCATGGGTCAGATGGGCCCGCCGACCTTCGACGACGCCGCCTTCGAGGTGAAGGCCGGCGCCAACGCCCAGACGCTGCACCTGAAATAGGGGAGGGCGCCATGAACCGACGCGACATCCTGCGCGGCGCGGCCCTGGCGGGCGGGGCCGCCCTGCTGACCCCCGAGGCGGTGTGGGCCGCCGCCGCCAACGCCAAGGCTGGGGACTGGACCCTGGGCCTGGTCGATGTCGAGAGCGACCTCGCGCCGACCGCCATGACCCGGCTGCACGGCCGCGCCCCGGCCGAGCTCAAGGGCACGCTGTTCCGCAACGGCCCGGCCAAGTTCCGCCGACCCGGCGGCTCGGTCGGCCACTGGTTCGACGGCGACGGCATGGTCCGCAAGTTCCAGATCGCCGACGGGCAGGCGCGCATGGCCGCCCGCTTCGTCGATACGGTCAAGCGTCGCAACGACACCGCCGCCGACGCCGTGATCACGCCCGGCTACGGCACCGCTCCGGGCCCCGCCGCGCGCCTGACGGGCCCCGACGACGCCAACGCCGCCAACACCTCGGTGATCATGGCCGGTGGAGAGCTCTGGGCGCTGTGGGAGGGCGGCTCGCCGACGGCGCTCGATCCGGCCACCCTGGAGACGCGCGGCTTCAAGACCCTGCGTCCGGACCTGAAGGGCATGCCGTTCCTGGCTCACCCACGCGTCCAGCCGGACGGGACGATCTGGAACCTTGGCCTCTCGGGCCGTCACGCCATCGTCTGGAAGCTCGCTGCGGACGGCGCCTTGCAGAAGGCCGAGATGATCGAGCTGCCGCGCGCCAGCTACATGCACGATTTCACGGCCACCGCGCGCCATCTGGTGATCCTGCTGCAGCCGTGGGTGGTCGACCGCTTCCGGATGCCGATCTCCACCGCCATGGTCTGGAAGCCGGAGCTGGGGACCCAGGTCCTGGTGATCGACAAGGACGACCTGTCCAAGCGCCGCGTGTTCGAGCTGCCGCCGTTCTTCTTCTTCCACCTGGGCGATGCCTGGGAGGAGCGCGACGGGACCATCCGCTTCGACGCCTGCATCAACGACGACGCGTCGGGCACGGCCCAGAACGCCGGCCTCTTTCTGCAAGGCCGACATGTTCGCGCCGTTCCGCCTCGCCGGACCCTGATCACCCTGCGCGCGAACGGTCGCGCCGACATGACCCAGGAAACGGTCTCGGCCGAGTTCCCGCGCGGCGACGCGCGTTTCGCCGGCGAGGCGCGCCAGTACTCCGTCCACCTCACCAACGAGCAGCCCGAGCGACCTCTGTTCCAGAGCGTGGCGGTGCGCGACTGGAAGCGCGACCGCGATCAGGCCTTCAACTTTGGCCCGCGTCACCTGGTCGAAGAGATGGTCTTCGTCCCGCGCCCCGGCTCCAGCCAGGAACTGGACGGCTGGATCGTGGGCACGACGCTCAATCTGGACGCCAAGGCCACCGAGCTGCACGTCCTCGACGCCCGTCACGTGGACAAGGGCCCGATCGCCGCCTGGCGCGCGCCCGTCGCCCTGCCCGTGACCTTCCACGGCGTCTTCGTGCAGAGCGCGTAGGTTCAGTGTGAGCGGTTGAACCGCCCGACGCGCTCTGAAAGCAGGGAGATGGGGCCTGTTCATCTGGTTTAGCTGGACCATCTAAACCAGACGGTCTCCAGGCCTGAGAGAACGCGGGTCCTTGCCAGGCCCGTCGGGTTGCGCCTATCCGAGGACGGAGCGCAACAAGGCGGGCCTTTCCTCATGACCGCAGCCAAGCCTCCGACCCGCCCCGGCGGGCGGGGCCGTCCGTCCAAGGCCAAGGGCCTGGACCTGAAGGAGACGATCCTCGACGCGGCCGAGGGCCTGTTCGCGCGTCACGGCTTCTATGGCGTCACGACCCGGCAGGTGGCGGCCGAGGCGGGCGTCGACACGGCGCTGATCCACTACTACTTCGGCGCCAAGCGCGAGCTGTTCGACGCGGTGTTCCTGCGCCGGGCCGAGATCCTGAACCAGGCTCGCGAGGCCTCGATGGACGCCTATCTGGCGGACCATGGCGGCGCGATGACCGTCGAGGGCGTGATCGAGGCCTTCATCGATCCGCTGCTGCGCATCTCGCAGGACGGCGGACCCGGCTGGAAGAGCTACTTCGCGCTGGTGGCCCAGGTGAACAACACGCCGGCCTGGGGCGGCGAGACCATGACCCGCTTCTTCGATCCGGTTGTTCACCGCCTGGTCGAGACGCTGAAGACCGTCCGGCCCCAGGCGGCGTATCGCGACCTCTATTGGTGCTATCAGTTCCTGACCGGCTCGATGATGCTGGCCCTGTCGGAGACCGGTCGCATCGACTCGCTGTCGGAAGGCGAATGCCATTCCAGCGATCTGGAGGCCGTGCGGGCGCGGCTGTTCGCCTACTGCGCCGCCGGATTCGAGGCGGTGATCGCCAAGGCCGGCGCGTAGTCTCTCCTTCCCCGCGTTGCGGGGGAGGTGGCCCAGAGGGCCGGAGGGGGCGAGCTCGGCCGACCTCCAGCTAGCCCCCAGTCGCTCCGCGACAGCTCCCCCGCATCGCGGGGGAGCATCATTTTCATCACTTGATGAAAAATGGGCTGGCGCGCGCCGCCGGTTCGGGCGATGGTGTCCGCAATTCGCTGTTCGATGAAATGGCGAAACTCCCGAACCAGCGCCCGCGAAGACGGACCGGTCGGGACGGGCGGAAACGAGGGAGGGAAACCCATGACTTCGATGTGGAAGGCCGCATTGCTGGCCGGCGCGGCGTTCAGCGCCATCGCGGGCGGCGCTTCGGCGCAGCAGGCTCCGGCCGCCGACGACAGCGTCGGCGTCGAACAGGTGGTGGTCACCGCCCGTCGGCGCGAAGAGAATCTCAAGGACGTGCCGGTCGCCGTCTCGGCTTTCTCGGCCGACAGGCTGGAGCGCGCCGGCGGGACCGACATCACCGTCCTGCAGCAGACCACCCCCAACATCACGGTGCAGACCGCGCGCGGCTCGAACTCGACCTTGATCAGCTACATCCGGGGCGTCGGCCAGCAGGATCCGCTGTGGGGCTACGAGCCCGGCGTCGGCCTCTATGTCGACGACGTCTACATCTATCGCCCGCAGGGCGCGGTGCTCGACATCTTCGACATCGAGCGCATCGAAGTGCTGCGCGGCCCGCAGGGCACGCTGTACGGCCGCAACACCATCGGCGGCGCGATCAAGTACGTCACCAAGCGCCTCGGCGACGAGGCCGGCGCCAAGGTCAAGGCCACCTACGGCAGCTACAACCAGACCGACCTGCTGGTCTCGGGCCAGACGCCGATCGGCGGCGGCTTGTCGGTGGGCGGCGCGTACGCTCTCTACAAGCGCGACGGCTACGGCAAGAACCTGACCACGGGCGCCGAGCACTACGACAAGGACGTCCAGGCCTATCGCCTGAGCGCCGAATACAAGCCGACCGAGGACCTGTTCTTCCGCCTGGCCTACGACCACGTCACGGACGATTCCAACCCCCGCCACGGTCACCGCGAGCTTCCGTCGCTGACGGGCGGCTATCAGGTGCTGGACGTCTATGACACGCAAGCCGGCCTTGGCGACAAGAACCACGTCATGACCAAGGGTCTGTCGCTGACTGGCCAGTGGAACGTCACCGACAAGGTCACGCTGAAGTCGATCACCGCCAATCGCCGCGGTCACACCGACACCCTGATCGACTTCGACGGCACGCCGGCCCCGACGCTCGACATTCCGGCCACCTATGACGACCGATCGTTCTCGCAGGAACTGCAGGCGGTCTACGCCGACGAGAACGTCCAGGGGGTCTTTGGCCTCTACTACATGAACAGCCAGGCCTCGGGCGAGTTCGACACCATCGCCGGCAACCTCGGCGTCTCGATCGCCGACGGCGGCAAGGTCAGCACCCAGAGCTTCGCGGCCTTCTTCGACTTCAGCGCCAACCTGACGGACCGGCTGAAGGTCTCGCTGGGGGCCCGCGCCACGCGCGACGCCAAGCGCGCCAACGTGTTCCGCCTGTTCTATCTCGGCGCGACGCCCTCGCCCTATCAGGGCGGGACCCCGCGTCCGATCCTGCAGACGCGCACCAACTACAGCGCCGACAAGACCTTCGAGCAGTTCACCCCGCGCGTCTCGGTCTCGTACGAGCTGTCCGACGACCTGACGACCTACGCCTCGTTCTCCAAGGGCTACAAGTCGGGCGGCTGGGACATGCGCGGCGACGCCTTCATCACCCCGCAAACGGTCAACGGCTACAAGCCCGAGGTCGTGAAGACCTACGAAGCGGGCCTGAAGGGCTTCGCCCTGGAGCGGCGGGTGTCGTTCTCGTCGGCGATCTTCCTGTCGAAGTACACCGACCAGCAGGTCACGACGCAGGTCGTGGTGCCGTCGGGCATCGCCAGCTCGGTCGACAACGCCGGCGCCTCCACCCTCTACGGCGGCGAGTTCGAGGCCAGCGCCAAGCTCGCCCCGAGCCTGACGGCCAATGTCGCCGTGGGCTACATCCACGCCAAGTACGACACCTTCAGCCGCTTCGTGCCGGCTGGCGCCCCCAACCCGCTGAACCCGTCGCAGACCCTGGCGACCGGCCAGGTGATCAACGTCGCCGACCTCTACGGCTTCCAGAACACCCCCAAGTGGACGGGCAATGTCAGCCTGACCTGGCGCGGCGAGCTGGCGGGCGGGGATCTGGCGATCACGCCGATGGTCAGCTATCGCGACAAGTACCAGCAGTTCGAGCAGCCCCTGCCGGCCCTGGACCAGAAGGCCTTCACCCTGGTGGACCTGACGGCGATCTGGACCGCGCCGGGCGGCAAGTACAAGCTGGCCCTGACCGGCAAGAACCTGACCAACGAGCGCTATCGCACGGGCGGCTACAACTTCGCCGGCGCCACCTACAACAACTCGGTGATCGGCTTCTACGGACCGCCGCGCACCGTCGCGGGCTCGATCGAGGTCGCGTTCTGATCTAGGCGAAGGCTGGGGCGGGGCTTGCTGCAACAAGCTCCGCCCGATTTTTATGTAACCCGTGGCGTAAGGTGGGGCGATCGATGAGCGACAATGAGAACGCGGCGCCGGTGAAAGCGTCCGGCTATCGCTACGTCGTCCTGGCCATGCTGGTGCTGGCCTACACCTTCAATTTCCTGGACCGGCAGATCCTCGGCATCCTGGCCAAGCCGATCAAGGACGAGTTCGGCCTGACCGACGCCCAGTTCGGCCTGATGGGCGGCCTGGCCTTCGCGCTGCTCTACACGACCCTCTGGCCATCCCGATCGCGTGGCTCGCCGACCGCTTCAGCCGCGTTTGGATCATGACCGCGGCCCTGACCCTGTGGAGCGGCTTCACGGCCCTCTGCGGCGTGGTCGGAAGTTTCAGCCACCTGTTCTTGGCCCGCATGGGCGTGGGCATCGGCGAGGCGGGCGGCGTCGCGCCGGCCTATTCGTTGATCTCCGACTATTTCCCCAAGCATCAGCGCGCCCGCGCCCTGGCGGCCTACGCGTTCGGTATTCCGTTGGGCACGGCGGCGGGCACGCTGGTCGGCGGCCTGCTGGCGGTCCACTACGGCTGGCGTACGGCCTTCATCGTGGTGGGTCTGCTGGGCGTGCTGCTGGCGCCGGTGTTCCGCCTGGTCGTGCGGGATCCGCCGCGCGGCGGCGCTGATCGCGCGCCCGGCCAAGTCGCGCCGCCGCCGGCGCCGGCCGCTCCGCTGGGGCAGGTGGCGCGCCTGCTGGCCGCCAAGCCCAGCTTCTGGCTTCTCTCGCTGGGCGCGGCGTCCTCGTCGGTCTGCGGCTATGGCGTCGCGGCCTGGCTGCCGTCGTTCTTCATGCGCAGCCTGGGCCTGACCCTGTCGCAGACGGCCTGGTACTATTCCGGCATCGCCTTCCTGGGCGGCGTGGTCGGCATCTGGCTGGGCGGCGTGATGGCCGACAAGCTGGGGGCCAAGTCCAAGGCCGGCTACCCGCTGACGCCCGCCGTGGCCTTCCTGATCTCGGTGCCCTGCTTCCTGTTGGCGATGAACAGCGGCGTCCTGGTCGGTGGTCTTGGTCCCCAGGCGGCCCTGGCCGTCGCCTTCGTCATCTTCCTGATCCCGACGGGCCTGAACCTGACCTGGCTGGGGCCCATCACGGCGGCCGTCCAGCACCTGGCGCCGGCGCCGATGCGCACGACCGCCTCGGCCCTGTTCCTGCTGATCAACAACCTGCTGGGCATCGCCGTCGGCCTCTACTACTTCGGCAAGGTCTCGGACGTGCTCAAGCCCGTCTTCGGCGCGGAGTCCCTGCGCTGGGCGATCTATACCGGCATGGGCTTCTATCTGCTGGCCGCGCTGCTGTTCTTCCTGGCCTCGCGCCGCCTGGACCGCGATTGGGTCGACTAAGGGGGCGGCCGTAAGCCGCACCGCCGCCACCGCCACGCTTCGGTCAAGATCGGGTATCAAAGCCGCGACAAATCGCGAGCGCGCTGAATGACCCCCGAAGACCGTCCTATCTTTCACGACCCGACGGGCAAGCGTGAACGCCGGGCCAAGCTGGTCCTCGGGATCGTCATCTCGCTGATCGCCGCCATGGTGGCGGGCTTCGTCGCGACCCTGGCCTTCGCGCCGCGCCTGCCCGATGCGCCGCTGAAGGACCCGCGCGTCCTGACCGCCCTGCACCAGGAGACGCCGCGCAGGACCAAGCCGGTCACCTCGTGGCGGCGCGTCCCGCGTCCCAAGGCCGCCTCCAGCGACGCCGGCACGCGGCCGCTGTCGGTCGGCTTCTATGTCGATTGGGACCAGGACAGCCGCGAGTCCCTGCGCCGCAATATCGACAAGCTGGACGTCGTCTCGCCGCAGTGGGTGGCGATCAAGGGGGCCGGTGGCGACATCGTCGTGACCGACGATCCGGAAGGCGCCGCGCGGATCGCCAACGCGCCCAACCACCCGGCCGTGCTGCCCCTGGTGCACAACTCCGCCAACGCCGCCTTCGACGGTCCGCGAGGCGACGCCCTGCTGAGCGATCCCAAGGCGCGCGCCAAGCTGATCGCCAATCTCAAGGACCTTGCCGCCCAGCGCGGCTTCGGCGGCTATGTCTTCGACTTCGAGGCGCTGTCGGACAAGGGCCTGGCCGCCTATCCCAAGTTCCTGGCCGAGGCCCGCGCGGCTTTCCAGCCCGCCGGGCGCGAGGTCTGGGTCGCGGCGCCCTACGACGCGCAAGGGTGGCCGCTCAAACGCCTTGCGGAGGCCTCCGACACCGTCGTGCTGATGGCCTACGACCAGCACTACGCCGGGGGAAACCCTGGTCCCAACGCCGGACAAGACTGGTACCAGGCCGAGCTGGCCAAGCGCTTCTCCGAGCTTGACCCGGCGCACACGGTGCTGGCGCTGGCCGCCTACGGTTACGACTGGACGCTGGACAAGCAAGGCCGCCCGGCGTCCGGCGCGCCGGCGACGTTCCACGAGGCGATGCGCAACGCCCAGGACGCCGGCGCGGCGATCCGGATGGACCAGGACGTACTCAATCCGACCTACGCGTACACCGACGACAACGGCGACGACCACGTCGTCTGGTTCACGGACGCTGTCACTCTGTTCAACGAGGTCAAGGTCACCGACCCCTGGAAGCCGCGCGGCTACGCCCTCTGGCGGATGGGCATGGAGGATCCGGGCGTCTGGTCGTTGCTGGGCAAGCCGTACGGCCAAGTCTCCGCCTCGGGCCTGACGATCCTGGCCAACGGTCAGGGCGTCGATTTCGACGGCGGCGGCGAAGTTCTTCGGGTCGCGGCCCTGCCGACGCCGGGCAAGCGCAGCCTGCAGCTCGACCCGTCCACCGGTCTGATCTCCAACGAGACCTACGACGTCATTCCCAGCTCCTACGTCATCGAACGCTATGGCCAGCGGAAGGGCATGGTCGCCCTGACCTTCGACGACGGCCCCGATCCGCGCTGGACGCCGAAGATCCTCGACATCCTCAAGGCCAAGCACGCTCCCGCCACCTTCTTCGTGATCGGCCAGAACATGCAGCGGCGGCCGGACATCGTGCAGCGCGAGGTCGCCGAGGGTCACGATGTCGGCGGTCATAGCTGGACCCACCCCAATATCGGCGAGACGCCGCTGCCGCAGGTGCAGGTCGAGCTGAACGCCACCCAGCGCCTGTTCGAGGTGCTGACGGGCCGTTCGATGCGCCTGTTCCGGCCGCCGTACTTCGGTGACGCCGAACCCTCGACCCCACACGAGGTCGCGCCGCTGGTGATCGCCCAGACCCTGGGCTACATGACCGTCGGCCTCCGGATCGACCCCGACGACTGGCAAAAGCCCACCCCCCAGCAGATCATCGACCGCACGCTGGACCGCCTGGACAACCCGGGGGACCGGCCAGGGCAGGTGGTGCTGCTGCACGACGCCGGGGGCGACCGCAGCCACACGGTGGCGGCGCTACCCGGCCTGATCGACGCGATCCGGGCGCGCGGCTACAAGCTCGTCACCATTGGCGAGCTGGCCGGCATGACGCCCGAGCAGGTGATGCCGCCCACGTCGCGCACGGCGCTGGACCTGGCGATCGACCGCCTGGGCTTCGACTTCTTCCGCTGGACCCAGGCCTGCATGGCCGCGCTCTTCATCATGGCTATCTTCCTGGGCGTGGCGCGCCTGGTGTTCCTGGCCAGCCTGGCGCTGGTCCACCGCTACTGGACGCACGAGGCGCCGGTCGATCTCGATCCCGAGACCGGTCCGCTGGTCAGCGTGCTGATCCCTTGCTTCAACGAAGAGAAGGTGATCGCCGCCTCGATCGCGCGGATCCTGGAGTCGGACTGGAAGACCCTCGAGGTGCTGGTCCTCGACGACGGCTCCAAGGACGGGACGGCCGACGAGGTGCGCAAGCACTTCGCCGATGATCCGCGCGTCACGCTGCTGTCGTTCGAGAACGGCGGCAAGGCGCGGGCCGTCAACCGCGGCCTCGCCGTGGCCAAGGGCGAGTATGTGGTGGCGCTGGACGCCGACACCCTGTTCCCGCGCGAGACCATCGGCCGGCTGGCGCGCTGGTTCCAGGACCCGGACATCGGCGCGGTGGCCGGCAACGCCATCGTCGGCAATCGCGTCAACATCGTCACCCGCTGGCAGGCCTTGGAGTACGTCACCGCCCAGAACCTGGAGCGCCGGGCGCTTTCGGCGCTCGGCGCCGTCACCGTGGTGCCCGGCGCGGTCGGGGCCTGGCGCAAGAGCGTGCTCGACGCCTTGGGCGGCTATCCGTCAGACACCCTGGCCGAGGACCAGGACCTGACGATCGCCTGTCAGCGCGCGGGCTGGAAGGTCGCCTTCGATCCCGAGGCCCGCGCCTACACCGAGGCCCCGGACACCGTCGGCGGCCTGCTCAAGCAGCGCTTCCGCTGGTCGTTCGGCACGTTGCAGTGCGTGTGGAAGCACCGCCAGGCGATGTTCAGCCGCAAGACGCCGGTGCTGGGCTTCGTCGCCCTGCCGCAGATCTGGCTGTTCCAGATCATCCTGGCCGTGGCGGCGCCCCTGGTGGACCTGGCGGTCATCTGGAGCTTGATCAGCGGCCTCTACGGCGCCGTGGCTCACCCGGTTGAGTGGCGACCCGACGACATGCTGCTGGGCCTGGCCTACTGGGCGATCTTCATCGCGGTGGACCTGGCGGCCGGCGCGCTGGGCATGGCGCTGGAGAAACGCGCGCCGTGGGCCGACCTGCCGTTCCTGCCCGTTCAGCGGTTCGGCTACCGCCAGCTGATGTACTACGTCGTGGTCAAGTCGGTGTTCATGGCCGTCCGCGGCGGTCGCGTCGGCTGGGGCAAGCTGGAGCGACGGGCCACCGTATCGGTCGCCTCGGACGCATGATCCCATGCGTCCGGCGGATGGAAAGCGTTGTCATCGCGGGAAAAGGGTGTGACCGGTAACAGTTCCGCAACGTCAAGGCTTTCTCTTGCCGGGCCAGGGCAGGGGATGCGCGATGACCTCTCATTGGGGGCGATAAGCGCGCAAGCCTTCACCTTATCGTCCACACGCGGTTGCGCCTGCGAAATAGCGCTCCTATAACCCCGCCACATTTCAGAAAGCCGTCGTCGAGACCGGGCCCTCATGAACATCCACGAACATCAAGCCAAAGCCGTACTCGCCGAGTTCGGCGCCCCCGTGCCGCGCGGCTTCGCCGCCTTCACGCCCGATGAAGCCGCCGCCGCCGCTGAAAAGCTGGGCGGGCCGGTCTTCGTCGTGAAGAGCCAGATCCACGCCGGCGGCCGCGGCAAGGGCAAGTTCGAGGGCCTCGGCCCCGACGCCAAGGGCGGCGTGCGCGTCGTCAAGTCGGTCGAAGAGGTCAAGACCAACGCCGCCGAAATGCTCGGCCGCGTGCTGGTGACCCACCAGACGGGCCCCAAGGGCAAGCAGGTCAACCGCCTCTACATCGAGGAAGGCGCGGCGATCGCCAAGGAATTCTACCTGTCGCTTCTCGTCGACCGCGCCTCGAGCAAGGTCTCGGTCGTCGCCTCGACCGAAGGCGGCATGGACATCGAGGACGTCGCTCACTCGACGCCCGAGAAGATCCACACCTTCACCATCGACCCGGCGACGGGCGTGTGGCCGACCCACCAGCGCGCCCTGGCCAAGGCTCTGGGCCTGACCGGCGGTCTGGCCAAGGAAGCCGCCTCGCTGCTGACCCAGCTCTATACGGCGTTCATGGCCAAGGACATGGCCATGCTGGAGATCAACCCGCTGATCGTGACCGCGGATGATCACCTGCGCGTCCTGGACGCCAAGCTGTCGTTCGACGGCAACAGCCTGTTCCGTCACCCGGACATCAAGGCGCTGCGCGACGAGAGCGAAGAAGACCCCAAGGAAATCGAAGCCTCGAAGTACGACCTGGCCTACATCGCCCTCGACGGCGAAATCGGCTGCATGGTCAACGGCGCGGGCCTGGCCATGGCCACCATGGACATCATCAAGCTGTACGGCGCTGAGCCGGCCAACTTCCTCGATGTCGGCGGCGGCGCCAGCAAGGAGAAGGTCACCGCGGCCTTCAAGATCATCACCGCCGATCCGGCCGTGAAGGGCATCCTGGTCAACATCTTCGGCGGCATCATGCGCTGCGACATCATCGCGGAAGGCGTCATCGCCGCCGTGAAGGAAGTCGGCCTGAAGGTTCCGCTGGTCGTCCGTCTGGAAGGCACCAACGTCGAGCTCGGCAAGAAAATCATCTCGGAAAGCGGCCTGAACGTCATCGCCGCCAACGATCTGTCTGACGGCGCCGAGAAGATCGTCGCCGCTGTGAAGGGCGCCCGCTAAATGTCGGTTCTGATCGGTTCGCACACCAAGGTCATCTGCCAGGGCATCACCGGCGCTCAAGGCACGTTCCACTCCGAGCAGGCCATCGCCTACGGCACCAAGATGGTCGGCGGCGTCACCCCGGGTAAGGGCGGTCAAACGCACATCGGCCTGCCGGTGTTCGACACCGTCATCGAAGCCAAGGAAGCCACCGGCGCCGACGCCTCGGTGATCTACGTCCCGCCGCCCTTCGCGGCCGACTCGATCCTGGAAGCCATCGAGGCCGAGATCCCGCTGATCGTCTGCATCACCGAGGGCATCCCGGTGCTGGACATGGTCAAGGTCAAGAAGGCCCTGCAAGGCTCGCGTTCGCGCCTGATCGGCCCGAACTGCCCCGGCGTCCTGACGCCCGGCGAGTGCAAGATCGGCATCATGCCGGGCTCGATCTTCTCGAAGGGCTCGGTCGGCGTCGTGTCGCGCTCGGGCACCCTGACCTACGAAGCCGTGTTCCAGACCACCAACGCGGGCCTGGGCCAAACCACGGCTGTCGGCATCGGCGGCGACCCCGTCAAGGGCACCGAGTTCATCGACGTCCTGGAAATGTTCCTGGCCGACGAAGCCACCAAGTCGATCGTCATGATCGGCGAAATCGGCGGCTCGGCCGAAGAAGAAGCGGCGCAGTTCCTGAAGGACGAAGCCAAGCGCGGCCGCAAGAAGCCGATGGTCGGCTTCATCGCCGGTCGTACGGCTCCTCCTGGCCGTCACATGGGCCACGCGGGCGCGATCGTTTCGGGCGGCAAGGGCGGCGCCGAGGACAAGATCGCGGCGATGGAAGACGCGGGCATCCGCGTTTCGCCTTCGCCGGCCAAGCTGGGCGAGACCCTGCTTGAAGTGCTCAAAGGCTAACTAGAACACCGAAACCCCGCCTCGTGCGGGGCCCAGGTTTTTTGCGACCGCCAGTCGACGATCCGAAAAAATCACCTGGGCCCCGCCAAGCGACGGGCGCCCGGGCGATTGAGAGACTATATTTACGGGCTTGCGATAGCGCTCCCGTGAGCAAGCGGATCTAAGGCGACAACGATGGCGGACGACGCAGGCATCATCAACCAGGTCTTGACCGAGACCAGCTTCCTCTACGGCGCCAACGCGGCGTTCGTTGAGGACCTCTACGCCCAGTGGGCGGAGAACCCCTCATCGGTCGAGCCCTCGTGGAACGCCTTCTTCGCCAGCCTGCAGGAGCAGGCCGACCAGGTGAAGCGCGCGGCCCAGGATCCGGCCTGGACGCCCAAGAAGGTCCCGACCGTCCGTCCGGACTGGCTGTCGGCCCTGGACGGCCAATGGGCCACCGTCGCTCCCGCCGTCGAAGCCAAGATCGCCAAGGCCGTCGAGGGCAAGGCCCCCGGCGCCTCCGCCGAAGCCGTCCGCGCCGCCACGCTGGACAGCCTGCGCGCCATCATGATGATCCGGGCCTACCGGATGCGCGGCCACCTCGCCGCCAATCTCGACCCGCTGGGCCTGGAGCCGCCGAAGCCGGCCCCGGAACTGGATCCGGCCACCTACGGCTTCGCCGACGCCGACTACGACCGCCCGATCTTCCTCGACTACGTCCTGGGTCTCGAGACCGCCTCGATCCGCGAGATCCTCGACATCCTGCGCCGCACCTACTGCGGCAATGTCGGCGTGCAGTACATGCACATCTCCGACCCGGCCGAGAAGGCCTGGCTGCAGGAGCGCATCGAAGGCCGCGACAAGGAAATCACCTTCACCAAGGAAGGCAAGGTCGCCATCCTGAAGAAGCTGATCGAGGCCGAGGGCTTCGAGAAGTTCCTGCACAAGCGCTTCCCTGGCACCAAGCGCTTCGGCCTGGACGGCGGTGAAGCCATGGTCCCGGCCATGGAGCAGATCATCAAGCGCGGCGGCGCGCTGGGCGTGAAGGACATCGTCCTGGGCATGCCGCACCGCGGCCGCCTGAACGTTCTGGCCGCCGTGATGGGCAAGCCCTACCACGTCATCTTCCACGAATTCCAAGGCGGCTCGTCGGTCCCCTCGGACGTCGAGGGCTCGGGCGACGTGAAGTACCACATGGGCGCCTCGTCGGACCGTGAGTTCGACGACAACAAGGTCCACCTGTCGCTCACCGCCAACCCGTCGCACCTGGAAATCGTCAACCCGGTCGTGATCGGCAAGGCCCGCGCCAAGCAGGCCTTCACCCTGCGCGAGCAGCCGGACGCCGGCCGCGGCCACGTCCTGCCGCTGCTGCTGCACGGCGACGCCGCCTTCGCCGGCCAGGGCGTGGTGGCCGAGTGCTTCACCCTGTCGGGCCTGAAGGGCTACCGCACGGGCGGCACCATCCACTTCATCGTCAACAACCAGATCGGCTTCACGACCAGTCCGCGCTACTCGCGCAGCTCGCCGTACCCGTCCGACGTCGCCCTGATGGTCGAGGCCCCGATCTTCCACGTGAACGGCGACGATCCCGAAGCCGTCGTCTTCGCCTCGAAGGTCTCGACCGAGTACCGGCAGAAGTTCGGCAAGGACGTGGTCATCGACATGTTCTGCTACCGTCGCTTCGGTCACAACGAAGGCGACGATCCGACCATGACGTCGCCGCTGATGTACGCGAAGATCAAGGGTCACCCGCCGACCCGCGAGCTCTACGCCAGCCGCCTGGTCGGCGAGGGCGTCTGCACCCAGGCCGAGGTCGATGGCTGGGTCTCGGAGTTCGAGCAGTTCCTCGACAAGGAATTCGACGCCGGCAAGAGCTACAAGCCCAACAAGGCCGACTGGCTGGACGGCAAGTGGGCCGGCCTGACCCTGCCGGGCGACGAAGACCGTCGCGGCAAGACCGCCTTCCCGAAGACCCGCCTGACCGAGCTGGGCCGTCTGATCACCACGATCCCGGAGCGGATCGACGCCCACAAGACCGTGCGCCGCGCCATCGAGAACCGCCGCGACGCGTTCGAGAAGGGCGAGGGTATCGACTGGGGCGCGGCCGAGCACCTGGCCTTCGCCACCCTGCTCGACGAGGGCTATCCGGTCCGCCTGTCGGGCCAGGACTCGGTGCGCGGCACCTTCACCCAGCGCCACTCGGACATCATCGACCAGAAGACCGAAGAGCACTACACGCCGCTGAACAACATCCGTCCGGGCCAGGCGCACTATGAGGTGATCGACTCGGCCCTGTCGGAAGAGGCGGTGCTGGGCTTCGAATACGGCTTCTCGCTGGCCGATCCGAACACCCTGACCCTGTGGGAAGGCCAGTTCGGCGACTTCGTGAACGGCGCCCAGGTCGTGATCGACCAGTTCATCAGCTCGGGCGAGCGCAAGTGGCTGCGGATGAGCGGCCTCGTGATGCTGCTGCCGCACGGCTACGAAGGCCAGGGCCCCGAGCACAGCTCGGCGCGCCTCGAGCGCTTCCTGCAGTCGTGCGCGGAAGACAACATGCAGGTGCTGAACTGCACCACGCCGGCGAACTACTTCCACGCCCTTCGTCGCCAGATGAAGCGCGAGTTCCGCAAGCCGCTGATCGTGATGTCGCCCAAGAGCCTGCTGCGCCACAAGCGCGCTGTCTCGAACCTGGCGGACTTCGCCGAGGGCTCCAGCTTCCACCGCGTGATGGTGGACGGCGCCGAGGCCGGTTGCGACGTCGGCGGGATCACGCTGAAGAGCGACGATCAGATCAAGCGCGTCATCGTCTGCTCGGGCAAGGTCTACTTCGACCTGGTCGACCATCGCGCCAAGACGGGCCGCGACGACGTCTATCTGCTGCGCCTGGAGCAGTTCTATCCGTGGCCGATGAAGTCGCTGATGAATGTGCTCTCGCGCTTCAAGAACGCCGACCTGGTCTGGTGCCAGGAAGAGCCCAAGAACATGGGCGGCTGGACCTTCGTCGATCCTTGGCTGGAACTGACCCTGGACAAGCTGGACATCAAGGCCAAGCGCGCGCGCTATGTCGGTCGTCCGGCCTCGGCCTCGACGGCCGCGGGCCTGATGAGCCGCCACCTGAAAGAGCTCGAGACCTTCCTCAACGAGGCCTTCGCCTAAGGGCGAAGGTTCTCCGCTAAAACCCCGCCGGACCAAACAAGAGAGACATCGGAAAGCCCCATGGCCGACATCATGACCCCCGCCCTCGGCGAATCCGTCACGGAAGCGACGGTCGCCCGCTGGACCAAGAAGGCCGGGGAGGCCGTGAAGAAGGACGAAATCCTCGTCGAGCTGGAAACCGACAAGGTTTCGCTTGAAGTGGCCTCGCCCGCCGACGGCGTGCTGTCGGCCATCGGCGCCGCCGAAGGCGCGACCGTCGTTCCGGGCACGGTCCTGGGCGTGGTGACCGAAGGCGGCGCCGCGACCGCCGCTCCGGCCGCTCCCAAGGCCGCCGAAGCGCCCAAGCCCGCGCCGGCTCCGGCCGCCGCCCCGGCTCTCGCTCCCGCTCCGGCCCCGGCCGCCGCTGCTCCGGCCGCCGCGCCGGTCAGCCCGGCTCCGGCCCGCATCGCCGCCGAAACCGGCCTCGACCTGTCGAAGGTCGCGGGCACCGGCAAGGACGGCCGCGTGACCAAGGGCGACGCCCTGGCCGCTCTGGAAGCCCGCGCCGCGGCTCCGGCCCCGGCCGCCGCTCCGGCCGCGCCGCGCGCCCTGCACGAGCGCGAGGAACGCGTGAAGATGACGCGCCTGCGTCAGACGATCGCCCGTCGCCTGAAGGAAGCCCAGAACACCGCCGCCATGCTGACGACCTTCAACGAGGTCGACATGAGCGCCGTGATGGCCCTGCGCGCCCAGTACAAGGACGTCTTCGAAAAGCAGCACGGCGTGAAGCTGGGCTTCATGTCGTTCTTCACCAAGGCCGTCGTGGCCGCGCTGAAGGCGATCCCGGACGTCAACGCCGAGATCGACGGCCAGGACATCATCTACAAGAACCACTACGACATCGGCGTCGCCGTCGGCACCGACAAGGGCCTGGTGGTTCCGGTCGTCCGTGACGCCGACGTGCTGAACCTGGCGCAGATCGAAAAGACGATCGGCGACCTGGGCAAGCGCGCCCGCACCGGCCAGCTGGGCATCGAGGACATGCAGGGCGGCACCTTCACGATCACCAACGGCGGCATCTACGGTTCGCTGATGTCGACCCCGATCCTGAACGCGCCGCAGTCGGGCATCCTGGGCATGCACGCCATCAAGGAACGTCCGATGGTCGTGAACGGCAAGATCGAGATTCGCCCGATGATGTATCTGGCCCTGTCGTACGACCACCGCGTCGTCGACGGCGCCGGCGCCGTGACCTTCCTGGTGAAGGTCAAGGAAGCCATCGAAGACCCGCAGCGCCTGCTGCTGGAGCTCTAAGCTTCACGAGAGGCCTTCAAGGCGTCTTTGCAATCGCGGCCCCGGCGTCCTACGTCGGGGCCGTTCGCATTTCTGGGGTACGCCGCGATGGCCAAGGACACGCTCTATCTGCTGAAGCCGCATTTCGAGAAGGACGGCGTCCAGCGCTTCTGTCCCGACTGCGCGATGATGGAAGGCTATCTGGCGACCTATCCGCAGCTACGCGAGACGCTGGAGATCGTCCGCGTCGACTACGTTCGGCCTCGCGCGGTCCTGGTCGAGCGGCTGGGCGAAGATCACCAGAACGCCCCCACCCTGATCCTGGCCCAGGTCGCGCCGGACGCGGGTCCGCACGGCGAGATCCAATCGGCCAACGGCCTGTCGTTCCTGACGGACGCCCGGCCGATCACCCGCTATCTCGCGGCCAAGCACGGCCTGGCCGCGCCGCTCTAGCGGCTGGCCCGCAGCACCGCCTCGCCCAGAGCGGCGTAGTCGCCGTTGAAGTGGTGGCCGCCAGGCAGGCGCACCTTGGCGACCACGTCGTCCGGGAGGTCCGGGCAGATGTCGTGATGTTCCTTGTCGCCATAGACACAGGTGATCCTCACATCCTTCAGCGCCGTGATCGCCGGGGCGGCGGGGAAGGAATCGCGCGGCGCCAGGTTCAGCCAACTCGCCGGGTGGAAGCGAAGGTCGCCGGCCGGGCCTGGCCCGATCAGGACCACGTGGCTGACCTGGGCGCGCACGTCGGCCGGCAGGCGCGGAATGATCGCCGGCAGGGCGTCGGCCCCGAACGAATAGCCGATCAGGACAACCTTGCCGCGGCGCCATTGACGTTCGTAGGCGCGGACGCTGGCGGCGAGATCGGCCGCGACGCCGTCCGCCGTCCGATCGGCGCGGAAATAAGCCAGGGAATTGACGCCGATCGTCGGCACGCCGTTGTCGGCCAGGCGGCGAGCCACCTGCTGGTCCAGCGGTCCCCAGCCGCCGTCGCCGGAATAGAGCACCGCCAAGCTGTCGCCGGCCCGGTCGCTGGGCACGGCGATGGGGCCGGTCCAGGCGGGCGCGGGTTTGGCCAGAACCCCGGCGAGGGCGACGGCGGCCAGGGCCGCGAACAGAAGGGGGCGCAGCTTCATGCCCTCATGACGACACCGCATGGTGGCGCTCTTCAGGCGTCTCAATGTCAAGCTTGTGGCTATCCTCGTCATGAGGAGGCTCGGCTCGCCCATTTTCCTTTTGTTTCAAGGCCGCGGACGACGAAAGGTGGTTCCGTTTTTAACACTCTGGTTCTAAGGAACACGCGCCTCCAAAGGTCTGACAAAACGGCCGGCGAGGCCCCATATCTTGTCCGGCGCCGATCTCGGCGCGTCCTGAAGGCGATAGACCCATGGCTCAGTACGACGTCGTCATCATCGGTGGCGGTCCTGGTGGCTACAACGCGGCGATCCGCGCGGGCCAGCTGGGCCTGAAGACCGCGATCGTCGAAGGTCGCGGCAAGCTGGGCGGCACCTGCCTGAACGTCGGCTGCATGCCCTCGAAGGCGCTTCTGCACGCCTCGGAAATGTACGCCTCCGCCACGGGTCCCGAATTCGCCAAGCTGGGCATCGAGGTCAAGCCGAAGCTGAACCTGCCGCAGATGATGGCCCAGAAGGCCGAGAGCGTCGAAGCCCTGACCAAGGGCGTCGAGTTCCTGATGAAGAAGAACAAGGTCGACTACGTGAAGGGCTGGGGCCGCATCGACGGCGCCGGCAAGGTCGTGGTCAAGGCCGAGGACGGTTCGGAAGCCACCCTCGAGACCAAGAACATCGTGATCGCCACCGGCTCGGAGCCGACCCCGCTGCCGGGCGTGACGATCGACAACAAGCGCGTCGTCGACTCGACCGGCGCCCTGTCGCTGCCGGAAGTGCCCAAGCACCTCGTGGTCGTCGGCGCCGGCGTGATCGGCCTGGAGCTGGGCTCGGTCTGGAAGCGCCTGGGCGCGGAAGTCACGGTCGTCGAATATCTCGACCGCATCCTGCCGGGCACGGACACCGAGGTGGCCAACGCCTTCCAGAAGATCCTGACCAAGCAGGGCTTCAAGTTCCAGCTGGGCGCCAAGGTCACTGGCGCGACGGCCTCGGCCAAGGGCGTGAAGCTCGGCTTCGAGCCCGTCGCCGGCGGCGACGCCCAGACGATCGAGGCCGACTACGTGCTGGTCGCCATCGGCCGCCGTCCGTACACCCAAGGCCTGGGCCTCGAGACGGTCGGCATTACGCCGGACAAGCGCGGCATGATCGCCAACGACCACTTCAAGACCGGCGTCGCCGGCGTGTGGGTGATCGGCGACGTGACCTCGGGTCCGATGCTGGCCCACAAGGCCGAGGACGAAGGCGTGGCCTGCATCGAGATGATCGCGGGCAAGGCCGGTCACGTGAACTACGGGATCATCCCGGGCGTCGTCTACACCAGCCCCGAAGTCGCCACGGTCGGCCAGACCGAGGACGATCTGAAGGCCGCGGGCGTCGCCTACAAGGTCGGCAAGTTCCCGTTCCTGGCCAACAGCCGCGCCAAGATCAACCACGAGACCGACGGCTTCGTGAAGATCCTGGCCGACGCCAAGACCGATCGTATCCTGGGCGCTCACGCCGTGGGTCCGAACGTCGGCGACATGATCGCCGAAGTCTGCGTGGCCATGGAGTTCGGCGGCGCCTCGGAAGACATCGCCCGCACCTGCCACCCGCACCCCACCCGGTCGGAAGCGATCCGTCAGGCGGCCATGGGCGTCGAGGGCTGGACGATGCAGGCCTAAACGGCCTGCGTTTCCTGTCTCAAAGTTAATCTTCAAGTCCGCGCAATCGGACGTAGCATGGCGGGGTTCCTACACCGGAGCCCCGCCATGTTCTTGTCCACGCTCCTGCTGGCCGCCGCTCTGCAGACGCCGCCCGTGACCGCCGCGCCGTCGCCGGCTGGGCCTCCCGCTCCCGCGGCGGTTCCGTTCGTTCAGGCCCCGCGCATGAAGGGCCAGCGCTCACCCTTTGAATGCCGCCAGCGCGCCACCTTGGCTCGCAAGGCCGGGGACGAGACCGTGAAGCCCCTGAGCCGTATGCCGACGGCGATCGGCGAGCGCGCCGTCATGCGGATGGTCGACGGCTGTCCGGTTCGCACGCCGATCGTCCAGAGCCCTCCGCGCCGCTGAGCCCAGGAAAAAGCCCCGCCTCAGACGAGACGGGGCCAAGTCGCTTAGGGGAGGAGACGCCCCGCCGCGTGAGCGGGGCGATACGCTACTGGAGCTTAGAATTCTTCCCAGTCTTCGGCCGAGGCGGCCGGCGCGGCCGAGCTCTTGGCGAAGCTGGCGACCTTGGCCTGGGCGGCCGCCACCGGGTTGAGGCCCGGACGGCTGCTGGCCGAAGCCGGCGCAGGGCCCTTCATCGGAGGCGGCGTGTAGCGCGGGGCGGCCGGCGCCGGACGCGTGGCCGCGCGGGCCGAGCTCGCGCTGGAGGTCGGGGCGGCGACCGCGGCGCCGCCGACGCGGAAGCGGCCGATCATCTTCAGCAGGTTGCCGGCCTCGCCCTTCAGCGAGTGAGCGGCGGCGGTCGATTGCTCGACCATGGCGGCGTTCTGCTGGACGGTCTGGTCCATCTGGTTGACGGCGGCGTTGACCTGGTTGAGGCCGGTGGCCTGCTCCTGGCCCGAGGAGGCGATCTCGCCGACCAGGGCGTCGATCTCGCCGACCTTCGAGACGATGGCTTGCAGGGCCTCGCCGGTCTGGCCGACCATGCTCACGCCTTGGTTCACTTGCTGGCTCGAGGTCGAGATCAGGGTCTTGATCTCCTTGGCCGCATCGGCCGAGCGCTGGGCCAGGGCCCGCACTTCCTGGGCGACGACCGCGAAGCCGCGGCCCGCTTCACCCGCCCGCGCGGCTTCGACGCCGGCGTTCAGGGCCAGAAGGTTGGTCTGGAAGGCGATCTCGTCGATCACGCCGATGATCTGGCTGATCTCCTGCGACGACTTCTCGATCTCGTTCATGGCCTCGACGGCGTTGCGGACGACCACGCTGGAGCGTTCGGCGTCGCCGCGGGTCGAGCCCACGACCTTGGCGGCTTCCATGGCGCCGGCCGACGAGCGGCGCACGGTGGCCGTGATCTCGTCCAGGGCGGCGGCGGTTTCTTCCAGGCTGGCGGCCTGCTGTTCGGTGCGGCGCGACAGGTCGTCGGAGGCCGAGGCGATCTCGTCCGAGCCCGCGCCGATGCTGCCGGCGGCGTGGACGATGGTGCGCATCGTCTCTTCCAACTGCACGATGGCGCCGTTGAAGTCGCTCTGCAGGCGCTTGTAGCTCTCGGGGATCTCTTGATCGAGGCGATAGGTCAGGTCGCCCTCGGCCAGGCGGTTCAGGCCTTCGGCGATGATCTCCATGACCTTGGCCTGCTCTTGGGCGGCGGCTTCGGCCATTTCCTGATTGCGACGGCGCTCGGCCTCGGCTTCGGCGTTGGCGCGGGCCTGGGCGGCCTCGGCGGTACGCAGGGCCACGGCGTTGTCCTTGAACACCTGGACCGAGCGGGCCATGGCGCCGACCTCGTCCTTGCGGTCCGCGCCCTTGACGTCCACTTCGACCGAGCCATTGGCCAGGATTTCCATGGTCTTGGCGGTGGCGATCAGCGGGGCGGCGATCTTGCGCGAGCCGATCCACAGGGCCAGGACCAGGGCCGCGCCGGCGGCGATCACGCCGAACAGGATCGAGAAGGTCGTGCCGGCCGCGGCCGCCTTCGAGGCCGCGGCGACCATCGCCATAGTCTCTTTGTTGTGGCCGTTGGTGAAGTCGCTGACGTCCTTGGTCAGCGCGGCGATATCCGGGTCGATCACCGCCATCACCATGATCGCGGCTTCATCGACGTTCTGGAGGCCAAGGTCCGCGCCTTGGCGCGCGTTGGTGTAGACCTTCTCCAGCCGCGCCGAGAAATCGGCGACCTTTTTGCTCGAGGAGGGCTCAAGCTTCTTGATTTCAGCCAGCAGGTCCTTGGCGTCCTTGTAGTTCTTGTCGATCTCGCCGCTGGCCTGCTGCGCGTCGGCCGACAGGCCGTCATAGGCCACCGTTCGGTAGGCGGCGTAGCCGATCGCCTGAATCCGGCGGTTGAAGCGAGAGGACGCCAGCTCAGTCGGCCCGCGATGCTCCGCCAGGAGCCTCAGATCGCTTTCGATCCTGTTTGCTTCCCAAGCGCCCAGCCCGACGATCGCGAGGGCGACCAACGTCAGGATCACGGCGGGCAGGGCGACTTTCGTCGAAATCTTCAGGTCGTCGAACTTCATGATGGCCTCTCGCGGCTGCGCAGCCGGAAGACGGAGCGCGCATAACTTGCTTCCAGAAGCTCGGCTGGCCGTAAAATCGCGGTTAATATCGGCTTCTCAAGGGCTTAGCGCGACACTCGGTCGCACGTGTCGCAGCGTCAGGCCTTGGGATGCGCGGCTTGATAGGCGGCGAGCAGGCCCGCCGCGTCGACCTGCGTGTAGCGCTGGGTGGTCGACAGCGAGGCGTGGCCGAGCAGCTCCTGGATCGTCCTCAGGTCCGCGCCCGCGCCGAGCAGGTGCGTGGCGAAGGCGTGGCGGAAGGCGTGCGGCGTCACCCGGTCCGACAGACCCAGCCGTCCTCGCAGTGTCTGGACCAGCGCCTGGACGTGACGCGGGGACAGGGGGCCGCCGCGCTTGGCCCGGAACAGCGGCTCGTCGGGGCCCAGCACGAACGGCAGCTCGTCGGCATAGACGGCCACGGCCTCGCGCACGGCGTCCAGCACCGGCGCGATGCGGGTCTTGCCGCCCTTGCCGGTGATGCGCAGCGCCGCCCCCAGCGGGACGTCGCTCCAGGTCAGGGACAGTGCTTCCGATATCCGCAAGCCGCAGCCCCACAGCAGGGTCAGAACCGCCTCGTCTCGGGCGGTCTCCCAGGGCTCGCGCTCGGTGTCGCCCGAGGCCTCGAAAATCAGGTCGCGGGCCTGGTCTTCCGAGACGGGGCGGGGCAGGCCGATCTTCAGGCGCGGGCCCCGCACCAGGCCAATCGCGGCGTTGGCCACGCCATGCCGCTGGTCGACATAGCGGTGGAAGGCGCGGATCGAGGACAGGGCCTGCGAGATCGAGCGTGGGGCCAGGGCGTTCTCGCCCTGGCGGCGGAAGGCCAGATAGCCGCGCAGATCCGCGGCCGAGATCTCGCCCAGGGCCGCGACGCTCAGCGCCTCGCCGCGATGGTTCTCCAGGAAATTCAGATAGGCCAGGACGTTGTCGCCATAGGCCCGCACCGTGCGCGGCGAGGCCCGGCGCTCCAGCGTCAGGTGGTCCAGCCAGGCGGCGAGAGCCTGGCGCCCAGTCCTGACGCTTGAGGTCATAGGACCGGCCAGCGCTCGGCCGTGCGCTCGACCACCCGGCCCAGGAAGTTGACCAGCTCGGTGCCCATGTCGGGCATGAAGGCCTCGGGATCGGTCGAGCCGAAGGCCAGCACGGCCTCGCGGCGCGGCTCCCAGATGGCCATGCGCACCAGGGCCATGCTGCGGATCAGCTCGGCCTTGTCGCCGAACAGCGGCAGGGCGGGGGCGAAGAAGCCCATGCGGGCGATCGGCGCGTCGCCGACCAGCATGTCGGCTTGTCCCTCGGCCAGGGCGCGCCAGCCGGCGGGCACGCGCAGCGGCCCCTCCAGGGCGATGACCCCGGCGGCGAGGCCAAAGCGCAGCACCGACAGCTCGTCCACCCGGCGGGCGAGGTCGGAGTGGTTGCGGGCGTCGAGCATGTCGATGACCGCCGCGTGGGTCTGGGCCTGGGCGGAGTAGTTGGCGCGGGCGTTGGCCTCGATCGCCTGGCGAGCCAGGGCCTCGCGCTTGTGGGCGGCGGCCACCTTGGCCAGGGCGGCCGGGCCGAAGTCGAGGATGTTGCTGGCGTCGATCTTTAGGCCCAGCTCCCCCAGCAGGGTGTCATCCTGGCGCAGGAAGTCGGGCGCCGTGCGCAGGAACGCCCGGACGCTGTCGGCGTCGACCGTCGTCTTCTTGGCCGCGCGAGTCGCGTCGCTCATGGATGCCCCGAGGTTCGTGAAGTGACGGGTCGATGAAGCCTGAAGACGGTTAACGGGGTCTTGATGAGCGTGAGCTTGGCGCTCTCGACCTGGGGAGCGTTTCGCGGCAGAAGCGTCTGGCCATGCCGCGTATCGCTTCCGTCCTGCTGCCGATGCCCCTGCCGGAGGCCTTCGACTACGCCGAGCCCGAGGGGCTGGATCTCAAGGTCGGCGATCATGTCGCCGTGCCCCTGGGGCCGCGCGTGATCCGGGGCGTGGTGACGGCTTTGCGCGATGGGACCGGCGGCAACCGGCCGCTGAAGGCGGTTCAGGGCAAGGTCGACGATCCGCCCCTGCCGCCCGGCGTGCTGACCTTCGTCGACTGGGCGGCGCGCTATTCGGTCGATGTCCCCGGCTGGCCCCTGGCCATGGCCTTGCGCGGCCTGCGCCATCCGCCGCCCAAGCCCGACAAGGTGCTGGTCCTGACCGGCGTCCAGCCCGCCCGGATGACGCCGGCGCGGCTGAAGGTTCTGGCCGCCGCCGAGGGGACGAAGCTGTCCAGCTCGGCCCTGGCCTCTGCTGCTGGCGTTTCGGCCGGCGTCGTGAAGGGTCTGGTCGACGAGGGCGCGCTGGCGGCCGACTTCGTCGAGCCCCAGCGCGGTCTGCCGCAACCTGACCTTTCCCTGCCGCCGCGTGCGCTCAATCCCGGCCAGGCCGCCTGCGTCGAGGTGCTCAAGGCGATGCTGGACGCCGGCGGCTTCCAGGCCGCCCTGCTGGACGGGGTGACGGGCTCGGGCAAGACCGAGGTCTATCTGGAGGCCGTGGCGGAGGCGCTGAAGGACCCCGAGGCCCAGGTCCTGGTGCTGCTGCCCGAGATCGCCCTGACTCAAGCCGTGATGGCCCGCTTCGAGCAGCGGTTCGGCGCGGTTCCGGCCGAGTGGCACTCGGGCGTCTCGCCGCCGCGCCGGCGCCAGGTGTGGGAGGCCGTCGCCAACGGCGACGCCCGCATCGTCGTCGGCGCGCGCTCGGCGCTGTTCCTGCCCTACCGCAAGCTGCGCCTGCTTGTCGTCGACGAGGAGCACGACGGCTCGTTCAAGCAGGAGGAGGGCTTCATCTACCAGGCCCGAGACCTGGCCGTGGCTCGCGCCAAGATCGAGGGGGCCAGCGTCCTGCTGGCCTCGGCGACGCCGTCGCTGGAGAGCCTCTACAACGCCCAGACCGGGCGCTATCGCTGGCTGCGGCTGTCGGCGCGGCACGGGGCGGCGCAACTGCCCGACATCGACCTGATCGACATGCGCCAGACGCCGCCGGAGCCCGGTCGCTGGCTGTCGCCGCCGCTGATCAAGGCCATGGCCGTGACCCTGCAGCGCGGCGAGCAGGCGATGCTGTTCCTGAACCGGCGCGGCTACGCCCCGCTCGTTCTCTGCCGGGCCTGCGGCGAGAAGATGAAGTCGCCCGACACCGACAGCTGGCTGGTCGAGCACCGCTACACCGGGCGTCTGGTCTGCCACCTGACCGGCTTTTCGATGAAGAAGCCCGAGGCTTGTCCGCACTGCGGGGCCAAGGACTCGCTGGTCTCGATCGGCCCCGGCGTCGAGCGGGTCGAGGAGGAGGCGCGGCATATCTTTCCCGACGCGCGGGTGGCGGTGTTCTCTTCGGATACGGTGATGGACGCCGAGGCCGCCAGGACCCTGGTCGCCAGCATGGCGGCGGGGGAGATCGATATCCTGGTCGCCACCCAGGCCGCCGCCAAGGGCCACAACTTTCCGAACCTGACCCTGGTGGGCGTGGTCGACGCCGACCTCTCGCTGCGCGGCGGCGACCTGCGCGCCGGAGAGCGGACCTTCCAGCTGCTGGCTCAGGCGGCGGGCCGCGCGGGGCGCCACGAAAAGCCCGGCCGCGCCTTGTTGCAGACCTACGCGCCCGACCACGCGGTGATGCAGGCCTTGGCGGCCCAGGATCGCGACGCCTTCGTCGAGGCCGAGATGGCCATGCGCCAGGAGGCGGGCCTGCCGCCGTTCGGGCGGCTGGCGGCGCTGATCGCCTCGGGGCCGGACGCCGCGGCGCTGGAGGCCTATGTCGAGGCGCTGGCGGCGGTGATCCCCAACGCCGAGGGCGTCGAGGTGTTCGGTCCCGCCGATGCGCCGCTGTCGCTGGTGCGTGGCCGCCGCCGCAAGCGGTTCCTGGTCCGGGCCGAGCGTAATGTCGATCTTCAAGGTTTCATGGCCGCCTGGCGGGCCCGGACCAAGATCCCGAACTCGGTCCGGGTGGTCATCGACGTCGACCCCTACAGCTTCCTCTGAGGATCCGATCCGGAAGCTTCACTGCGTCCACGGGTCACATTCCGTGTTCTCCCACGCTCCTCCATCTGTGCTCGCCGACGGCGCGAGGAACGCGCCGCGAAGAAGGGCCATGCCCTTCGATCAGGAGGAATACAGATGAAGTCGCTCGGTATATCGGTGGCGTTCGTGATCGGTTTGGCCGTGGCGGGCTCCGCCGCCGCCCAATCCGCCGCGCCCCAGCCCGGCGCGCCCTTGTCGGGCTCGGGAGGTTCGATCCAGGCGCCGCTGTTCAAGGCTTGGATCGCCGACTACCAGAAGGCCGGCGGCGAGCCCATCGCCTATCAGGGCCAAAACTCCGCGTTCGGGATCAGCCAGATCGAAGCCAAGGCCGCCGACTTCGGCGTGACCGCCATGCCGATCTCCGACGCCGACCTGAAGACCAAGGGCCTTTCGCAGTTCCCGTTCGTCATCAGCGGCACCGTCCTGGTGACCAATGTGCCGGGCCTCGAGAGCGGCAAGCTGAAGCTGGACGGCCCCGCCCTGGCCGCGATCTTCCTGGGCAAGATCACCACCTGGAACGACCCGGCGCTGAAGGCGCTGAACCCGGGCGTCGACCTGCCCGACTGGCCGATCACCGTGGCGCGACGCACCGATCCGGCCAGCATGACCCTGCTGCTGACCAGCTATCTTTCGTCCGTGAGCCCGGAATGGAAAGCCGGCCCCGGCGCGGGCGAGACCGTCAACTGGCCGATCGGCCTGGGCGGCAAGGGCAACGCCGGCATCAGCGACATCATGTCCGGCACCATGGGCACGATCAGCTATGTCGAATACGCCTACGCCCTCGACCACAAGCTGGACCTCGTTTCGCTGAAGAACCACGACGGGACCTTCGTCACGCCCTCGCCGGCCGCCTTCTCGGCGTTCGCCGCCTCGGCGCCGTGGACGGCCACCAAGGGCTTCGGCGTCCAGACCCTGGATCAGCCGGGCAAGTCGACCTGGCCGCTGGTGCTGGTCAGCTATGGCCTCCTGCGCGACGACGCCGATCCGGACCGCGCCAAGCGCGTCCGCGACTTCTTCACCTGGGGCTACAACCACGGCGACGCCGACATCACGACCTTGGGCTACGCCCCGGTGCCCGCCTCGGTGAAGGCCGCCGTGCAGGCGAAGTGGAAGTAGGCGCGGCGACTTTCGCGGTCGTGAAAACAAAAAGGCCCCCGGGGATTGTCTCCCCGGGGGCCTTCCTTATGGCGCTCTGTTTCGCCTATCCGCTTTTCTTGGCCTCGCGCTTTCGGGCCATCATGTTCAGGCCCTCGACGCCGGCCGAGAAGGCCATGGCCGTATAGATGTAGCCCTTCGGCACGTGGGCGCCGAAGCCCTCGGCGATCAGCACGGTGCCGATCATCAGCAGGAAGCCCAGCGCCAGCATCACCACCGTCGGATTGTTGTTGATGAAGTTGGCCAGCGGGTCGGCGGCCAGCAGCATCACCGTGACGGCGATGATCACGGCCGCGACCATGATCGGCAGGTGGTCGGTCATGCCGACGGCGGTCAGGATCGAGTCGATCGAGAACACCAGGTCCAGCAGGATGATCTGGAAGATCGCCGAACCGACGTTGGAGATGACGACGGTGGCCTTGTCCTTCTCGAGCACGTCGTCGCTCTTGTCCGGGTCCACCGTGTGGTGGATCTCCTTGGTGGCCTTCCAGATCAGGAAGGCGCCGCCGGCGATCAGGATCAGGTCTCGCCACGAGAAGGCGGTCTCGAAGCCCGGCTCTCCGTGCGATCCGACGGGGCCAGTGACGCCCAGGTCGAACACCGGCGCGGTCAGGCCGACGATGAAGGCGATCGTGGACAGGAGGACTAGGCGCATGATCAGCGCCAGGGAGATGCCGATCCGGCGGACGCGCTGGCGGTGCTCGGGCGGTAGCTTGTTGGACAGGATCGAGATGAAGACGAGGTTGTCGATCCCGAGGACGACCTCCATGACGACAAGCGTCACCAGCGCGGCCCAGGCGGCTGGGTCGGCGAGCAGGCTAAGTATTTCGTTCATCAGTCCCCGCTGAGGATGTCTGGGCTCCGCGCCTCCCCGCGCGAAACCGTAAGCCCTCAGAGATGGGAGCGAACGTCGTTCTTGTCGAGGGCGAAGCGCATAAAAGCTGCGGGGTGAGCGCCAACGATTCGCCGCGCTCCTCCCGCGCCGTCGCGCAGCGGCGCCCATACCTTGATCAACGTGGTTTTTTCGCTCGCCAGCGTCCGCTTTTTGGACTGTTTTCGGACCTCGCCTTCATTTGAAGTCTTCAAGATCAAGCCGCGTGGCGATGAGATGACTTCGAGGCCTTTCAGGTCTCGAGGGGGCGTAAGGCCGCGGCCAAGAGGAGCAGAGGTGCGGCCTTCAATATCGCCTGAGATGACGTCGGTATTCTTCCCGCGATCTTGATTTTCGTCATGTCCCGCGAAGCTGGCGATGCGGTCGATCATGTCGAAGCGGGGCGAGGGTGTCGGGGCCCTGAATCTTAGCGCCTCCGCGTCAAATGGCTCCGCTTTCGGATGACATCTGCGACATAAAGACTCTTTTCACACGTCCATGGGAAGGTTATCCCTTAACCCAGTAACGCGGGGGAGTACCCACAGCATGACGAAACGGACGAGGACCCTTCTGGGTTCCCTGGCCGCTGCCGCCATGATCAGCCTGGCGCCGGCGGCCGCGACCGCCGACGGCTATTGGCAGTGCGTTCCGTTCGCGCGCCTGATGTCGGGCATCCAGATTTTCGGCGACGCCCGCACCTGGTGGTCGCAAGCCGCGGGCAAGTACGAAACCGGCTCCGTGCCGAAGATCGGCTCGGTCCTGACCTTCAAGCCGACCGCCCGGATGAACCTGGGCCACGTCGCCTTCGTGAGCCAGGTGCTCACCGACCGCGTCATCCAAGTGACCCACGCCAACTGGTCCGTCATCGAGGGCGACCGCGGCCAGATCGAAAAAGACGTCACCGTCGTCGACGTCTCGGCCAATGGCGACTGGAGCCAGGTCAAGGTCTGGTACGATCCGATCCGCGACCTCGGCAACACGGTCTATCCGACCAACGGCTTCATCTATCAGGACGCCCAGGCGATGAAGATCGCCATGGCGACCAGCAAGATCGCCATGGCCCAGAACGCCGTCGTGTCGGCCGCCAAGCAGGCCGCCAACCAGGTGGCTTCGTCGGTCCGCGCTTCGCCGCTGGACATCATCAGCCAGGCCGCCGACTCGACCGATCGTATCGCCGCTCTGATCGAGGCCGCCACCGGTGGCGGCTCTTCGTCGACCACCGACGCCAACAAGCAAAACGCGCCGCGTTGACCTGGAACGCGGGCCGGGGCAAACCCGACCCGCGACGCGTCTGGCCGGGGTCCGCGTGACCTTGGCGCCAGGCCGCGTTCTCCAGGGGGCAAGCCTGTCCGCAAGACGGGCTTGAAGGGCGGCGTCCATGCTGAGAATCCTTCGTCACGGCGCTCCGGGTTTCGAGGCGGGCGGCCTGTCTCCCGACTGGCGCGTGCCCGCCGACGCCGTCTGGATCGAGCTGGTCAACCCCACCCGCGCCGAGGAAGTCGCTGTCGAGCAGTCGATCGGCCTGCTGCTGCCCACTCGCGAGGAGATGTCCGAGATCGAGGCCTCCTCGCGCCTCTACCAGGAGGACGGCGGCACGTTCATGACCGCCACGGTTCTGGTCAACGCCGACGGCGATCTGCCGACCGCCGCCCCGGTGACCTTCGTCCTGACGGGCGCGCGCCTGATCACGATCCGCTACGTCGAGCCGCGCTCGTTCGCGGTGTTCGCCGCCCAGGCCGAGCGCCAGCCCAGCCTCTGCCCCAACGGTCCCCAGACCTTCCTGGGCCTGCTCGACGCCATCATCGACCGCACCGCCGATATCCTCGAGCGGCAGGCGGCCGAGGTCGAGGTGCAGTCGCGGACCATTTTCCGCCGCCCGCGGGGCGCGGAGTTCGAGGACATTCTAAAGAGCCTGGGCCGCGCGCAGAACACCAATTCCAAGGCCCGGGACAGCCTGGTCAGTCTGGCGCGCCTGCTCAGCTTCGCCGCCCTCGCCGAGCAGTTCGACGGCGAACGCGACCTGCGCGATCACCTCAAGTCGCTGCAACGCGACGTGCAGTCCATCACCGACCATTCCAGCTATCTGGCCGGGAACATCACCTTCCTGCTCGACGCGGCCCTGGGTCTGATCAACATCGAGCAGAATTCGATCTTCAAGATGTTCTCGGTGTTCTCGGTGATCTTCCTGCCGCCAACCCTGATCGCGGGGATCTACGGCATGAACTTCGAGCACATGCCCGAGTTGCGCTGGATCGAGGGCTATCCGATGGCCCTCGCCCTGATGGTCTTGGCCGCCACCGCCTCGTTCCTGTGGTTCAAGCGCAAGGGCTGGCTGTAGATAAACGCGACTTTTCGTCGCGGTTCTGAACCTTGCCTTAAGGCTGCCGGGAGCATGTTCGGATTTCAACGATCTCCGAAACGCGACACCCCCCGATACGATGCGACCCGCATCTTCCCGACCCAGCCTGATCCGCAGTCTTCATCCCTCCGTGGTGCGCGAGGCGGTGGAGGCGCACGCCCGCTTTCTGAAGGGATTGCCGGCCGGTCGGCGCGCCGTGCTGTCCTACGTCAACCTGAACAATTACGAGCTGGACGGGGCCGAGCTGTCCGAGGCCGACCTCACCGGCGCCTTGCTGGGTGGCGCGTCGCTGCGCGGCGTTCGGCTGATCCGCGCCACGCTGTATGGGGCCGACCTGCGCGACGCCGACCTGCGCGAGGCCAACCTGTCGCGCGCCGACATGCGCGGCGCGTGCCTGCGCGGCTCCAATCTGAGCGGGGCCGACCTCTCCGGCTGCGACCTGCGCGAGGGGATCACCGCCGTGCAGGACGACAGCAAGGGCCTGCGGATTCTCGATCACACCAAGCGCCCGGGCGAGCTGGACTACGCGCTGCTGCAGGGGGCCAACCTCAGCGGGGCCCAGATGTCGGGCGCCTTCGCCCGCAAGGCCGACTTCACCGACGCGGACCTTTCCAACGTCAGCCTGCAGGGCGCCAAGCTGTCAAACGCCTGCCTCGACGGCGCGGACCTCTCCGGCGCCAATCTGCAAAGCGCCGACATGACCAAGGCGTCGCTGCGGCGGGCCGTGATGGTGGGCGCCGACATCAGCGGCGCGGACCTGACCGCGGCCGACCTGACCGAGGTGCTGCGCGCCCCGCCGCCGATCATCTATATCGACGACCTCCCGCTGAACGAGGTGGTCGAGGCGCATGAGCTCTTCTGCCGGTCGCACGGCGCGGAGGGCAAGGCGGCCCAGGCGCGCGGCGTCGACTTCCGGCCGCTGAAGCGGTTGAAGAACCGACGCCTCAGCGGGCTGGTCGCGCCCGAGGCCGTGTTCTTCGGCATGGACCTGGAAGGCGCGCAACTGCAGGCCGCCAATCTGGTGGGCGCGGACCTGCGCGGGACCAAGCTGCGCGGCGCCGATCTGCGAGGCGCGCGGCTGATGGGGGCCCAACTCGCCCGGGCCGATCTCACGAACGCCAAGCTCGGCCCGCTGAAGATCGCCGAGGACCGGGTCCTACGCACCGACCTGACCCGTGCGGTGCTGCGCGGCGCGGACCTGCGCGGCGCCAGCGCGCCTCGCGTCCGTCTCCTCGAAGCCGACCTCACGCGCGCCAAGCTGGACGGGACCGATCTGCGCGGCGCCGAATTGCCGGCGATCTTCGGCGTCTGAAACCGCGTCTCGCGCGTAAAGGCTTCAGGGATCGTCCTGACATGATCCCGCCAACGGACGTGGTCATTCTGCCCCTGGCGGCGGAGGCCGCTCGCAACCGGAGCCACTCGATCATGATCCGCGCCGTCACGACCGCCGCCCTGTCCTGCCTGATCGCCGGCTTGGCCGCGCCGGCGCTCGCCCAGGAGCGTGACCAGAATCGCGCTGTCGTCGGCGTGGCGGGCGTCTATGCGCCGGCCTATCAGGGCGCCGACGACTATCGGCTGGTCCCGTTTCCGGTGCTGGATCTCACATACGGCCGCTACTTCGTGAACACGCGCAAAGGCGTCGGCGCGACCCTGCTGCAGGGCCAGGCCGTCAGCGTCGGCGCGGCCGTGACCTATGTGCCGGGCTACCGGCGCCGCGACGCGCCGGTGGGCGTGGGACGGCTGTCGGGCGGCGCGGGCGCGCGGATCTTCGCCGACGCCCGGCTTGGCCGGCTCGTGGCCGGGCTGAGCGCGACCCGGGCGCTGACCGGCGACGTCGACGGGACCCTGGTCGATGCAAGCCTCGCCATGCCGGTCCGGGCGGCCCCGCGCCTGACCGTGATCCCCAGCGTCTCGGCGACCTGGGCGGACGGCGCCTATAACCGAGCCTATTTCGGGATCGACGCGCGCCAGGCGGCCGCGTCGGGCCTGGCCGTCTATCGCCCCGGCGGCGGCCTCAAGGACGTCTCCGCCTCGCTCACCGCCAGCTACCGGCTGAACGACAAGGTCACCTTGGGCGCGACGGGCGCGGTGAGCAGCCTGCGCGGCGACGCCAAGAACAGCCCGATCGTCGTGGACCCGACCCAGCCGGCGGCGTTCGTCTCGGTCGCCTACCGCTTCTAGAGCGCGTTCGGTTCAAGTGTGGGCGGTTAAACCGCTCGAACGCGCTCCGGCGAAGAAGACCCGCAAACCAAGCCTTGCGGCGCGCCTCGACCTCGGTGTTGATGCGCTTCGAACCGCAGGAGCTTTTCGATGCCGCGCTTGTCCTGGATCGCCGCCGCCGGCGTGCTCGCCCTCATCGGCCTTGGCGGCGCGGCCCATGCCGCCGCGCCTCAGTTCAAGCCCACGGCCTGCGTCGGCGACTACAAGGGCGTGGATCTCAAGGTCCAGTGCGGGAACCTGATCGTCGACGAGACGCGGGGCGATCCCAAGAGCCGCCGGATCAGCGTGGCGGTCGCCATCGTCAAGGCCTCGGCGCCCAAGCCCGGCCTGCCGCCGGTGGTCTATCTGCACGGCGGTCCGGGCGGCTCGGCCCTCGGAAACCTGCCTCGGATGCTCAAGAGCAAGGGCTCGCGCGAGTTCGTCGCCATCGACCAGGACTGGATCTTCATCGACCAGCGCGGCGGCGGCCAGTCGAACCCGAACCTGGATTGCCCCGGGACCAACCTGACCGACGCCGGGCCTCCTTCCGATAAAGACAAGAACGGCATCGTCGCCTGCCTGAAAGCCTTCCAGGCCCAGGGCGTGAACCTGTCGCGCTACAACGCCGTCGAGGTGGCCAAGGACGTCCAGGACCTGCGCCAGGTCCTGAAGCTGCCGCTGATCGACCTGTTCGGCGGTTCGTACGGCACGCGCATCGAGGCGGCGATCCAGACCCACGCGGCCCAGGGCGTGCGAGCGGTGGTGCAGGACTCGCCCTGGCCTCCGGAAGCCGACTGGACCGTCGGCGGCCCGGCCATGGTCTCGACCTCGATCGACATCGTCATGGCCAAGTGCGCGGTCGTGGCCGAATGCGCCCAACGCTATCCAGACCTGAAGGCCAAGCTCGCCGCCGTCGCCGAGCGCTGGTTGGCCGGGCCCCAGACCCTCAACGGCAAGACCTACACGGCCGACGACCTGGGCGGCTATCTGATGGACGCCAGCTACTTCACCGCCGGCGTGCTGCCGCGCGACCTCTGGAAGATCATCCAGGGCGACGTCTCGCCGGTGCAGGAATTCGTCGAGAGCCGCGATTACTACAGCGAGGGCCAGTTCATGACCCACCTGTGCAAGGAGGAGATCCCGTTCGAGGCCCGCGCCGCCGTGGCCGATGGGACCGAGAAGGACCCGGTCGCCCGCCTGATGGTCGTCTCGATGCAGCGCATCCACGACGTCTGCGCCGCCATCGACGTGGGCCCGATCTCCAAGGCCGAGCAGCAGCCGGTCAAGACCGCCATCCCGACCCTGTTCCTGGCCGCCGAGATCGACCCCGGCTGCCCGCCCGAACTGACCAAGGCGGCGTCGAAGGGCTACCAGGGCTCGCAGGTCGTGATCGTCACCAACGCCACCCACGGCGTCTCGCGCGCCAGCCCCTGCGTGCGCAAGATGATCCGCGGCTTCTTCCAGGACCCGACCAAGGCCGTGGACCGCAGCTGTCTGCCGGCGGCGGATACGCCGATGGCGTTCGCCTACGCTGGCTGACGTGGCTGAACCCCTCTCCCGGCGGGAGAGGGCGGGGCCCATCGCGCAGCGATGGGAGGGTGAGGGTTTCGCCGTCGCCGCAGAGTGACCTTGGAGCGGACGTTCCGAAGGACTGAGAAGGGTGGTTATGCGACGTCCGAACTTGAATGGCCGAAGGCCTCCAGGATGCGAGGCCGATCGTAATCCAAAATCCACTGATCGAAATCGCGATAGAGCGCCATCAAGGGTTCAGGCGATAGGCTCATGATGTCTACGCCTCGATCGTCGTAAACATGCATGACAATGTTGCTTACGGGATTGAGCAGGTAGATCGCGACGGGCGCTTTGGGCTCTATGCCGATCTCGAAAGCGTTGGACGCCCAGAGAAGCGTATCCCGCATCTCCTTCAAGTCGGTGATGTCGTAGGCTTTCCAGTCAAAAGCAACGCCATCGCTCGGGTCATCCGCGTCGAACCATGCTGGCTTCTCGCGCCATTCGCGTAGTAGCCGGGCGTCGGCGAAACCCATCTTCTCCAACAAGCTGTGCCCAGTGGCGCCGCGCTCTCTCCTCCTTCGGAAGAGCTCCCTTTTTGATAGCTTCCAAGATCCGACAATCGCTATCGCACGCTCGTGGCCGAAGACATTGTCGGCCAGATCACGAGAGCGCTCCAAGGCTTGTATGAACCTCGGCACGACATGCGTAACTTGCCAATAAATCTCGCCGCCAAGCTCAAACCTCAGGCGAAACTCGGAGCCTTGATAGCGGGCAAGCCACCCGGGGCCGATGTCGAAAACGTCCATGCTCCTCTCTACCAGGGGGCGCGAACGTCCGACTAGGGTCGAAAGCCGACCTTCCGAGGTCGGTGCGAACCTTACATCTCTTGGAGGCTGTAGCGTGCAGGGCTGATCAGGTCAGTCAAGGACGACGCTGCGCGTCGCCGCGGCGCGGTCGCCCAGAGGGCGGTCCTTGAGTGACCTGATCAGCCCTGCGATCGTCTCGCCGTAAGATGTAAGGATGGTTCCTTCTCCGGGGAGAAGGAACTTCAGCGTATCTATGAGGGGGCGGCTAGAGCGGTAATTGGCTGACGGCTGGACGTTGGCGGCCGCGCACGGCTCGGTCCCGGCAAACTCCGGTCAGCCCTGAAACCCCTCACCCTCCCACCGCTTCGCGGCGGGCCCCGCCCTCTCCCGCTGGGAGAGGGTTTCCCAATCCCCCTCACATCGTCTTCTTCAGCGGCAGCAGGTCCGGATAGACCGGCTCGCGCTTCTGGGCCTTGGCGGTGAAGGCCTCGGCCATGTGGGGGCCGGAGAACATGCCCGTCTGCCAGGTGGCGATGTAGTCGAGGGCGTCGGCGATCGAGTGGTCGCGGGCGTAGTTGATCATCACCTTGCTGCCGGCGACGGCCAGGGGCGACTTGCCGGCGATCTCGCGGGCGGTGGAGAGCGCGTGGTCGACCAGGGCCTCGTGGGTGTCGAACACCTCGTTGACCAGGCCGATCTCGCGCGCCCGCGCGGCCGGCAGGCGACGGCCGGCATAGGCCAGCTCGCGCACCCAGCCCTCGGGGATCAGCTTGCACAGGCGCGGAAAGGTGCCGACGTCGGCGGTCATGCCGATGTTGATCTCCTGGATCTGGAAGAAGGCGTCGGCGCTGGCGTAGCGGATGTCGCAGGCGCTGACGAAGTCGACGGCCCCGCCGATGCAGCCGCCCTGGATGGCGACGATCACCGGCATGCGCGCCTTGTCCAGGCAGCTGAAGGTCTCCTGCAGGTGATGGACGAAGCGGCGGAAGCTCTCGGCCGCCACCCAGCGGTCGGCGTCCTGGCGGGCGGTGACGCCCTCGTCGTCGGTGAACACCGAAAGATCCATGCCGGCGCTGAAGTGCTTGCCGGTGGAGGAGATGACGATGCAGCGGGCGCGGGCGTTGTCGTCGATGTCGCGGACGATGGCTGGCAGCTCGTTCCAGAACGGCCGGGTCATGGTGTTCATGGCCTCGGGGCGCTTGAGCTGGATGTGCGCGACGCCGTCTTCGATCTCGACCTTGAAACAGCTATATTCGACCTGATCGTGGCTGCCCATGCCGACCTCCCTTTTTGCTGGCCGAGACTATCGGCCCGCCGGCGGGCCGCGACAACGATGACCTGACGGAAGAGGCGATGAGATGAAAGCGCGCAAGATCCCCCTGGCTCTGGCGACCGCCGTGCTGGTGGCGTCCAGCTTGGCGGCGGCCCCGGCTCCGGCGCTCGCCCAGTCCAGGCCGCTGGGCGGCCTCTTTTCCTGCGACGGCTCGGGCAATAAGCAGGAGGGCGGCGCGCTGATCGGCGCGGCGGCCGGCGCCCTCCTGGGCCGCAACCTGGCCAAGAACGAAAAGACCCTGGGCACGCTGCTAGGCGCGGCGGCTGGAGCCGCGGCGGGCTCGTATATCGGCTGCCGCATGCAGTCGACCGACGCGGCCCTCGCAGAGCAGGCGACGAAGAAGGCCCTGGAAACAGGCGTCGCCCAGACCTGGTACAACAAGCGCACCGGCCACTCGGGCCGGGTCAGCGTGCTGTCGTCCAGCTATGGGCCGCCGGTGGACAGCCGCAACCTGCGTTTCGCCTCGGGCGTCCAAACCCTGCCCAGCTACGAAGCGGCCGGCGGCGCCTATGTCGCCGCCGGTTCGACCAACCTGCGCGCGGGCCCGTCGACCCGGACCGCGACGATCGGCAAGCTGGCGGCGGGCGAGAGCTTCGACGCGCTGGGCCTGGCTCCGGCCGGCGGTTGGGTGCTGGTGGGGCGCGGCGGCGAGGCTGTCGGCTATGCGGCCGCCTCTCTGGTGCGGCCCGCCGGGCAGGCCGTGGCCAGCTGCCGCGTCATCGACGCCTCGATGTCCGGCGGCGGTCAGGGGACCTCCAGCCAGCGTTACAGCGCCTGCCGGGACGCGCGCGGCGAGTGGCGGCTGACCCAGGCCTAGAGGTTCACGACCTCGCACTTCAGCGTCGCGCGGATGTGGTTGGCGACGATCTGGCGGTGGCAGCAGTTGGGATCGTCCTCGTAGCAGAGCAGGGCGATCCGCTTCTCCTTGGCCAAGTCGGTGGCCTGGGCGAGGGCCAGCTGCGCCTCCGGCGCCTCGAGGTGCGCGTCGAAGATCCGCCGCATCTCGTCGGTCCGGCCTGCCCGCGCCGCGTCGCGGCCCGGCTTGGGCGTGCCCAGCGCCCGCAGGTGCAGGTAGTCGACGCCCTCGGCTTTCAGGCTGTTTCCCAGCAGGGTCTTGGAGAAGCCGGCCTTGCGCGAGCTGGCCACGGCGCGGACGTCGACGACAAGCTCCACGTCCGCGGCCTTGAGGCGCTGGATAAGGCCGCCTTGGGTGTCGGTCTCGTAGCCGATGGTCGCCAGTCTGTTCATCGCTTGCCTCTCCATGGACGCGCGCCGATCGCGAGCCTACCTTAGTCCTCCGTCGACCACAGGAGCCCGCCGATGGACGCGGCCGTCTTTCGCGAACCTCGCAAGCGCGCCATGCCGATTGGCGGCGGCGAGATCGCGGGCCTGGAGTTTGGTCCGACGGACCGCCCGATCGACATCGTCTTCGTCCACGCCAACGGTTTCAACGCTCAGACTTACCGAACGCTGCTGTCGCCCCTGGCGGCCAGCCTGCGCATCCTGGCGATCGACCAGCGCGGACATGGCGAGACGACCTTGCCGGCCAATCCGGACGGGCGGCGTTCGTGGCGCGACCTGCGCGACGACCTGATCGCCGTGCTTGATTTCCTGGACGGCCCGCCGGTGGTGCTGGCCGGCCATTCGATGGGCGGGACCGTCAGCCTGCTGACCGCCGCCGAGCGGCCGGAGCGGGTCAAGGGCCTCGTCCTGATGGATCCCGTCATCATGCCCTGGCTGGCCATGCTGTACGCCAAGGCGCCCTGGACCTCGGGGCGGATGTGGAAGCGCATGCCCATGGTCCAGGCGGCCCTGCGCCGCCGGGCGGTGTTCGAGGACCGCCAGGCCGCCTTCGACGCCTACAAGGGCCGCGGCGCCTTCAAGACCTGGCCCGAGACCATGCTGGCCGACTATGTGGCTGGCGGTTTCAATGAGCGCGCTGACGGCAAGGTCGAGCTGGCCTGCGCGCCGGCCTGGGAGGCCTCGAACTACGCCGCCCAGGCGCATGATCCCTGGCGGGCGGCGCGACAGGCCCGGGCGCCGGTGAGGATCCTCAAGGCCGAGAAGCACTCGACCTGCCACGCGGGTCCAGGCTTCGCGCGCCGGGGACGCGACGTGCGGATCGAGACTCTGCCGGGGACCAGCCACTTCCTGCCGATGGAGCGCCCAGACCTCGCGCGCGACGCGCTGTTCGAGATGGCGACGGGGTAGGCTTCAAAGCGCCCCCTCCGTCACGCGACCATGCCTCGCGCCACCTCCCCCGTTTCACGGGTGAGGAGGAGGCCGTCATCCTCCCTCGCGTAGCGGGGAAGGTGGATCGGCGCGAAGCGACGAGACGGAGGGGGCGCTAGAGCGCCAGCCCCGCCACTTCGAAAGCCGCCAGCGCCGCGCGGGCAGCGTCGCTGACCGGCACCACCTTGCGCGCGTCCAGGTCGAAGGTGATGGCGACGGCCTCGGAGGTTCCCCAAGGCTCGCCCGTGGTCGGGTCGAGCATCCAGTGGACGACCCGCATGGTGCGCGCGTCGGTTCCGACGAGGCCCGAGCGGATGTCGATCCGGTCGCCGATCCGGGGCCAGGCCAAGTAGGCGATCCGGTATTCCAGGACGGCCCCGCCCATGCGCTGGGGCTTCTGCTCGGCGTGGTCGACGACGAGGTCGCGGAACGGGTGGATGAAGGCGCCGATGCCGTCCGAAACCCGCCCGATGAACTGCTCGGCGCGCATTCGTCCGTACACGTCGCAATCGGTGGGCAGCAGGCCGCCCAGGCCGATGCGCGAGAGCTTCAGGGCGTCGGCGCGGGCCAGGCTGGCGGTGGGTGTGAACGGCGACAGGTCCAGGCTGCGCGCCCGCGCCTTCTCCGGAACCTCGACCTTCAGCGCCTCGGCGCGCTCCCGGGCGATCCTGGGCCAGGGGAAAGGCTGGCCCTCGCGCGGGGTGGCGTGGATGACGGTGGTCTGGAACGTCGCCGCCAGCTCGCCCGAGGCCGGATGGATCAAGAGCTGCAGCAGCCGCGCCTCGGTCTCGCCCATCTCGATCACCCCGCCCAACATGGTCAGGGGCGCGCCGGCGTGGGCCTCGCGCAGGAAGCGGATGTGGTGCTCCTTGACCAGGAGGGTGGCGTTGGCGTGAGGCGAGAAGGCGTTGGGCAGGCCCAACTCCGCCGCCAGGCCGATCAGGCCCTCCTGGGCGCGGACGACGTAGTGGCGCACATTCATGTGCCCCATCTCGTCGCAGTCCCAGGTATTCACCCCTCCACGCCAGATCTCGACGCCGGGAAGACCCTCGGCGGCCGTCATGGCGCGGTTCCTTGGTGGGCAAGAATGGGCCAGATCTCGACGCCAGGAAGCGGCTCTGCGGTCGTCATGGCGGGTCTCAAGCAGCGGTGAACAGCCGTTCGAGTCTAGCGGCTGGGACGAGCTTGGCTAGAGCCTGTCTGGCGGACTGGGAACGTTCAGGCCTTGAGCTTGCCGGGGCTGGTCGGCTTCTTGAAGGTGTCGCCGATCGCCGCGCCGTCCGGACCATCCGGCCCCGCGCTTTCGCGCGACTTCTCGCCGGTCTTCTTGACGCTCTTCTCGCCGCCCAGGGCGGTGAAGTCGCCCAGCGGTTCGGCGTCGTTGGCCTCGCGGCCGTCGGTGTTGGATGGCTTGGCCATGCGTGTTCTCCAGGTGACCCAAAGAGAACCGGAGGCGGGCGGGGTTGTTCCGCTCAGGCGTCCTTGCAGGCGGCGCAGAGGCCGTGGGCCTCGATCGTCACGCCGGTCAGAACGTAGCCCGCCGAGGCGCCAGCGGCGATGATCTCGGCGCTGGCCTTGGGCTCGATCTCGCGCGTCGCCCCGCAGCAGTCGCAGATCAGGAAGGCGGCGGCGTGGCCGTCGGCCTCCTTGCGGCAGGCGACATAGGCGTTGAGGCTCTCGATCCGGTGGGCGAAGCCCTGCTTCTCCAGGAAGTCGAGGGCGCGATAGACGGTCGGCGGCTTGGCCGGCGGCCCCGAACCGCCGAAGGTCGAGATCAGGTCGTAGGCCTTCACCGGCTGCCCGGCCTGAAGGAGCAGTTCCAGCACGCGACGGCGGGGCGCCGTCAGCCGCTGGTCGGCGGCCGAACAGCGGGCTTCGGCCGCTTCGAGCTCGGCCGTCAGGGCCGCCCCGGCGACGCCGTGGTTGTGGTGGTCGTGATCGCAGGAAGCGCCGTGGGCCATGCCCAAGAGGTAGAGGGCCGGACGCCCCCGCGCAACCTTGGCCGTGCGCCCTGCCTAGAACAGAGGCGCGCCGACCAGGTTCGCCTCGGTCGTGCAGCGCGCCGGATCGAGCGGCTTGGCCTTGGCGCGGGCCTCGTCGGACTCGGCCCGGACGGCCGCCAGGTCGGCCTTGAACGCGTCCGAACTCCAGAGCGCGGCGAACAGCGTCTCGGCGTTGTGCTTGCCGGCCTGGACGCTGCTGGCGTTGTGGACGCCGCAGATCACCCGGCTTTCGCCATAGGCGCGGGCGCGGGCCAGGATGGGGTTGGCGCGGTCGGGGGCGACTTCCGACAGCAGCAGGCCGACCGTCCAGCCCCAGGTGGCGTGGCCGGAGGGATAGTCCGGCGAGAAGCGGAAGCCAAAGCTGGGATTGATGCAGATGGGCGCGTTCTCTGAGAGATAGGGCCGGGGGCGCATATATTTGAGCTTCGGTCCCGACACCGCCGACCGGACGTCGCGGCTCATCCGCAGCATCATCGCCGCCAGCTTGGGGTTGGTCTCGCGCGTTGGCGTGTAGCCCAGGGCGCAAGCGTAGGAGTCGAGGATCTTCTCCTCGGCGTTGTCCGCCTGGGCCAGCGACCAGCGCGGGGTGTCCTTCAGGGCGCGGGTGGTCAGGAAGATCTGGCGATCCTTCTCCGCCTGGGGCGAGCCCTTGGCGGGCGGCGGCGGGACGTGGTCGCGAGCGTCGAACGCGCTTTTGGGCAGGTAGCGCGGATAGGTCCCCGCGTCGCCGCTCAGCGTGGCGCAGCCCGTCAGAGCCAGGAGGGCGAGGCCGACCAGCCAAGATGCGCGCATGAAAAAGGTCCCCGGAATCGCTTCCGGGGACCCTGCATTTTCAGACCCATTCAATCAAGAAGGGGGCTGATCAGCTTACTTGCCGAACAGCTTGTTCCAGCGCGGCTTTTCGCGGCCTTCCCAGGCCTTGCGCCAGTAGGCGTCCGAGGCGATCAGCGGCACCACCGTGGTGGCTTCGGCGAACACCATCTGCTCGTAGGTGGTCGAGACCTTGCCCCACGAGGCGGCTTCCTTCAGCGTCGACGACGAGCAGGCGCCGTCGCGCACGTCGGCCACCGTGATCTGGATGGCGTACTTGTGCATGTCGGCCTCGACGCCGAGGATCTCGGCGCAGACGACGGTGTCCTGGGCGAAGTTCTTGGGAACGCCGCCGCCGACCATGAACAGGCCCGTGGTGCCGGCCGCGATCTTGACGTCCGTCAGTTCACGGAAGTCGGCGACCGCGTCGATCATCAGGTAGGGCTGCTTGGCGGCCAGCTTTTCCTTCTGGTGCTTGACGAGGCCAAAGCCCGCCGAGCTGTCGACGAAGGCCGGGCAGAAGATCGGCACGCCTTCCTCGTAGCAGGTCTGGATCAGCGAGCCTTCCTTCTTGGCGTTGCCTTCCGCCAGCCACTTGCCCATCTCCCAGATGAACTCGCGCGAGGAATAGCCGCGGGGCTCCAGCTTGTTGCAGATCTCCAGGATCGTGTGGTCGCACGCCTGCAGCTCTTCTTCGTCGATATAGGTGTCGTAGATGCGGTCGATGTAGTTGTCGCGCAGGACGTTGTCGTCGACCGGGCCGGCGGCCTGGTAGTGCTTGAAGCCGAGGGCCTCGAAGAAGTCCATGTCGACGATGCTGGCGCCGGTGGCGACCACGGCGTCGATCATGCCGTTCTTCACCATGTCGCGGTAGACGTGCATGCAGCCGCCGGCCGAGGTCGAACCGGCCAGGATCAGCCAGGTCGAGCAGCCCTTGTCGGCCAGGGCCATGTTGAAGATGTCGGCCGCGCGGGCGGTGTCGCGCGAGCTGAACGACATCTTGCGCATCGAGTCGATGATCGGGCGAGCGTCGTACGACGTGATGTCGACGTGCTCGACGACCTTCTGGAGCAGTTCGGCCTTCGTGTTCGGAACGGGAGCGTTCATGACAGAGGATCCTCTGAAGGTGAGCGCCCGTCGTGACCCTAGAGCCCGCCGGGACGGAGCGACCGGCGAGAGGATGAAGGGGGCGCTATATAGAGTCTTTGTGACGATTATCGAGTCCTTATGCGCCGATAAACGCGCGGAGTCGGCCCAGAAGGTCGTCACGGCCCGATCGGGACAGCAGACGACGGCGCGCCGACAAGCCTAGCCAGGCCAGGCAGAAGACAAGCCCCGCCAAGGTGAGCGCATCGCAGACCTTCTCCAGCGAAGAGCGGACGATGAGCGCTCGATAGGTGTGCGCGCCCGGCTCGGCGACGAACGACAGCAACGCCTCGGGTCCTGCTGGCTGCGTCGCCATGGCCCGATCGGGCCCCTTCTGGACGAAGCCGATCTCCCAGGTAGGGAAATAGTGCTTGCGCAGCACGATGCGGGTCGGCCGGGTCGCCTCGACCGCCATGGCGACGCTGCCGTCCGGGAAGAGGTTGGCGGCGGTCACCCTGGCGCCGTCGTTCTCGGCCTCGGCCAGCGGCATGTCATATTGCGTCATGCAATACTTGTCGGCGGCGTAGCGCGGACCGCCTCCGAATGCGGCGGGCAGGTGTTCCTCGGGGACAAGCCGGCAGGCGATATGTGATGCAGCCTCGGGCGAGATGCTATCGCCGACTTGAGCGAGGTGGAAGTCGATGGCCGGCTTCTGGAGGGCCAGGCCGTATCCCAGGGGGATAGTGGCGATCAGGACGAGCGCCGCCAGCGGAACCCGCCGTCGACCGTGCGCGAAAGCCAGAACGACGGCGGTGATCGCCGCGAATTCCATCCCCAGCAATAGGCGGTACGGGAACTGCACCTTGCTCAGCGCCAACCCGGTGACGCCGCGCCAGACCCAAGGCATGGCGTAGAGAGCGAAGGCGATTAAAACGCCGATGCTCCAGGCCAGGACTTCGCGTTGCGTCGAGGTCATTTTGCGGCCCGCCACACCGATGATCGCGCCAAGGGCCGCGCCCGCCAGCCCGTACGCCATCAGAGCCAGGGAGGTTGAGTAGGGTTTGCTCGGCCACATCGCGGGATGCATCAGGGCCCACTTGTAGGGATCGGCGTCGTTCCCCCACATGACCCTCAGCAACGCCATCTTCTGCATCAGCATCGCGGGGCCCAGATAGCTTGCCGATAGGATCAGCCCTAGCGCGGCGCCGGCGGCGCAACGAAGGAAAACCCCGCGGCGCTTCTCGGGGGGCGCGTCCAACAGCAGGTAGGCCGCGAAGGCGGGCGCGATGCTGATGAAGACCAGCATGGCGATCAGCAGGTGCGACATCACGAGGGCGGCGGCCGACAGGGCCAAGCCTGGAACCCAGTTCCACGACTTCGCGGCGCGCTCTAGGCACAGCGCAAAGAGGGGCAGGGTCATATAGGCGGCGGTCTCGCCGATGGCGGCCCGCACGTAGAAGCTAACCAGATGGTACGGGGCGGCTACATAGATCAGCGCGCCTATCAGAGCCCAGGCGTCCCCCGTTCGCGTCCGCAGCCAAGCGAACATGGAAAGGCCCGAGCCAAGCACCATCAGGTAGGTGGCCCAGGCGAGGATCAGCGGATAATCGATGGTGCCGAACGCGTAGCGCACAAAGGCCGCCACGTAGAAGGCCAAGGGCGGATAATAATAGAAGGACGGCGCGCCCAGGCCTGTCCACGCGCCGTGCAGCCAGCGCGGCGGGAAGTGGCCTTGCGCCAAGGTATTGTTGAAATCCAGAAGCCAAGTGGCGTTGTAGATGTAGCTGTGTCCATAGCCGGCCCCATGGCCGAGATCATGCCTGAGCAGACAAAAGCTCTGAAAGGCCAGAATGAGCACGATCACTGGCCAGCGAAGCGTTACCTTGGACATCAAGCCACTCAACTTTGGGCGCCAGCGCGTCCTGCATGAGCGTTTTTCGTGTCTGCGTAGGCATTTGTCCAGTGATCCCACGGCTTGGCGCTCCGGCGCGTTGAGTCACCTCTGGCGTGCGCCGCCTGGCGCCCCACGTCGCTGACGCGTCGCGAAACCGATCAGGCCGATCGCCGCCAGCGACGCCAGCGCGATCGCGTCGCCCAGCTTCTCGACCGGGGTCCGCACGATGTGCAGACGATAGACGTGGTCGCCGGGCGTGGCGGCGAAGGTCAGGATGCGCGACGGGCCGGTGGAACTGATCGCGACGCCGGGGTCCTCGCCGGCCTGGACGAGATCGGCCCGCCAGGCGGGGAAGTAGAAGCGGCGGACGACCACGCGGGTCGGGCGCGGGGCGTCCAGCCGCACGGCGAGGCTGCCGTCCGGGTAGGAGGTCGCGGCCAGGACTTTGGCGGCCGGATCGAGCGGACGGACCAGCGGCAGGCGCTCGTAGCCGCTCAGATAGACGCGATCGACCAGGATCGCCGGATCGAAGAAGAAGTCGCCCGGCAGGTGCTCTTCCGGCAGGCGTCCCACGCGGATGCGCTGGGCGATCGTCGGGTCCTGACCGGCGGGATAGAGGCGGGCGCGCTCGAACGCCGGGATCAGGGTCTGCTTGACAGGGACCCAGACGCTGACGGCGACGACCGCGGCCAACAGGACCACGAGGCGCGGACGGTGGCTGAACGCCAGGCTGGCGGCGGCGATCAGGGCGAACTCGACCATGACCAGCATGCGGAACGGGAACTGCATCTTGCCCAGGATCGGCGCCAGCGGGCCGTGCCAGACGGCCGGCGTGGCGTAGGCGGCGATGGCGACCAGGCAGACCGCGGCCCACACCCGCGCGGCCGCCGTACGGGGGCCTGAGGCCCGGCCGAGGACGGCGAGGACGCCCAGCGCCGCCGCGCCGTAGGTCCAACCCAGCCAGGCCATGGCGCCGGCCAGAGGCGCTGGCGGCCAGTGCTTGGCGTTCAGCAGCGTCCAGGCGGCGGGGTCGGCGCCCGACAGAGGCGGGCCCCACATGAACTTCATCGAGGCGGCGTCCTGCAGGGCCAGGGCCGGCAGCAGGTAGGTCATCGCCAGCCCCGCCCCCAGGATCGCGCCCGCGGCCAGGCGCGCCACGATCGCCAGGCGCGCCATCGGCTCGGCGCTCATGATCAGCCACAGGGCGGCGATCGGCGCCGCGATCAGGCAGATCGGCAAGGCCACCGCGATGTGGCCCAGGATCATCCCCGCCAGGCTCAGCGCCAGCGGCGGGATCCAGGCGGGGTGGCGGGCGGCGCGCTCCAGGCTGAGGGCGAAGAACGGCAGCACCGCATAGACGGCCAGCTCGCCCAGCGAGCCGCGCGAGACCGCGTCCAGCAGGTGATAGGGCGCGACGGCGTAGACCGCGCCGGCGACCAGCGCCACGCGCCCCCCCGCATGGGGGCGCATCCAGGCGTAGAGGCCAAGGCTTCCGGCGAGCGACAGCACCAGGCACGCCCAGGCCGTCACCTGCTCGGCGTTCAGCAGCCCACCGGTCAGCAGATCGACGCCGGCGGCGACGTAGAAGAACAGCGGCGGATAGAAATAGAACGACGACCCGCCCAGGCCGTGAAAGCCCTCGGGAATCCAGCGCGGCGGAAACTCGCCTCGGCGCAGGGCCGCGCCGAAGGACTCGACCCAGATGGAGTTGTAGCTGTCGATGGGCGCCAGGCCCGCCCACAGCGCGTGGGACAGGGGCGCGAAGCTGGCGGCGAGCAGGATCAGGGCGACGATCCAGATTGGCGGATCGTTCTGAGCGGAAGAGCGTGTCGTCATGGCCCGTGAAGTCTGCCGCCCGCTCGGGGTCTGCGATGCGCGAACAAAAAAGGAGGCGGATGGATATCCGCCTCCTTCACGTTGATCGCAGGATTTCCGACCTCGGTCTAGCGACGGCGCTTGCGCTTGCCGGCCGCGCCCTTGGGACGCGAGAAGCGGACGATCTTGCGCTCTTCCGCCTCCTGGCGGACGACCGGGATCGAGCGCTTGGCCAGGCCGTACATCGAGGCCATCGGGGCGTCCTGCACCTCGACGGTGTCGGTTTCGCCAAAGCCGTTGAAGCGGGTGTTCATGGCCACGCCATAGGCGCCGAGCATGCCGATCTCGATGTAGTCGCCCTCGTCGACGCTTTCCGGCAGGTAGAACGGGCCGGGCATGTGGTCGACGCTGTCGCAGGTCGGGCCGTAGAAGCGGAAGGGCTTCAGGCCTTCTTCCACGACTTCGCCGTTCTTGCGGAAGAGCTTCACCGGGAAGGGCCACTTCATGTGCGCGGCGTCGAACAGCGAGCCATAGGACCCGTCGTTCAGATAGAGCGCGTCGCCCTTCTTCAGCTCGACCTTGACCAGCAGCGACGAGGCCTCGGCCACCAGGGCGCGGCCTGGCTCGCACCAGAGCTCGGTGGTCTCGTGGACCATCATCTCGGCGAAGCCGCGGTCGATGGCCGCCAGGTACTCGGAGAGATCCGGCGGGACCATGCCCGGATAGATCGACGGGAAGCCGCCGCCGACGTCGACGACATCGGCCAGCACGCCGGCGCGCACCAGGGCGCGAGAGGCCTGGGCCATCGCCGCCTGGAACGCCGTCGGGCGCATGCACTGGCTGCCGACGTGGAACGACACGCCCATCAGGTCCTGGGTGGCGCGACGCGCGGCCAGCAGCAGGGCCGGAGCATTGTGGCTCTCGACGCCGAACTTGCCCGACAGGCTGTAGGCCGCGCCTTCGGCCTGCACGCCCATGCGGACGATCAGGTTCAGGTCCTTGGCCTGGCCGGTGGCGTCCAGGATCTTGGCCAGCTCTTCGTGGGTGTCGAACGAGAAGGTCTTCACGCCGTGGTCGAAATAGGCGGCGGCGATCGCCGCCCGGCTCTTGACCGGGTGCATGAAGGCCATGCGCGAGCCCGGGGCCTCGTTGGCCACGAGTTCGACTTCGTTCAGCGACGCGACGTCGAAGGACCGCACGCCGGCCTGAGCCAGCTCACGGATCACCCACGGCGAAGGATTGGCCTTCACCGCGTAGAAGACGTCGCCTTTAAATTCGGACTGGAACCAGCGCGCAGCTACGGAAACCGCGTCAGGCCGCACGAGTGCGACGGGACGTTCCGGTGACCGCTCACGGACCAGGTCCAGGGGCGAATGGTACGTGCGCAATTCACGTAACCCCCTGTTGGAAGTTAAACCCAGGCCGGCGTTAGCAGCGTTTAGAGGACTTCGGGTCCGCCGGAGCCGTGCGAAATAGGGGCATTGATCCGGGATGTAAAGACCCTTTTGCGGCGCCGTTTTGTGACGAATTGATCCACGCGAGCGCGGCGGCGGAAAGAGTGGGCGGTTTGGCCGGCCGGACGCCCGCCCAGTCTGGAAATGGAGATCGGCGGGGCATGTCGTGGTCGCGATAATGGGTTCGGGGTGTCACAAATCCATTGCGAACCTGCCCCAAACCGGTGAACGCATTTCCCAAGCTATGAAACCACGTTAAGGATTCGCCCCGACCATGACGTCGGACCCTGTTCTTTCGATCCGCGCCGCCTCCAAGACCTTCGGGTCTCGTCGCGCGCTGGACGCCGTCTCCCTCGACGTGGCTCGGGGCGAGATGATCGCGCTCATCGGGCCGTCGGGCTCGGGAAAATCCACCCTGCTGCGCTCGATCGACGGTCTGCAGACCATCGACCCTCCTGGCGAGAATGGGGGCGAGGGCGTGATCACCGCTTTCGGCGGGGCGGTCCAGGCCAAGGGCAAGGTCTCGAGCGAGGTGCGCAAGGCGCGCATCCGCATCGGCTTCATCGCTCAGCAGTTCAATCTCGTGGGGCGCCTGTCCCTGTTCAGCAATGTCGCGCTGGGCTCGCTGGGGCGCATTCCGGTCCTCCGGGGCCTGTTCGGCGCGTGGCCCAAGGAGACGCGCGAGGCGGCCATGGCGGCCCTGGCCCGCGTCGGCGTCGCCGACTACGCCGCCCAGCGCGCCAACACCCTGTCGGGCGGCCAGCAGCAGCGCGGCGCCATCGCCCGCGCGCTCGTCCAGAAGGCCAAGATCATCCTGGCCGACGAGCCGGTCGCCTCGCTGGACCCGGTCTCGGCGCGCAAGGTCATGGAGATTCTCCGTGACCTGAATCAAACCGACGGCTTGACCGTCGTCGTAACCCTGCACCAGGTGGACTACGCCCTTCGCTACTGCGACCGGGTCGTGGCCCTCAAGGCTGGCCACAAGGTCTATGACGGCCCGGCGACCGGCCTGAACCGCGAAAAACTCATCGACATCTACGGCCCGGAATTCGAGGACGTGTTCTGGGAAGGAGCCCCGCAATGATCAACCGTCGTTCGGCCCTCGTGATCGCCGCAGCCTTTTCGGCCCTGGCGCTCGCTTCGTGCGGCAAGGCTCCCCAGACGCCCGCCGACAAGGACACGATCACCTTCTCGATCCTGTCGACCGAGTCCGCCCAGAACATGGAGAGCTACTGGAAGCCCATCCTGGCCGACATGGAGAAGCAGACCGGCCTCAAGGTGAAGCCGTTCTTCTCGTCGAACTACTCGTCGCTGATCGTGGCCATGGGCGCCAAGCAGACCGACCTGGGCTGGTTCTCGAACCAATCGGGCCTCGAGGCCGTGCGCCGCTCGAACGGCGAGGTCTTCGCCCGCACCTTCGACCCGTCGGGCACCGACGGCTACAAGTCGGTGATCATCGTGCCGGCCGGCAGCAAGATCCAGTCGGTCCAGGACCTGCTGAAGTGCGACAAGTCGCTGAACTTCGGCATCGGCGACAAGAAGTCGACCTCGGGCACCCTGGCGCCGATGACCTACGTGTTCATCCCGGCCAACAAGAAGCCCGAGGACTGCTTCAAGACCGTGATCAGCGCCAACCACCAGGCGAACCTGTTCGCCGTGGCCAACGGCAAGCTGGACGCGGCCACCAACAACTCGACCGCCATCGGCCTCTCGAAGGCGCGCGGCGAGGGCGTCACCGACCGGGTCCGGGTCATCTGGCAATCGCCGACCCTGCCCGAGGACCCGATCGTCTGGCGCAAGGACCTCGATCCCGCCATTAAGGAAAAGCTGCGCCAGTTCTTCCTGACCTATGCGCAAGGCGATACGCCGGAGGCCGCGCAGCAGCGCGGCTATCTGAAGAAGCTGAGCATCGGCGGCTTTAAACCGGCCGACGACTCGCACCTGCTGGTCGTGCGCGAGATGGAGGCCACCGAGCAGCTGGGCCTGGCCCGCGAGGCCGGCGACCAGGCCAAGATCGCCGCCGCCCAGACGTCGCTGGACCAGATCAAGTCCGAACGGGTCGCCGCCGAGGGCAAGGCCGGCCTCGCCTCGACGCCCGCGAACTGAGGCCTAGCATGAGCGACGCGACCATACCGGCGCCGCCCAAGCGCTCGGCCTCGGCCCTGGCCTTCGACACCCTGCTCTGGGGCGGGGTGATCCTGCTGCTGATCGTCAGCTTCAAGCCGGCCGAGATCGACAAGTTCCCGCAGCTGTTCACCGACACCGAGCGGACGGGGAACTTCGCCAAGCTGTTCTTCAAGCCGTTCACGGATCCCGATCTGTTCCTGTCGATGGATTGGCCGCTGTTCATCGGCAAGATGTGGCAGACCATCCAGATGGCGCTGTGGGGCACGGCGCTGGCGATCATCGTGGCCATCCCGCTGGGTCTTCTGGGCGCGCGCAACATCGCGCCGGTCTGGATCCAGCAGCCGGTGCGCCGGGTGCTGGACCTGATCCGCTCGATTCCCGACCTCGTGGTGGCGCTGATCTTCATCACCGCCGTGGGCCTCGGCCCGTTCGCCGGGGTGATGTCGATCATGTTCAACACCGGCGGCGTGCTGGCCAAGCTGTTCGCCGAAGCCGTCGAGTCGATCGACAAGGGCCCGGTCGAGGGCGTGCGCGCCACCGGCGCCGTCAAGCTGCAGGAGATCGTCTGGGGCGTGATCCCGCAGGTGGCCCCGCTGTGGACCAGCTACGCCCTCTACCGCTTCGAATCGTCGAGCCGCGCCGCCACGGTGCTGGGCATCATCGGCGCGGGCGGCATCGGCCAGATCCTGTTCGACTCGATCAACGCCTTCCAGTTCGACCAGACCGGCTGCATCGTCCTCGTGATCGTCGTGGCGGTGTCGATGATCGACCTCTTGTCGCAGATCATCCGCACGCGGCTTCTGTAGCCCTTCGGACCATTCCGCTTTTCAGCGCCTTCCCCGCCCGCCGGCGGGGAAGGCGTTTTCGTATCGCCGCCAGCCGTCGGTGAACGGACATTTCCCGGCGCGCCTTGTTGCCGTAACGCCACAGCTTAAGGCCTTGAAAACACTTGTCGCCTGGCTGTCACAAATCGGTGGCGGAAGCGTCACGGACCCCCGGTAAGCCCGGCGTCAACCTGATCCACCTCGAGACGGGTGAGAGGACAGGGGCGCCTTTCAAGGGGAATCTCAAATGAGCATCAAGACCTCGCTGGTCGCCGGTTCGGCGCTGGCCGTCGCGCTCGCGATCGGCATGGGCGCGACCGCCCAGGCCCAGGACATGAGCTACAAGTGGAGCGGCGCTCCGCAGTTCAGCAACGACGACACCGCGTTCAAGGTCCGTGGTCGGATCCTGTTCGACTACGTCAACCAGGACATCGAGCGCGCCGGTCCCGGCGGCGACTTCAAGACCAGCAACGCCCGCGGCCGTCAGGTCTTCCTCGGCGTCGAAGGCAAGCTGAACAACTACTTCGCCTACAAGGTCGAAGGCGGCGCGGTGAACGGCGGCGCCTGGGGCTGGGATGACGCGGTCATCGAATACAAGCCCAGCGAGCCGGTCTCGATCCTGTTCGGCAACGTCAAGGTCGCCGGCCTCGAGAACCTGACCTCGACCCGCTTCACCACCTTCATGGACCGCGGTCCGTACGGCGACTTCGGCGTCGACAGCTACCTGCTGGGCGTGGTCGGCAAGTACAGCGGCTACAACTACTCGATGTCGCTGGGCGTCCAGGGCGCCAGCCTCAACAGCACCGACGTCAACAACGCCAGCGCCGACTCCAAGGAGCGCCTGACGATCACCGCCCGCGGCCACTACGCGCTGCTGAACACCGACGCCGACAAGCTGCACCTGGCGGTCTCGTACCGCTACCGCAACCGCGGCGACGAAAGCGCCTTCGCCTACACCGGCCGCACCAACACCGCCTACAGCAACGCCACGTTCTACACGACCGGCGGCATTGGCAACCGTGACAAGACCATCGCCGTCGAAGGCGCCTGGGTCCACGGCCCGCTGTCGGTCCAGGCCGAATATTCGAGCATCGACGTGACCCGCGCGGGCACCGCCGGCGACGACCCGACGATCAAGGTCGGCTACGCCTTCGTCAGCTTCTGGCCGACGGGCGAGACCCGCAACTACGACGCGGCCGCCGGCGAGTTCAAGCGTCCGAAGATCCTGAACCCGGTCACGGCCGGCGGCTTCGGCGGCGTCGAGCTGGCCGTCCGCTACGACTTGGCCGACACGACCGACGCCTACGACACCCTGCGGGTGAAGCCGGCGACGTCGCAAGCCGGCGAGTACACCGGCTGGACCCTGGGCGTGAACTACTACCCGACGTCCTACGTCCGCTTCCAGGCCAACTACACGGACGGCAAGGTCGACAACTTCGGCGCCAACCAGGACTTCGACGTGAAGCAGTTCCAGCTGCGCGCCCAGCTCGACTTCTAAGCGTCGCCACCTCTCTGGGCGGGCCGCGTGGCGGTCCGCCCGCTCCCCTCTCCTCTAGGAGTTCGTCATGAAGAAGCTTCTGTCCTGCGCGGCCGCCGCCGTGGCCCTGTCGGGCCTCGCCGCCGCCCCCGCCCACGCCGCCCGCGACTACGTCTGGGCCGCCGGCTCCTCGACCGTGTTCCCGTTCGCCACCCGCACCGCCGAGAACTTCGCCAAGAAGTCCGGCAAGAAGGCTCCGAAGGTTGAAAGCCTCGGCACCGGCGGCGGCATCAAGCTGTTCTGCGGCGGCACGGGCGAAGGCTTCCCCGACATCGCCAACGCCTCGCGTCCGATGAAGAAGTCCGAGTTCGACGCCTGCGCCGCCAAGGGCGTCAAGGACATCCTGCAGATCAAGATCGGCTTCGACGGCATCGTGGTCGCCACCGACAAGGACGGCGCCGACTACAATTTCAAGCTCGAGCACCTGTACCAAGGCCTGTCCAAGCAAGTGCTGAAGGGCGGCCAGTTCGTCGCCAACCCGAACAAGACCTGGGACGACGTGGCCGGCGGCCTGCCGGGCAACCGCATCCAGGTCTACGGCCCGCCGCCGACCTCGGGCACCCGCGACGCCTTCGTCGAGCTGGCCATCGAAGCCGGCGCCCGCAAGTATCCGACCCTGGACGCCATCCGCTCGGACAACGAGAAGAAGTTCAAGGCCCTGGTCGATCCGCTGCGCAACGACGGCTGGGTCGACGCCGGTGAAAACGACAACGCCATCGTCGGCACCCTGACCAAGACCCCGGGCTCGGTCGGCGTCTTCGGCTGGTCCTACCTCGAAGAGAACATGGACAAGATCAAGGGCGCCTCGGTCAACGGCGTGCGTCCGTCGGCCCAGACGATCTCGGACGGCAGCTATCCGCTGTCGCGTTCGCTCTACATCTACGTCAAGAAGGCCAACATCGGCGTCACGCCGGGCCTCGAGGAATTCCTGAAGGAGTTCACCTCGGACGCCGCCACGGGTCGTGGCGGCTACCTGCAAGGCCGCGGCCTGATCCCGCTGCCTCCGGGCCAGCACGACGCCCAGAAGGGCATCGTGAACAACAAGACCGTGATGGGCCGCCCGGCCGCCTAATCGGAGCTTGGCAGCCGAAAGTGGCTGCCGGTTTCGGCGCCGGCCAAGCTCCAAGGCTTGGAAGCGGAACCTGTCCGAAACGGACAGTTTCTGGGCCCCTTTCGGTTAGAGACGATACAGACGCCGCGGTCCTATGGGCCGCGGCGTTTTTCTTTGTATAGTGCCCCTCGCCGGGCCGCCTTGCGCCCGCGCCGCGGTCGCCGTCCGGCGACGCGTCCCCGACCCTGAAGGGCCATGATCCTCGTCGCGCTCGCCGTCGTCTTCCTCCTCGTTCTGTTGAACGGGGTTTTCGCCATGTCCGAACTGGCCGTCGTCTCGGCCCGCAAGGCCCGCCTCCAAGGGTTCGCCGAACGGGGCGACAGGGGGGCGAAACTGGCCCTCGAGATGGCCGAGCACCCGACCCGGTTCCTGTCGGCCGTGCAGGTCGGCATCACCCTGATCGGCATCTTCGCCGGCGCCTACGGCCAGGCGACCATCGCCGCGGCCCTCGACCATTGGCTGGAGCACAGCGTGCCGGCGCTGGCCCAGTACTCCGAGGCCATCGCCACCGGCGTCGTCGTCGTGGGCCTGACCTATGTCTCGGTGATCCTGGGCGAGCTGGTGCCCAAGCGCCTGGCCCTGATCTTCCCCGACGCCATCGCCCGCCGCATGTCGCCGTTCCTGGCCGTGATGGCCACGGTGCTGCGCCCGTTCGTGACCCTGCTGACCGTCTCCACCGCCGGCGTCCTGCGCCTGATGGGCGTGCGCGACGAGCGCAACAACAGCGTCACCACCGAGGAGATGGAAGCCGTCCTGGCCGAGGGCGCCGACGCCGGCCTGATCGAGCCCGAGGAGCGGGCGATGATCAACGAGGTCCTGCGCCTGGGCGACCGCCCCGTCCGCGTGGCGATGACCCCGCGCCGCGACCTCTTCTGGGTGTCGCTGGCCGACAGCCCCGAGACCGTGCTGAAGGAAATCCGCGCCAGCGCCCATTCGCGCATCCTGGTCGCCACCGAGGACGACCTCGACGGCGATATCGGCGTGGTCCTCAAGAAGGACCTGCTGGACGCCTGCCTCGCCGAAGCGCCCCTGGACCTGAAGGCCCATGTCCAGCAGCCGGTGGCGATCCCCGAGACGATGTCGCTGCTGAAGGCGCTCGCCGTCTTCAAGTCGACCAGCCTGCACATGGCCCTGGTGGTCGACGAGTTCGGCTCGCTGCAGGGCGCGATCACGCCGATCGACCTTCTGGAGATGATCGCCGGCGACTTCCCCGAGGACCACGACGACGACGAGACCCGCATCATCCGCCGCGACGACGGCAGCTGGCTGATCGACGCGCGCCTCGACATCCAGGAACTGAACGATCATCTGGGCGAGAACTTCGAGGCCGACGGCGGCTACCACACGGTGGCCGGCCTGATCCTCGACCGCCTGGGCCGCATCCCCGCCGAGGGCGAGCACGTGACCATCGGCGGCTTCGACCTCGAGATCGTCGACATGGACAGCTCGCGGATCGACAAGGTCATCGTCAAACCCGCCAAGCGGAAGAAGGGCGAGGCGGAAGGGTAGGGGCGGCGACCGGACGTTCTTCAGCGAAGACGTGCTTCAGCGAAGACGACCTTCAGCAAGACGACTGGCGACATAGTCGACGAAGACGCGCACCCGCGCCGGCATGTTCGCCCCGCCGACGAAGACGGCGTGTATCTGCTCGACGTCGCCGGGATTGAAGGCGTCCAGCACAGGCACGAGCCGACCGGCGGCCAAGTCCTCGGCGACGCTGAAGTTGCCCACGCGGGTGATCCCGACTCCCGCGATCGCCAGCTGGGCGAGGGTCTCGCCGTTGTTGGCCTCGATGCTCCCATTGACCGTCAGGGCATAGTCGCGCCCGTCCTTGCGGAAGGGCCAGACGGGTTCGGCGCGGCGGAAGTTGAAATTGAGGCAGTTGTGGTCGTGCAGATCTTCGGGAACCTGTGGCGTCCCGTGGCGGGCCAGATAGTCGGGCGACGCCACGATAGTGCGCCCGGTCTCGCCGATGCGTCGCGCGGTCAGCGGACTGTCGGGCAGGATGCCGAACCGAATGGCCACATCCGCCTGCCCGCCGGCGACATCGGCGATGGCGTCCGTCAAGCTGATGTCGACGAGGATGTGGGGATATAGCTGGGCGAACCGCCCTAGCAGCGGCACGATGCACAGGCGACCGTGCGACAAGGCCGCGCTCACCCTCAGGCGTCCGCGCGGCGCGCCCTGGTCGGCGATCTGCCGCTCGGTGTCGTCCAGGTCAGCCAAGATGCGGCGCGCCGCTCCAAGATAGGTTTGTCCCTCGGCCGTCAAGGTCAGCACCCGCGTGGTCCGCAGGATCAGCCGAACGCCTAGTCGAGCCTCGATCCGATAGATCGTTCGGCTGACCGCCGAGGGGCTCAGGCCCAGCTTTCGACCTGCCGCCGAAAAGCTGCCGCTCTGAATGGCGGCGACGAAGACCTCCAGCTCACGAGCCCTGTCTGTCGAGCCGATCGATTGCATCTTTGCGTCCAGATCAAAAGTCTTTGGCCCTTGGTCGGGCTAACATCGCATCCGCTTCCTGTCCATCTGTGCGCCAGCATCGCCAGGACGGGTTCGCCCGTCTGAATCCGCAGCTCGTCTGAGACAACGCCCGACAATGAAACCGAACCTTCCCATTCTGGCTCTGGCCGTCGGCGCCTTCGGCATCGGCGTCACCGAGTTCGCCCCCATGGGCATGCTGCCCGTCATCGCCGGAGACCTGGGCGTCTCCATCCCGGTCGCGGGGTTGTTGATCAGCGCCTATGCCTTTGGTGTCGTGCTGGGCGCGCCCCTGATGACCCTGACCACCGGCCGCGCGCCAAGACGATCTCTGCTGATCGGGCTGATGGCGATTTTCACCCTCGGTAATCTGCTGGCGGCGGTCTCGACCAGCTACGGCATGCTGTTGGCGGCCCGGCTGATCACCTCGCTAAACCACGGCGCCTTCTTCGGCGTGGGGGCGATCGTCGCGGCGGGTCTCGTGCCGGAGAACAAGCGCGCCGGCGCGGTGGCGGCCATGTTCATGGGCCTGACCATCGCCAATGTGGTCGGTGTGCCTTTGGCGACCTGGGCCGGAGATCAGCTTGGCTGGCGCGTATCCTTCTGGGGCATAGCGGGATTGGGCGTACTGGCCATGATCGCGCTGCGCCTGACCCTGCCGAAGGTCGCCGCGCCGGCGGGCGGGAACGCCCTGGCCGAATTGAAGGTGCTAGGGCGCGGTCCTGTGCTGGCGGCCCTGGCCCTGACGGTGATCGGCTCCAGCGCCATGTTCACGGTCTTCACCTACATCACCCCGATCCTGCAGCAGGAAACCCACGCCTCGATCGGCTTCGTCACCGCCATGTTGGTGACCTATGGCGTCGGGCTGACGGTGGGCAACTGGCTGGGCGGGAAGTTCGCCGACCGATCGGTGGAAGGAACCCTGATCGTGACCCTGGCGTCGCTAACCGCCCTGCTGGTCGCCTTCGCCTTCGCCATGCCGTTTGCGGGCGCCGCCGCGGTGCTGATCTTCCTGTGGGGGGTAGCCAGCTTCGCGCTCGTGCCGCCGCTGCAGATGCGGGTCATGGCGGCCGCGTCCGACGCCCCGAACCTCGCCTCGGCGGTGAACATCGGCGCGTTCAACTTGGGCAATGCGATCGGCGCGGCGCTAGGCGGTGGCGTGATCGGCGCCGGGCTGGGGTTTCCGGCGGTGGCGCTGGCCGGCGCAGCCGCTTCCGCCACCGGCCTGGGCCTCCTGGTCTTGATGCGCTGGCCAAAGACAGACCTTTCCAAGGGCGGCAATGAGGCATGCGTGCGTGGCTGATCAGGGAAAGTAAGAGCGTTCGCGGCGCTCTATGATCCGCGTAGACGGAGTCGAATCGAACGATTTCAACGACTTCTCACTTTTACACGCCGCTGGATCATCCGCGTTGAAACCCCGCTCATACTCTTCCTTACCCGATGGCTTGGAAGGGACGTCCGGCCGGCGATCGTGACGGCTGTCGGGGGTGGTCGAGCGGGACTTTAGGTTCGGGCTGAAATCGCCCGGACGGTCCGGGGACCGGGGTCGCCAGCCCTGGCCCGCCCGCCGGGGGCCTCTTTCGGAAGCGGGTTAAGACCCCGCGCGTCGAAGGCTCACCGGATAACGACCGCGCGGAGCGTTCGAGCTTCGTCGAAACGGTAATCACTACTCATACTCCGGGCGTCGCCCGGGCGCTCCGCATCCCCTTCCATCCCTTCAGCGAGCAGTCGCGTGAAGCGGCGAAGTCGTGCGACTTGAAACCGTGAATAGACCTTACGCCGCCGTCTTCTTGCGCAGGCGCGCCAAGCGACGCAGCCGGCGCCAGAAGCGGGTCTTTTCCGGCTCGGGATAGGGCTGCAGGTTGCGGAAGAACTCCTCGGCGCAGGATCGCCACGAGAACTTCTCGGCGAACTTGCGCACCACCGTCCGGTCGAGTTCCAGGCAGGCCAGGCAGGCTTCCTTGAGGCCATCGGTCTGGCCGGGCGCGAGGACGCCGGCGTTGGAGCCGGGGATGATGTCGACAGGGCCTGGCGCCGAGAAGGCCGCCACCGGCACGCCGGCGGCCATGGCCTCCAGGATCACCAGGCCGAAGGTGTCGGTCAGGGACGGGAAGCAGAAGACGTCGGCGCCCGCGAAGTAGCGGCCCAGCTCCTCGCCGAACTTGGCGCCCAGGAACTTCACCTCGGGGTACTTCTCGGCCAGCTCCTCGCGCTGGGGACCATCGCCGATCACGACCTTGGTGCCCGGCAGGTCCAGGCTGGCGAAGGCCTCGATGTTCTTCTCGACGGCCACGCGGCCGACATTGAGGAAGATCGGACGGGCCAGGCCCTCGAAGATGTCCGGATCCTCGGCCGTACGCGGCTTGAAGATGTCGGTGTCGACGCCGCGCGACCAGGGCGAGAGGTTGCGGAAGCCGTGCTTGGCCAGCTCGTCGCGCATGGTGGGCGTCGCCACCATCAGGCGGCCCGACGGCTTGTGGAACCAGCGCATGTAGGTGTAGCCGGCCGCCAAAGGCAGCGGCAGGCGGGCCGAGACGTATTCGGGGAACTTGGTGTGGTAGCTGGTCGTGAACGGCAGCTTCCACTCCAGGCAGATGCGCCGCGCGGCCAGGCCGATCGGCCCCTCGGTGGCGATGTGGATCGCCTCGGGCTCGAACAGCTTGAAGCGTTCCTGCACCGGCTCATAGGCGCCGATGGCGAGCTTGATTTCCGGATAGGTCGGCAGCGGGAAGGTCGGGAACTGGTCGGGGCTGACGACGTCGACGATGTGGCCCATGGCGCGCAGTTCGTCGACCACCCGGGTCAGGGTGCGAACCACGCCGTTGACTTGCGGTTCCCAGGCATCGGTAGCAAGCAGTATTCGCATCAGGCGACGGCGGGCTCCGGCAGCGGCTCGTCAACGGGGCTCGGCAGCTTGCGGCTGCGATCGATCACCGACCAAGAGCGCACCTTGGCCCATTCCACGATCTCGAGGCGACCGTCGGCGTGCTCGGCCACGGCCGTGCAGCTTTCCACCCAGTCGCCGTCGTTGACATAGGCGATGCCGTCGATGTCGCGCATCTCGGCCTTATGGATGTGACCACAGATCACGCCGTCCACCCCCCGACGCCGAGCTTCGTCGGCCACAGCGGCCTCGAAGTTCTCGATGAACTGCAAAGCGTTCTTCACCTTGACCTTCAGATAGGCCGAAAAACTCCAGTAGCCGAACCCCAGGCGGCGACGCGCGCGATTCACCAGAGTGTTCAGCATGAGGATGGTTCTATAGGACCAATCCCCGAGGAAGGCGAGCCACTTGGCGTGCTGGACGACGCCGTCGAACTCGTCGCCGTGGACGACCAGATAGCGCTTGCCGTCGGCCGCCTCGTGGATGATGTCGCGGGCCACGACCACCCCGCCGAAGTGGACGCCGCAGAACTCGCGGACCCGATCATCGTGGTTGCCGGGCACGTAGATGACCTCGGTGCCCTTGCGCGCCATGCGCAGGATCTTCTGGACCACGTCGTTGTGGGCCTGGGGCCAGAACCAGCCGCTGCGCAGCTTCCAGCCGTCGATGATGTCGCCGACCAGATAGAGCTTGTCGCACTCGATGTGGCGGATGAAGTCCAGCAGCAACTCGGCCTGGCACCCTCGCGTGCCCAGGTGCAGGTCGCTGATGAAGACGGAACGATAGCGGCGGACGGCGACGTCGGCGCTCATGGTCGTACCCCCGTTCAAAGGCCGCAACATCGCTCCGTCCCCGGATCGGCGCGACGGCGGCCAACGGCAGGCGATTAAGCTGATTGCATGTCGCTTTGATGAAGCGGGGGCGGCGATCGATCCGAGGCGGCGTTCGCCGGCTTCCCTTGGGGCAGCCCGCTGATTGACCAGTTTCGGCGTATTTGTCAAAAATCTGAGCGCGGAAGCTAGGCCTTTGCGGGCCTGGGCTTGCTCTAGCTGTTGCGGCGCAGCATCGCCCGCACTAGATCACCCCGATGGACGCCGCCCGCCTCGCCAAGGATACGCCGAAGTCGCAGAAGACCCGCGCGCGGATTCTGGATTGTGCGATGCACCTGTTCGCCGAGATCGGCTACCACGCGGCGACCAACCCGGCGATCGCCGACGCCGCGGGCCTGACGCGCGGGGCGATGCTCTATCACTTCCCGACCCGCGAGGCCTTGGTCGAGGCGGCCGTGGCCCACATCCAGGCCGAGCGCTCGACCCTGTTCCGCGCCGCCGCCGACAGCTTGCCGCCGGGCGCGGACGTCACCGAGCACGCGATCGACAGCTATTGGGACCTGTTGCACAGCGTCCCTTTCCAGGCCTTCGCCGAGCTGGAAGCCGCGGGCCGCACGGACCCGGCCATTCAGGCCCTTCTGACGCCAGCCCAGGCCGAGTTCGACCGCGCCCAGGCCGGCGACCACTTCCTGAAGATCCTGCACGCCGGCGCCGGCCCGCGCTTCCAGGCCAGCCGCGACCTCGCCCGCTTCATGCTGGAGGGCCTGGCCCGCACGACCCTGACCTATGACAAGGACGGCCGGAAGGATCGCCTGCTGGCCGTGATCAAGCGCGCCACGCGCATATGCTGAACCGCAAGGGCGACATCCAGGACCTCTGGCCGGACTAGGGGCGGCCTTCGCGGGCGATCTCGATCGCCGGCCCGCCGTCAACCGTTGAGCTTGCGGCCCAGCACCTGACGGATCCGCCGGGCGTCCTCTTCGCCAAGCTCGCCCAGCATGCCGCGGACGCTTTCGGGCAGGTGCGCCGTGGCCGCCTCCGGATCGCCGAACACATAGTGATCGAAGGCGGTCTTCCACGCCGCGCGCTGATGGGCGGGCAGGGCGCGCAGGGCCAGCACCGCGTGGAGGAAGGCGTCCATGGCCTGGCCGCGTCCGGCGGGCTCGCTGGACCACCAGTAATTGGTCAGCAGGTTCACCGGCGCCAGCGAGCGCACGTGGTGCCACCACAGATAGGGGATGTAGAGCGCGTCGCCGGGCTCCAGCTCGACGACCTGAGCGACCTCCAAGGCCTTGGCGAAGCGCGGGTGCTTCTCCAGATCCGGGTCGTCGAACGACACCAGGCTGATCGGCGGTCCGCCGGGAGTCTTCTCGAACGGGCCGATATAGAGGTCGGCGACGGCTTCGGGCGGAAACAGGGTGAAGCGCCGGCGGCCGGCGACGACGCAGGCCAGGTTCTCGTACGGATCCTGGTGGGCGGCGACGATCACCTGGTTGCCCAGCCACAGGAGGGGCTCGACCTCAGGACCCAGCAGCGGCGAGACGTTCTCGGCGCTGAAGCCGGGCAGGTGCGTATCGGCCGGGATCGACTGGGCGGCCAGGGTCGCCGGACGCTCGGCCTCGCGGTTGGCCAGCAGGAAGTCGAAGCTCTTGGACAGCCGCGCGCGGCCGCCCTGGAAGTTAAAGCCCGAGAGGTCGTCGCTATAGAAGAACCGGCCGCCGGCCTCCGGCGGCGCGATCAGCGTGCCCACCGGCTCCTGGCGATCGAAGCGGGCGAGATAGGCGAACAGGGCCTCGTCGCCCTGGCGCGCGGCCGCCACGGCGGGCCAGGACGCGACCAGACCCCGGAACACCACCGGCTGGCCGGCGGGGACGATCTCGCCGTGGAAGCGGTCGGCGTCGACCCCAACCCTTTCGACAAAGGTCATCTCGACAATGGCCATGGGACATCACTGATCCGATACGAGGTCAGACCCATAGGGCGTTCCCGGCTTGCCGCCTAGATCACGCCTTCAGGGCCTTCGGCAGCACGCTGGCGAAGTAGTCGAGCTCGGCGGGGCTGGCGGTGCCGACGCGGATCCAGGTCGGGTGGCGCGGGCTGTCGAACACCCGCACCTCGACGCCCAGCGACGCCAGGGTCTTCTGGAAGGCGAGGTTCGGCTTACCGCAGTCGACGAAGACATAGGTGCCGTAGGAGGGCAGGTAGCTGAGGCCGTTGGCCTCGCAGATCGCGTAGATCTTCTTGCGACAGCCTTCGAGATAGGCCTTGGCCCCGGCGAGATAGGCCTGGTCGCCATAGCAGGCGGCGGCCGCCGCGAGGCCCGGGCGGCCCTTGTGGGTCGGGATCAGGCTCTTCAGCGTCCGGACCCGATCGGCGCGGGCGGCGACGAACCCGGCGCGAAGGCCCGCCATGCCGTAGACCTTCGAGAAGGTGCGGGCGACGATCACGTCATGGCCGGCGCGGACCAGGTCCATCATCGAGTTGCGGACCGGGTCGGGGCTGATCTCGATATAGGCTTCGTCGACGATCACCGGGCAGGTCTTGGAAACCTCGACGCAGAAGGCCCGCAGCGCGTCGGCGTCCAGCAGCAGGCCGGTCGGATTGTTGGGATTGCAGACATAGACGCAGCCCGCCTTCACGGTCCGGGAGCGCTCGGCGAGCGCTTGCAGGTCGATCTGCTGGTCGGCGCCGAGCTGGACCCACTCCAGGCTGGCGCCCTGGCGCTGGGCGTAGAGCAGGGGCGTGGCGTAGCTGGGCTGGGGCGAGACGACCGGACCGGCCTTGGCGAAGGCGGTCGACAGCAGCGACAGCGCCTCAAGCGAACCGTTGCACAGGCCGACCTGTTCGGGCTTGAGGCCGTCATGCTCGGCGATCAGCTTGACCAGCGGCGGTTCCAGCTCCCAGCCGTAATAGGGCGCTTCGGCCAGCGCCTTGGCGGCGGCCTTGCGGGCGGCGGGCGAGGGGCCGAACGGGTTCTCGGTGACGCCCAGATGCGCCTTGATCGCCGGCGGCGCGGTCGGATCCACCGAGGTCTCGGCGGCCAGGGCCAGGCTCGGCGCCAGCGTCGCGCCACCGATCAGAAGTCCGCGCCGCGTCGCATCCATGAGCTGTCTCCGTAAAAGATCGCGCCTAGTAGAGCGCGGTCCATGACAGGCTCAAGACAAGGCTCAGGTCGGTGCGACCGGAAGCGCGGTGGTGAACTTGATCTGCTCCATCGCGAAGCTGGACGACACGTCGCTGAGCGGCGCGGTGGCGATCAGGCGCTTGTAGAAGCGGTCGTAGGCGGCGATGTCCTTGACCACGACCTTCAGCAGATAGTCGACCTCGCCGCTCATCCGGTAGAACTCGACCACCTCGGGCAGGGCCTTGGCCCCTTCGGCGAAGAGTTTCAGCCATTCCTCGTCGTGGCGGCCGGTCTTCACGGCGACAAAGACGGTGAGCGGCAGGTCCAGGGCCTCGCGGTCCAGCAGCGCGACCCGCGCGGTGATCACGCCGGAGTCCTGCAGTCGCTTGATCCGCTTCCAGCACGGCGTCTGGGTCAGGCCGACCCGCTCGGCGAGATCGGCGATCGGAACCGTGGCGTCCTCCTGCAGGATGGCCAGCAGGCGCCGATCGATATGATCGAGATCAATCATCTCCGCCTTCCGCGTTGATCGAGAATGAAATTCTCTCTACGCCGCGTTTGGCGCGTAATCCAGTAATGCCTTTCCCCGAATCCTCGCCATCCTAGGGAACCTCGGCAAATCGCGAGGTTTCGATGCTGGCGTCCTTCACCCGTCACCCCCGTTCGGTCGGCGAGAGCTATGGCCAGCACATGGGCGTGGCCTGGAGCTTCGGCTTCACCCTGATCGCCGCGGGTCTGGCCTGCCTCGTCCATGGTCTTCTGCCGTTCGCCTTCGAGCGGACGGGCAGCCGCACGGTGCGCCAGCTGAACGAGCGCCTCTCCAACCGCTGCGCCCGCGCCGACGCCCATTTCGCCCCCGCCCCGATCGCGGGCGAGACCGTCCGCGGATGACGGTCGCCGCCCTTCGGCTGGGGGCGAGCAAGCTGGCGCCGGGGCTGGCCGCGGGCTTGGCCTTGGCCATCGTCGCCAAGCTGCTGTCGCAGAGCCTCCACGCGCCCGCGCCGCTGATCGCCGTGGTGCTCGGCATGATGCTGGGCGCGCTGGGCCTGCAAGCCCAGTTGGGCGCCGGTCTCGATATCTTCGCCAAGCCCGGCCTGCGCCTGGGCGTCGCCATGATGGGCTCGCAGATCAGCTGGGCCGAGTTCGCCGCCTTGGGCGGTCCCGCCATCCTGGCCAGCGGCGTCGTCGTCCTGGGCGGCCTCGCCATCGGCGCGGCGGCGGGTCTGGCCTTGGGCCTGCCGTTCGCCGAAGCCCTGATCGCGGCCGCCGCCTGCTCGATCTGCGGCGCCTCGGCCGCCCTGGCCGCCTCGCAGGCCGCGCCGGCCAGCCCGGCCAATCAGCGCACGACGGCTCTCGTCATCGTCGGCGTGAACCTGCTCTCGACCGTGGCCATGCTGGCCTATCCGCCGTTGGCCAACGCTCTAGGGCTGACCGCCCACCAGGCGGGCGTGTTCTTCGGCCTGTCGATCCACGACGTCGCCCAGGTCGCTGGAGCCGGCGCCTCGGTGTCGCCCGAGACCGCCAGCACCGCGGCGCTGGCCAAGCTGGCGCGGATCGTCTGGCTGGGCCCGGCGGTGGTGCTGATCGGGATCATGCTGACCCGTAGCCCCGAAGGCGGTCGGGTTTCTGGCCTGCAGGCGCCGCCGGCCTTCGTGCTCGGTTTCGCGGCGCTGGCGGCCGCGCGGGGGCTGAACCTGATCCCGCCCGCACTGGTCTCGACCTTGGCGGCCTGCTCCAGCTTCCTGTTGCTGGCCGGCGTCGGGGCGATCTCGGCCAAGCTCGGTCCCAAGGCCCTGCTTCAGGTCAAGCCGCGTCTGGCGGTGATGCTGGGAACGGTCACCGTCGCCGTCGCGGTGCTGGCCTACGCGCTGACGAGAATATTCTTCTAAAGATCAAGGCTTGGCGGAGCACGAAACCGACTCCATGGTCGCGTCCATGAGTCGGAGGGACCCCAAGTGAGCTTCTGGACGCGCCGAAAGGCCATCGACACCATCACCGCGGGACACGCGGACAGCCATCAACTGAAAAAGACCCTGAGCTGGCCGCACCTGATGGCCCTGGGCGTCGGCGCCATCGTCGGCACCGGCATCTACACCCTGACCGGCATCGGCGCCGGTCTCGCGGGGCCCGGCGTCATCCTGTCGTTCCTGATCGCCGGCGCGGTCTGCGCCTGCGCCGCCCTCTGCTACGCCGAGCTCTCGACGATGATGCCGGCGGCGGGGAGCGCCTACACCTACAGCTACGCCGCCATGGGCGAACCGGTGGCCTGGTTCGTCGGCTGGAGCCTGATCCTCGAATACACCCTGGTCTGCGCGGCCGTCGCCGTGGGCTGGTCCGCCCACGCCCATGGCCTGTTCAAGGCCATGGGCTTTCCGGACGCCCTGCTGGCCGGACCGCACGCCGGCGGCCTGATCAACTTGCCGGCGGTCATCATCTCGATGGCGGTGGCGGGCCTGCTGGCGCTTGGCACCCGCGAGAGCGCCGTGGTCAACATGTTTCTGGTGGCGGTGAAGATCGCCGCCCTGATCGTCTTCGTGGTCCTGTGCCTGCCGGCCTTCGACGCCAGCCACTTCACGCCGTTCATGCCGAACGGCTTCACCGCGGCCCCGGGCCCCGACGGGGTGAAGATCGGCGTGATGGCCGCCGCCAGCCTGATCTTCTTCGCCTTCTACGGTTTCGACGCGGTCTCGACCGCCGCCGAGGAGACCAAGAACCCCAAGCGCGACCTGACGATCGGCATCGTCGGCTCCATGGCCGTCTGCACGGCGATCTACATGATCGTCGCCGCCGTCTCGATCGGCGCCTCGCGCGCCGAGGTGTTCTCCAAGAGCGAAGCGCCGCTGGTCTTCATCCTGGAAAGCCTTCAGCACCCGAAGATCGCTCAGTTGGTGGCCCTGGCCGCGGTGATCGCCCTGCCGACGGTGATCCTGGCCTTCATGTATGGCCAGAGCCGGATCTTCTTCGTCATGGCCCGCGATGGCCTGCTGCCCCGCGCGCTGTCGCGGGTAAACGCCAAGACCGGCACGCCGGTGATGATGACCCTGCTGACCGGGGCGCTCTCGGCGGTGCTGTCGGGCCTGCTGTCGCTGAAGGACATCGCCGAACTGGCCAACGCCGGCACGCTGTGGGCCTTCATCGCCGTCGGCGCGTCGGTGATCCTGCTGCGCCTGCGCGAGCCCAATCGTCCGCGCGTCTTCTCCACGCCGATCTGGCAGGTCGTGGCGCCCGCCGGCATCCTGGGCTGCCTCTACCTGTTCATCAGCCTGCCGGTGAAGACCCAGGTCTACTTCTTCTACGCCCACCTGATCGGCGCCGCGATCTACCTGGCCTATGGCGTTCGCAAGAGCGTGCTGGCCCAGGCCGAGAAGGCTGCGAAGGGCGCGTAGGGGAAGGCTTCCATTCTCGGGGACCATCGCTACAGTCTCGGTCAAAACAGATGTTTGACACGCTCTCGCGTCCAGCGAGGGCGCCGGCAACGGGAGAGACGCGCATGGCCCTCGATTTGGAGACCCGCGAGCAGCTGATCGACACGGTGGCTCGGTTCGTCGCCGAGCGGCTGCGTCCGATCGAGGCCAAGGTCGCCGAGGACGACGCCGTGCCCGCCGACGTCATCGAGGAGATGAAGGCGCTCGGCCTCTTCGGTCTGTCGATCCCGGAAGAATACGGCGGCCTGGGCCTCGGCATGGAGGACGAGGCGCTGGTGGCCATCGAGCTGGGCCGCGCCTCGCCCGCTTTCCGCTCCGTGTTCGGCACCAATGTCGGCATCGGCAGCCAGGGCCTAGTGATGTTCGGGGACGACGCCCAAAAGGCCAAGTGGCTGCCGGGCGTCGCGTCCGGCGAGGTGATCACCTCCTTCGCCTTGACCGAGCCCGAGGCCGGTTCGGACAGCGGCGCGGTGCAGACGCGCGCCACGCTGGACGGCGACGCCTATGTGCTGAACGGGTCCAAGCGCTACATCACCAACGCCGGCAAGGCCTCGCTGTTCACGGTGATGGCCCGGACCAATCCCGACGTGAAGGGCGGAGGCGGCGTATCCGCCTTCCTGGTGCCCCGTGATCTTCCAGGTCTCTCGGTCAGCAAGCCCGAGAAGAAGATGGGCCAACAGGGCGCTCACATCCACGACGTGACCTTCGACAATGTCCGCGTGCCGGTCGAGAACCGGCTGGGCGCGGAAGGCGAGGGCTTCAAGGTCGCCATGCAGGTGCTCGATCGGGGTCGTCTGCACATCGCCGCGGTCTGCGTGGGCGTGGCCGAGCGCCTGATCGCCGATTGCGTGGCCTATGCCAGCGAGCGCAAGCAATTCGGACAGCCGATCGCCAACTTCCAGCTCATTCAGGCGATGATCGCCGACAGCAAGACCGAGGCCCTGGCCGCGCGGGCTCTCGTGCTGGAGACCGCCCGAAAGCGCGACGCGGGTGTTGGGGTCACGCTGGAGGCCGCCGCCAGCAAGCTGTTCGCCTCGGAAATGGTCGGCAAGGTCGCCGACCGCGCGGTGCAGATCTTCGGCGGCGCCGGGTATGTCGCCGACTATGGAATCGAGCGTCTGTATCGCGACGTGCGAATCTTCCGAATCTACGAGGGCACGACCCAGATCCAGCAACTGATCGTGGCGCGGGAAACGCTCAAGCAGGGCGGCTGAGCCGTTTTTGGATGCGTGGCGGTTTGCCGCAGGCCCGCGGCGCTTTCGTCTGCGGCATCACACCGCATGGCGGAGGGTGAAAGCCCTGTCAGCCTTGGCCTCGAGCAGGTCCATCCCGCTCATGGCGTTGGGTGTTTGATTGGGGCGAGCGTGGCAAGCTGACGCACGTCCAGCGGGTATGCTTAAGCTCTCATTAAGCACGACGACGCGAGCCTTTCCGCTGCACCCAGCAGATGGATACCGGCCATGAGCCACGATCATGCGATTAATGAGCGAGTGGCGTTTATGGGGATCGACGACAAGGCCCGCGCGGCCTTGCGGTCTCTGAGGCCGGTCATCGGCAAGGCCATCGGGCCTGCGCTGACGAGCTTCTACGCTAAGGTTTCCGCCACGCCCGAGACCCGGAAGTTCTTCAAGGACGACCAGCACATGGCGGCCGCCAGCGGTCGCCAGCAGGCGCATTGGGACGGGATCGTCCAGGCCGAGTTCAGCGAGGACTATGTCCGCGCCGTGCGCGCCATCGGCGAGACCCACGCCCGCATCGGTCTGGAGCCGCGCTGGTATATCGGCGGCTACGCGGTGGTCAGCGACCACCTGATCCGCTCGGTCATGGAGTCTGTCTGGCCCAAGGGCTTTATCAGCAAGGGCGGCGTGGCCGAGGCCGGCGAAGCGCTCAGCGCCCTGATGAAGGCCGTCCTGCTGGACATGGACTTCGCCATCTCGATCTATCTCGAGACCATCGACAACGAGCGCCGGCGACTTGAAGCCGAGCAGCAAAAGACCCAGGCCTGCCAGGCGCAGATGGTCTCCGCGCTCGGAGAAGCGCTGGATCGTCTCGCCAAGGGCGATTTGATGGCTCGGCTCGATATCAACGCCGCCGCCGAATTCCAGAAGCTGAAGGACGACTTCAACAACGCGGTCGAGCTGCTGGACCAGGCCATGGGCGGTGTCAGCGCCGCCACCGACGGCATCCGCTCCGGAACCGAAGAGATCAGCATCGCCGCCGATGATCTCGCGCGGCGCACCGAGCAGCAGGCCGCCAGCCTGGAGCAGACCGCCGCGGCGCTGGACGAGATCACCCAGACCGTTCGACGGGCCGCCGACGGCGCCAACCAGGCGCAGGAGGTGGTCGCCGGCGCCAAGGCCGAGGCCGAGCGTTCCGGCGCCGTCGTCGACCAGGCCGTGGCCGCCATGGGCGAGATCGAGACCAGCTCGCGCGAGATCGGAAATATCATCGGCGTGATCGATGAGATCGCCTTCCAGACCAACCTGCTGGCGCTGAACGCCGGCGTCGAGGCCGCGCGCGCGGGCGAGGCCGGCAAGGGCTTCGCGGTCGTCGCCCAGGAAGTCCGGGCGCTGGCTCAACGCTCGGCCGAAGCGGCCAAGGAGATCAAGGCCCTGATCGGCGCCTCCACCAAGCAGGTGGAAGCGGGGGTGGGACTGGTGGGACAGACCGGCGAGGCCTTGCAGGGCATTGTCGGCAAGGTCGCCGAGATCGATCAGCTGATCGTCCAGATCTCCGCCTCGTCCCACGATCAGGCCCGCGGCCTTTCGGAGGTCAACACGGCCGTCAACCAGATGGACCAGGTGACCCAGCAGAACGCCGCCATGGTGGAGCAGACGACGGCGGCGACCCACTCGCTCAAAAGCCAGACCGCGGAACTGGCCAACCAGGTCGCGACCTTCTCGATCTCGGGCCGTTCGGCCGCCTCGGCCGCTCCGGTCGTCCAGTCCCCGGCCCCGCGGGCGCCCGCGCCGCGCGCCGCCGCGGCGCCGCGTCCGGCAAGCCGTCCCGGCGCCGCGCCGACATCGCGAGGCGGCGCGGCCGTGGCCGTGAAGGAAGAGTGGGAAGAATTCTAGAGGGAGTGAGGGCTTGGCGCGGAATGGGCCCAGGCTCGTTTCGCGCTCAAGTCAGCGCACAATAAGACGCCCTCGCCGAGCAATCGGCGAGGGCGTTCTTCTTTTCCAGCTTGGTGAGCGAGGCTTACGCGCCGCCCGGGAAGCGGAAGGGAACCTTCACGGTGCCGGTCTTGGCGCCCATCGGCAGCTTTTCAGCGATGCACATGGCGGCCTTGTCGAAACCTTTGCCCGCGGCGCTGTTATCGACGACCTTGCAGTCGGACAGCTTGCCGTCAGCGGCGTTGCACTCCAGCATCACCTGGGCGGCGTCGCGAGTGTTGGCGAACTGCTGCAGGCAACGGCCCATTTGGTCTTCGAAACCACCGGCGGCCGTGGCGGCTTGGGCGACGAAAAAGCTGCCGGCGATTCCCGCGGCAATAGCGATCGGATATTTCATCCCGCTGCTCCTAGTAGTGTTTCCACGTCCCATGGACGATGCGCCAACTGGACGCAGGAGCAGACTCTCAGAGGGCAGTTAATATATTCTAAGTCTCGTAAGAATATTCGGGATTTACTTCCAGGTAACCATGGCCGCGATCAGGCCAAGAGCCTTTGCTAGTTGCGATACTCCTTAGAATCGCGCTCGCGGACGCTGCGACCAAACGCCCATTTCGAGGCTTTCAGGCGCATTTATCTCGAATTCCTTTTAACCAAGTCAGAGTCTGTTAGGACTCTATCTGGATTATCTCCTCTCAGTTTGGCGACCCGTGGGCACGGGCCGCTGGTTGGAGGGGACCTACGATGAAACGACTTCGTCTCGTCGATCTGCCGTTGATCATCAAGATCGGCTTCGCGCCGGCTTTCGCGCTGCTCATGCTGGCCCTGATGGCCGGCGGAGCCATCATTGTTCAGAAGAGCCAGTCGGCTGCGCTGAAGCAGGTCGTCGAAAACGACATGCGCCAGAACATGGAGATCCAGAAGATCTCCAAGCGCATCTCGAACATCAACGGCGAACTCTTCGTCGTCATGACCCACAAGGCCGGCAATATCGACGTCGACAAGAACGACGCTCGGATGTCCGCCGTCCTGGCCGAGACCGACGCGGTCAAGAAGGACTTGATCGCGCTGAAGAGCAAACTGCCGGCCGACGAGCAGCCCAAGATCAACGAGCTGATCAAGTCGCTCGAGGAATGCCGCAGCGCCATCGACACCGTCAGCGGTATGATCGGCGTCGACTTCGGCATGGCCGCCGGTTTCATCGCCCCGTTCGAAGAACAATACGCCAAGATGACGGGCGTGCTCGACCAGGTGGTCGCCGCCGCCAACGCGCGCGTGGCCAAGGAGACGGCCAAGCGTCAGGCCGAAGCCACCGCCGCGATGAGCATCACGATCATCCTGTCGCTGGTCACCCTGGCCGCCGTCGGCGCCCTGGCCTTCCTGACCGTCATGACGACCCGCAAGTCGATCAACGACATCGCCGGCGCCACCGACAAGCTCTCCAAGGGCGACAACAAGATCGACCTTGAGAAGCTGACGCGCGGCGACGAACTCGGCGCCATCGTTTCGGCCCTGAAGGTCTTCCGCGACAACCAGCTGCACCTTGAGCAGCTGCGCGCCGAACAGGAGAAGTCGGCCGCCCTGACCGCGGACGAGCGCCGCGCCAAGGAAGCCGCCGCAACGGCCGCCGCCCAGGAAAGCGCCCTCGTGGTCACCAGCCTGGCCGAGGGCCTGGAGAAGCTGGCCTCGGGCGACCTGACCTTCCGCGTCAGCGCCGACTTCCCGGGCGACTACCGCAAGCTGAAGGACGACTTCAACGCCGCCATGGGCTCGCTGCAGGAGACGATGAAGGTCATCGCCGCCTCGACCGACGGCCTGCGCACCGGCGCCGACGAGATCGCCCACGCCTCCGACGACCTGTCGCGCCGCACCGAACAGCAGGCCGCCAGCCTGGAAGAAACCGCCGCCGCCCTCGACCAACTGACCGCGACTGTTCGTCGCACGGCCTCGGGCGCCCGCCAGGCTTCTGACGTTGTCTCCACCACCCGTGGCGAAGCGACGCATTCCGGCCAGGTTGTGCATCAGGCAGTCTCCGCCATGGGGGAGATCGAGAAGAGCTCGGGCCAGATCAGCCAGATCATCGGCGTGATCGACGAGATCGCCTTCCAGACCAACCTTCTGGCCCTGAACGCCGGCGTCGAAGCGGCGCGGGCGGGCGAGGCGGGTCGCGGCTTCGCTGTCGTGGCTCAGGAAGTCCGCGCCCTGGCGCAACGTTCGGCCGAGGCCGCCAAGGAGATCAAGACCCTGATTTCCTCGTCGACCCAGCAAGTCAGCCAAGGCGTCAGCCTGGTCGGCCAGACCGGCGAAGCGCTGCAGCGGATCGTCACGAAGGTCGGTGAGATCGACGCCCTGGTCACCGAGATCGCGGCCTCCGCCGCGGAGCAGGCGACCGGTCTGAACGAAGTGAATACGGCCGTGAACCAGATGGACCAAGTCACTCAGCAGAACGCCGCCATGGTCGAGCAGTCGACCGCCGCGACGCACTCGCTGAAGGGCGAGACCGCCGAACTGGTTCGCCTGATGGCCCGCTTCCAAGTGGGTACGGCCGCCTCGTCCTATTCGCGCCCGGCCGTGGCCGACGCGACGCAGCACGCTCCGGCGCGCAATCCGGTGGCCGAGCAGCAGGCCCGTCTGAACAGCTTCGCCCGTCCGGGCCGGAGCAGCGGTTCGGCGGCGGTCGCTCAAGCCCCCGTCACGGAAGGTTGGGAGGAATTCTAATGGCCGCCATTGCGCTGCCTGAAAATCTGGACCTGAAGGCCGCGGTCCCTCTGAAGGCCGCGCTCCTGGCTCGCCGGGGCGCGCCGATCGAGATCGAGGCAGACCAGGTGCGCCGCTTCGGCGGTCTGTGCCTGCAGGTCCTCCTGGCGGCCCGCAAGGCCTGGGACCATGACGGTCAATCCTTTTCCATCAAGGGGCCTTCCGAGGCCTTCGTAGAAACCACCCGTCTGTTCGGCGCTGAAAAGGCGCTCCTGTCGGCGGAATTCCAAGGAGCTGAATCGTGACGCAGACGGTTCTTACGGTCGATGACTCCCGCACCATGAGGGACATGCTGCGCATGGCCCTGGCCGGCGCCGGCTTCAACGTGGTCGAGGCCGTCGACGGCGAGCATGGGCTCGAGGTCCTCTCGGCCCACCGTCCGGATGTCATCATCACCGACATCAACATGCCCAAGCTGGACGGCTTCGGCTTCATCGAGGCGGTGCGGGTCGATGACGACTACCGCGCCATCCCGATCCTGGTCCTGACCACCGAAAGCGACCCGGCCAAGAAGCAGCGGGCCCGCGAGGCCGGCGCGACGGGCTGGATCGTGAAGCCCTTCAATCCGGAAAAGCTGGTCGACGCCATCCGCCGCGTCGCCGCCTGATCCGGCGAGTACTCCGCCGCTTATTGTGAATACCCGTTGCTAGACGCGAATTAGGACGTACGGGAAATGGACGAGCTAGAGGCCATCAAGGTCACTTTCTTCCAGGAATGCGAGGAGCTTCTCGCCGACCTCGAAGGCGGTCTCCTGGCTATGCAGGAAGGGTCCGGCGACCTCGAGACGGTCAACGCCGTGTTCCGCGCCGTCCACTCGATCAAGGGCGGCGCCGGCGCCTTCGGCCTCGAGCCGCTGGTGCGCTTCGCCCACGTGTTCGAGACCCTGCTGGACGCCGTGCGCTCGGGCGCCGTGCCCAGCACGATCGAACTGGCGGCCGTCCTGCTGCGCGCGTCCGACATCCTGGCCGACCACGTCAGCGCCGCTCGCGGTCTTGGCGATGTCGACATGGCCGCCTCGGCCGCCATGGCGACCGAGCTGGAACATTGGACCGACCCGAACGCCAGCCCCGCGCCGGCCCCGGTCGCCGAAGCTCCCGCCGGCGAAGCGCCTGTCGAGGCCGCCGCGGCCCCCGCCGCCGCCGCGCCCGCGGACGACGACGCGATGGAAGACGACGACCTCGGCTTCGTGTTCGTGCCCCAGACCATCACGGTGGAAGCCCAGGCGGCCGACGCCGAGCTGGCGCCGGAGAACATCTGGACGGTGTCGATCCGTCCGAAGTCGGACCTTTATCGCAAGGCCAACGAGACGGCCCTGCTGCTGCGTGAGCTGAGCCGCCTCGGGCCGATCAAGGCCACCCTCGACGACCGTCACCTGCCGGACCTGGACGACCTGGATCCGGAAGCGGCCTACGTCACCTGGAACGTCCGCGTCGAAACCGACGAGGACGAGACCGCCATCCGCGAAGTCTTCGAATTCGTCGACGGCGACTGCGACCTCGACATCATCCGCGGCGAAGCCACGGTCGAGCAGCTGGCGGCCCTGGTCAGCGGGGGCGAAATCTCCGCCGCCGAGGTCCAGACGCCCGCGGAACCCGAGCCTGTCGTGGCTGAAGAGCCCGCGCCGGCGCCGGTCGAAATCAAACCCGCCGTCGAGGCTCCGCCTCCGGCGCCCGCGCCGGTCGCGGAAGCTCCGAAGCCCGCGGCGCCCGCCGCCGCCCCGGCCGCGCCCGCCGCCGCGCCGGCCAAGGCCGCTCAAGTCGAAGTGCCGGGTCCCGGCCAGTCCGTCATTCGTGTCGATCCCGAGCGGATCGACCGTCTGATCGACCTCGTCGGCGAGCTGGTCATCAACCAGGCCATGCTGGCGCAGCGCGTCGGCGAATATGGCATCGCCCCGTCCTCCAACCTGGCCATGGGCCTCGACGAGCTGGAACAGCTGACGCGCGAGATCCAGGACAGCGTCATGGCCATCCGCGCCCAGCCGGTGAAGTCGGTGTTCCAGCGCATGCCGCGCCTGGTCCGCGAAGTCGCCAACATGACGGGCAAGCAGGCTCGCCTGGTGATGGACGGCGAGAACACCGAGGTCGACAAGACGGTCATCGAGCGTCTGGCCGAACCGATCACCCACATGCTGCGCAACGCCATCGACCACGGGCTGGAAAGCCCCGATGAGCGCAAGGCCGCCGGCAAGAACCCCGAAGGCATGGTTCGCCTGGCCGCGCTGCACCGCAGCGGCCGGATCGTCATCGAGGTCTCCGACGACGGCAAGGGCATCAACCGCGAGCGCGTCTTCTCGATCGCCGTCAAGAAGGGCCTGATCGCGCCCGACCTGCAGCTGACCGACGAGGAAATCGACAACCTGATCTTCCTCCCGGGCTTCTCGACCGCCGACAAGATCTCCGACGTGTCCGGCCGTGGCGTCGGCATGGACGTGGTCAAGCGCTCGGTCCAGGCCCTAGGCGGCCGGATCTCGATCACCTCGCGTCCGGGCCACGGCTCGACCTTCACGCTCAGCCTGCCGCTGACCCTGGCCGTCCTGGACGGCATGGTGGTCGACGTCGCCGGCGAGACCCTGGTCGTGCCGCTGGCCGCCATCGTCGAAAGCCTGCGCCCGAAGCCGGAAGAGATCCGTCCGCTGGGCCCCGTCGGCTCGGTGCTGGCCGTTCGCGACAGCTTCGTGCCGCTGATCGACGTCGGCCTGACGCTTGGCTACCGCGACCAGAGCCCGCCGCCGACCGACGGCGTGGTGCTGCTGGTCGAGGGCGAGGACGGCTCGCGCGCCGCCCTGGTCGCCGACGCCATCCACGGCCAGCGCCAGGTGGTCATCAAGTCGCTGGAACAGAACTACCAGCAGGTCGAGGGCGTCGCCGCCGCGACGATCCTGGGCGATGGCCGCGTGGCCCTGATCCTCGATGTCGACGCGACGATCAACCTGCGTCGCCGCGAAGGCGGCGCGCCTCGTCCCACCGAACCCACCCTCATCGCCGCGGAGTAAGTCATGGAAGAACATGCCACCGCAATCGGCGCTGACCGCCGAGAACTCATCTCCTTCCGTGTGGGCGATCAGGAGTACTGCGTCGACATCATGGCCGTCCGCGAAATCCGCGGCTGGAGCCCGGCGACGACCCTTCCGCAATCGCCCGGCTACATGCGCGGCGTGATCAATCTGCGCGGCGCGGTCCTGCCGATCATGGACCTGGCCTCCCGCCTGGGCATGCCGGTGCTGGAGCCGACCGTCCGCAGCGTGTTCATCGTGGTGAAGGCGGGCGACCGCACCGTCGGCCTGCTGGTCGACGCGGTGTCCGACATCCTGTCGGTCAACGACGACATGATCCAGCCGACGCCGGACGTCGCCTGCGACGCGGTTCGCAGCTTCGTGCGCGGCATTATTTCCATCGAGGGCCGGATGATCAGCGAAATCTCGCTCGATCGGATCCTGCCGGAACGGGAGGCGATGGCCGCCTGATGACCGCCGCAGCCCTCTCCGAGCGAGACGCCATCGTCGATGGCGAGTTCGCCTTCACCAACCAGGATTTCAAGCGCATCGCCGCGCTGCTGTATGATCTGGCCGGCATCAGCCTGCCCGACAGCAAGGCGACGCTGGTCTATTCCCGCCTGGCCAAGCGCCTTCGCGCCCTGGGTCTTCGTTCGTTCGCCGACTACTGCGCCTTCGTGGCCAGCGATAAGGGCGGCGACGAGAGCCAGGAGATGCTCCGGGCGCTGACCACCAACGTCACGCGCTTCTTCCGCGAGCCGCACCACTTCGAGGACCTGCGCGTCAACGTGCTGGAGCCGATCGCCGACCAGGTGCGCGCCGGTCGTCGCCTGCGCCTGTGGTCCGCCGCCTCGTCGTCGGGCCAGGAGCCCTACTCGATGGCCTTCACCGTGCTGTCGGTGTGGCCGAACGCCGCGGACCTGGACATCCGGATCCTGGGTACGGACATCGACACCAACGTCCTGGCGACGGGTCGGGCCGCCGTCTACGACGAGAGCCTGCTGGAAGGCATCCCCGCCGCGACGCGCAGCCAGTTCTTCGAGCGCGACGCCAGCGATCGCCGCGCCTGGCGCGTCTGCGAGGCCGCTCGCAGCCTCGTGGCGTTCCGGGAACTAAATCTCAACGGTCCGTCGTGGCCTATGAAGGGTCCGTTCGACGCCATCTTCTGTCGGAATGTCGTGATCTACTTCGATGAACCCACCCAGGAACGCGTCTGGAGCCGCTTCGCGCCGCTCGTCGCCCCTGGCGGCCGGCTCTATGTCGGCCACTCCGAGCGCGTTGGCGCTTCCGTGACCGCGTTCGAAAGCTGCGGTCTAACCGCCTACAGAAAGGTGGGCCGCTAATGGCTAAGATTCGCGTACTCGTCGTCGATGACTCCGCAACGATGCGGAGCCTGATTTCGGCGGCCCTGAACCGTGATCCCGAGATCGAGGTCGTCGGCGGCGCTGGCGACCCCTTCGAAGCCCGGGGGATGATCAAGACGCTCAACCCGGACGTCGTCACGCTCGACATCGAGATGCCGAACATGAACGGCATCGAGTTCCTCGAAAAGATCATGCGCCTGCGGCCGATGCCGGTGGTCATGGTCTCGACCCTGACCCAGGCTGGCGCGGAAATGACGCTGCGGGCCCTGGAACTGGGCGCGGTGGACTGCGTGGGCAAGCCGGCCGATGCGACCGGCACCCAGGAGGCGCTGGCCGAGATCGTCACCAAGGTGAAGACCGCGGCGCGCGCCTCGGTGCGCACCAAGGCCGACGCCGCGCCGGCCCGCGCGCCGCGCAAGGACTATATGCCTTCGGGCGACCTGGTGGCCATCGGTTCTTCGACCGGCGGGGTCGAGGCGCTGCTGTCGATCCTGCAGCAGTTCCCCGAGACCTGCCCGCCGACGGTGATCACCCAGCACATGCCGGCGACCTTCACCGCCAGCTTCGCCGCCCGCCTTGATCGCTCTAGCGGCGCCAAGGTGACCGAAGCGACCGACGGCGCGGTGCTCGAGCCCGGCAAGGTCTATGTCGCCCCCGGCGGCGCCACGCACCTGGAGGTCGTCCGTTCGGCCGGCCTGCGGTGCCGTCTGGTCCAAGGCGACCCCGTCAGCGGTCACCGCCCGTCGGTGGACGTGCTCTTCAACTCGGTCGCCCAGACCCTGGGCGACAAGGCTGTCGGCGTGATCCTGACCGGCATGGGCCGCGATGGAGCTCAAGGCCTTCTGGCCATGCGAAAGGCCGGGGCGCGTACGCTCGGCCAGGACGAGGCTAGTTGCGTCGTCTACGGCATGCCGCGAGCCGCCTTCGAAATTGGCGCGGTGGAGAAACAGGTGTCCCTGTCCTCCATGGGCCAGTCCATTCTCGATCTGGCCTCGGCGAGGCGCTGAACCCATGCCACAAGCAAGCACCATCTCCGTTCTCGTCGTCGACGACCAGCTGACCATGCGGGCGCTGATCCGCAATGCTCTGCAGCAGATCGGCTTCAAGGACATCCGTGAGGCCCCGGACGGCGAGGAGGCTCTGAAGAACCTCCTGGCCAAGCCGGCCAACCTCGTCATCTCGGACTTCAACATGCCGAAGATGGACGGCCTGGCGTTGCTGCGCGCGGTGCGATCGCACCCGCCGATCCGCCAGACGGCCTTCGTCATGCTGACGGGCCGCGCCGACAGGGAACTTGTCCAGCGCGCGGTGCAGTTCGGCGTCAACAACTATTGCGTCAAGCCGTTCACCGTCCAGGGACTGCGTGACAAGATCGAACAGGTGTTCGGGCAGCTGACATGACGCACCACAACCCCTCCGAAGATACCGAGCGTGCGATCAAGGTTCACGTCACCCAGGGCGAGAGCCATGTGACGACCGATCCCAACGTGGTCATGACCACGGTGCTGGGCTCGTGCATCGCCGCCTGCATCCGCGACCCGCAATCGGGCGTCGGCGGCATGAACCACTTCCTGCTGCCCGACTCCGGCGACGGACGCGGGACCGGCGGTGACGCGGTCCGCTACGGCGCCTACGCCATGGAACTGCTGATCAACGAACTGCTGAAGAAGGGCGCCCGCCGCGAGCGGCTGGAAGCCAAGATCTTCGGCGGAGCCAAGCTGTTCGATGGCCTGTCGGACGTCGGCGCCAGCAACTCCGCGTTCGCCGAGCGCTTCCTGCGCGACGAAGGCATTCCGATCGTCTCGTCCAGCACGGGCGGCGTCTCCGCTCGCCGGGTCGAGTTCTGGCCGGCCTCTGGTCGCGTCCGTCAGCGCCTGGTGGCTGTCGACAACGCGCCGCAGGATGTCCGTCGTCCCGCTCCCGTCCCTATGCCCGCCGCCTCCAGCGGCGACGTGGATCTGTTCTAGCCTTATGCAAGCTTCGCCGCTCCCGACGCCGACGACCGACACGACCGAGCATCTCGCGGTCAGTGAACTGTCGCGTCGCCTGGCGGCGGAGTTGGCTTCGGCGGCCGCGATCTGCCGGGACTGCGAGCATCTGGCTGGCGATCTGGCTCAGGGCGGCGCCTCGGTCGAGAACCTCGCGCGGCTGCAGGCCCTGGATGAGTTGAGCCAGCGCCTTCATGGCCTCTCGGAAGTACTCGAACGCATCGGCCATCACGCCTCGGGCGAATGGAGCATGTCGATCACCCCGGTTCTCAACGGTCTTGGCCTGGCTGACATGGCCCAGCGCCTGCGCGCCGAAGAGCAGACCGATGAACGCCAGGTCGCCGGCGAACTCGATTTCTTCTAGCGCCGATGAGCGACGCGCTTCTCCCCTCGACACGGATCAATCTCGAGCGGGCGACGGTGCTCGTACTGGATGACAATGGTCCCTCGCTGGATATCCTGTCGCAGGTCGTCTCCGGCTTCGGCGTCAAGCAGCTGCTCCGCGCTGAAAGCGTCGCCGACGCCCAGACCCTGGTCCGCACCAAGACCTTCGACCTGATCATCAGCGACGTGCAGATGCCGACGACGGACGGCATCGAATTCATCCAATGGCTTCGGCGGGAGGGGGGCGAAAGCAATCGCTACATTCCCGTCATCCTGGTCACCGGTCACACCCGAACCTCGCAGATCTTCAAGGTGCGGGACGCCGGGGCGAACTTCATGGTGGCCAAGCCGATTACGCCCAAGGTGCTGCTCGAACGCATCTTCTGGGTGGCGCGCGAGGACCGCGCCTTCATCGAATGCGACACCTATGTCGGGCCCGATCGGCGCTTCAAGCATGAAGGGCCGCCTCCGGGCACGGACGGGCGGCGCAAGGACGACCTTCCGCCGGAGGTGGGCGAGGCGCAGACGCCCAACATGTCCGACGACGAAATCGCAAACCTGATGCGCCCAGCCAAGGTGCAGATATGAAAGTCCGCAAGTTCCGTCCCCCCAACCGCCTGACCGCGCTGATCAAGGAGCGCGGCGGGATCATGGCCAAGGATGCTATCGCCGCCGCTGAAGCCGGGGTGGAGAGCCTGCGCGAGTCCTCGATGGCCGCGCTGGACGAGGCGATCGCCGAGATCGAGCGCCGCTTCGGCAAGGACACGCCCGAGCGCGTCTCCGAGGCCTATGAGGGGCTCTACGTGCTTGGCTCGCGGATCATCGACGTCAGCGCCTTCGTGTCCGATGCGGGGATCGACAAGGCGGCGGTGTCGCTTTGCACCCTGGTCGACAGTTGCGAGGGCGCCGGCTACTGGCGCTGGGACGCCGTGGACGTCCACATCGACGCCCTTCGCCTGCTGCGCGCCCATGGCGCGCTCCTGCCCGTCGATCAGCGCGACGCCATGCTGCAGGGCCTCTACCAAGTGAGCAACTACCGTCCCGACGAGGCCTGACACCGCCGTCGGCGAACGGCGCTATGTGTCGGAAACGCAACGGGGCGCCCAGTTCCGGAACCTGTGGCCATATTGCGGCCTTGTGGCGCGACCCGGCCTTTGTTAGCACTGTGCCACCGGTGTCAAAAACACAGATCGCTTTTGACACCGGTAGCAAAAATAAGACTTACCGGCTGGGGCTCGTTTCGCGAGGGAAGGTCGCGAAGCGGATCAACGGCCACCAGGGCGCAATCGCCGATGGTCGACACGGGAGGAGGCTATATGTCCAAGAAGTTCACGGCGCGAGCGCGCGCCCTTCACTACGGTGTCTCTGGCGGGGCGCTGGCGCTGACGCTGATGATGGCCGGCGGCGCCATGGCGCAGACCGCCCCGGCGGCGCAGGCCGCCGATCCGGCGGAGGCGGTGGTCGAGGAAGTCGTCGTCACCGGCTTCCGCAAGTCGCTGGACGCGGCTTTGAACGCCAAGCGCGACTCCGTTTCGTCGGTCGACGTGATCGTCGCCGAAGACATCGCCAAGTTCCCTGACCAGAACCTCGCCGAGTCGCTGCAGCGCGTTCCCGGCATCTCGATCGTCCGCGACGGCGGCGAAGGCCGCGCGATCACCGTGCGTGGCCTGGGCTCCCGCTTCACCCGCGTGCGCGTGAACGGGATGGAAGCCGTCGCCACCACCTCCGACGGCGCCAGCGCCAACCGCGAGCGCGGCTTCGATTTCAACGTCTTTGCTTCGGAGCTCTTCAGCTCGCTGGTCGTGCACAAGACCGCCGAGGCTTCGCTGGACGAAGGTTCGCTGGGCGCTGTGGTCGACCTGAACACCGGCAACCCCATGCGCGGCAAGGACGGCTTCACCATGGCCCTCAGCGCGCAGGGCCAATACAACAGCCTCAGCAAGGACCTGGGCCCCCGGGTGGCGGGCCTGATCAACTACCGCGCCCCGAGCGGCTTCTGGGCCGCGTCGGTGTCGGCGGCTTATTCGCAGCAGAACCAGATCGAGTCGACCAACAACACGGTTCGCTGGGCTCAGGCCCGCTTCAACCGCGTTGGAACGACCAACTGCTTCACCACCCAAAACTCCGGCGGGAGCTACGTGCCGAGCGCGGCCTGCGACCAAGTCGCCCTGGCGTTCCACCCGCGTATTCCGCGCTATGGCGAGGTCAACCACGACCGCGAGCGCCTGGGCGTCACCGGCAGCCTGCAGTTCGCCCCGACCGATCGCACCAAGCTGTCGGTGGACGGCCTCTATTCGAAATACACCGCCATCCGGAACGAGAAGTGGGCTGAGGTCCTGTTCCGGTCGAACGAGCGCTCGATCAACGTTCGCGACTATACGATCGACAGCAACAACAACCTGATTAAAGGCACGTTCGATAACGCATGGGTTCGCCTTGAGCACTACGAGCGCAAGCTGGACACGACCTTCTACCAACTCAGCACCAACCTGACGCACGAGTTCTCCGACCGGTTCAAGGTTCAAGCGCTGGCCGGCTTCTCGAAGTCGGACGCCGACATCCCGTACGAGACCACGATCATCTTCGACGATCGTGACGCGACCGGATACAGCTACGACTATACGAACATGAAGAAGCCGGTGCTGGCCTTCGGCACCAGCATCAGCGAGCCGACGAACTTCCAGTTCGCGGAGTTCCGCGACCGCCCGTCGAACAACACCAACAAGTTCAAGACCTTTGGCCTGAACGGCGACTGGGCGTTGACCGACGCCGTGACCTTGAAGGCCGGCGCCGTGTTCCGTCAGTTTGACCTCGACTTGCGTGAAGGAGCCCGCGACTCCACCTATTGCGCGGCTTTCACCTGCGCGGCCGGGACCTATGGCGCGCCGGTCACCTCGGCGCTGACCACGAACTTCACACTTTCGGGCGCGGAAGCTCCCGCCGGCACGACCACCAGCTGGGCCGCGCCGAACCTGCAGGCCGCCACCGCGCTGATCAACCTCTACCAGCGCCCGCTGCTCGTTCAGGCTGGCAATACCCGCTCGGTCACCGAGAAGGACACCGGCGCCTTCCTGCAGATGGATGTGAAGAGCCAAGTCGGCGATCTCGACTATGCGCTGAACGCTGGCGTTCGATATGTGAAGACCGAGCAGTCCTCGACGGGCCTCAACAGCGGCCAGAACCTGACCGTCGACCGCACCTACGAGGACTGGCTCCCCGCGGCCAACTTGGTCCTCTATCCGATGGACAAGGTCATCGTCCGCGCCTCCGCCGCCAAGGTCATGACCCGTCCCAATCTGGGGGCGCTGACGCCGGGAGGCTCGGTGGATGGTTTCAACTACCGCATCACCACGGGCAATCCCCAGCTGAAGCCCTACCGCGCCAACGCTTACGACGCGGGGGTCGAATGGTACTTCGCCCGCGAATCGATCTTCTCGATCGCCCTGTTCAAGAAGGATATCGCCAGCTTCCCGCTCTCGACCTCGGTCCAGGGCACCTATGCGTCGACCGGTTTGCCGCTGTCGCTGATCCTGGCCAGCTCCCCGGCCGCCGCGAATCCCGAAGCGCGGGCTTGGACGATCGGCACGACAATCGATGGCAAGGGCGCTTCGCTGAAGGGTGTCGAGTTCGCGGTGCAGGGGCCGTTCAGCTTCCTGCCTGGCTTCTGGTCGAAGTTCGGCGGTATCGCCAATGTCACCCTGGTCGATTCTAATGTGAACTACCGGGTTAATGGCGCGGCCACTGTCGCCGATCCTCGCAATCCTACGACGAACGCACAGCTTTCATTCCCGCAGCTCGTTGCTCGGGACGAGTCTTCGAGCCTGTTCGACCTGTCCAAGCGCGCCTTCAACGCGACGCTCTACTATGAGGGCGACAAGTTCAGCGCGCGCACCTCGGTCGCCTATCGTAGCGGCTACACCGACGCCGCCAGCGACACCGGCAATGTGTTCGAGGGCTATAACAGCTCGATCAATGTCGACGCCTCGATGCGCTATCGCGTGAACGACAACTTCGAAGTCTCGCTGGAAGGCGTGAACCTGACGGACGAGTACCGCGATCGTTTCACCGACCTCGAGGCCAATCGCAACTACGAGTACAACCACTTTGGCCGGACCATCATGTTCGGGGTCCGCTACAAGATGTAGTCCCGCCGAAAGGCATGGACGGAGAAGGCCGCCGGGTGACCGGCGGCCTTTTTCTTTGCCGAAAGGGGCTAGGCGGCAGTCCCGTCGATCCAGGTTTTCGCGACGTTGAGGTCGTCGTCTAGCAGGCAGAAGTCGGCGGCGAAGCCGGGGACGATCTGGCCGCGTTGGCGGCCAAGGCCCAGGAACGCGGCGGGGGCGGCCGAGGCCATCATGACGGCGTCGGCCAAGGACAGGCCCAGCATCGAAACGGCGTTGCGGACGGCGGCGGCCATGTCGAGATCCGAGCCCGCCAGGGTGCCGTGATCGTCGACGCAGACGCCGTCGCGGACGGTGATCTGGCGACCCTGCAGGGTGAAGCGCTTGTCGACCATGCCCACGGTCGGCATGGCGTCGGTGACCAACATGAACCGGTCCAGCGGCCGGGCGCGCAGGGCGATCTTCAAGGTCACCGGATCGACGTGGCGGCCATCGACGATGATCCCGGCCCAGACGCTCTGGTCCTCCAGCACCGCGCCGACGACGCCGGGCTCGCGGCTGGTCAGCGGCGACATGGCGTTGAAGAGATGGGTGACGCCCGAGAGGCCCTGGTCGATGGCCTGGCGCATGGTCTCGTAGCGGGCGTTGGTGTGTCCGGCCGCGACGATCACGCCGGCCTTCGAGAGGCGCGCGATGATCTCGGGCGTGGTGCGCTCGGGGGCCAGGGTCAGCAGCAGCTTGCCGCGCTTCAGCGACGAGAGCAGGGCGATGGCGTCCTCGTCGATGACCCGGAACTTGGCCTCGTCGTGGATGCCCTTGCGCTTGGGATTGAGGAACGGCCCCTCGATGTGGACGCCCAGCACGCCGGGCGCGCCTGCTTCGATGGCGGCCTCGGTGGCGCGCAGGGCCCTGTCGACCACATCCAGATCGTCGCTGATCAGGGTCGGCAGGAAGCCGGTCGTGCCATAGGCCCGGTGGGCCGCGCCGATGGCGGCGATGGTCTCGACGGTCGGGGCGTCGTTGAAGAGAACGCCGCCGCCGCCATTGACCTGGGTGTCGATATAGCCCGGGACCAGCAGGCCGCCGGCCAGATCCTGGCGCTCGGCCCCGGCGGGGACCTCGGCCATCGCAACCACGGCGGCCACCTTGCCGCCCTCGACGAGGACGGCCTGGTCTTCGACAAGACCGGCCGGCGTCAGCACCCGGCCATGGACAAGCGCGACCAGCATCAGGACAGGGCGTTCAACTCGGCCACGAAGTCATAGGCGTCGCCCCGATAGTAGGACTGGGTGACTTCCACCGCCCGGCCGTCCTTGAGGAAACCTCGGCGCTCGATCAGCAACCCCGCATCCTTGGCGGGCACGCCCAGCAGGTCGGCTTGCTCGGCGGCGAACAGCACCGCCCGCAAGCGCTGCAGCGCCCGAACGGGGCGGTGGCCGGTCGCCTCCAGCGCCTCGTAGAGCGAGACCCCCACCGCCTCGACCGAGGGCAGGGCGAAGGCGGCGATGGTCGTGTACTCCACGGCCATGGGCGATCCGTCGGCATAGCGGATGCGGGCGAAGCGATAGACCGGAGTCCCCGGCGACAGGCCCAAGGTCAGCGACTCCTCGGGCGTCACCTGACCTTCGCTGCGGCTGATCCATTCACTCCGGGGCACCCGCCCGCGAGAGATCATGTCCTCGGTGAAGGAGGACAGCTTGGAGAAACTCTTTTCGACCCGCGCGGCGACGAAGGTGCCGGCCCCCTGGCGGCGGGTCAGCAGGCCCTCGCTGACCAGTCCATCCAGAGCCTTACGCACCGTGATGCGCGAGATCTTGAACTCGTCGGCGAGGTCGCGCTCGGCGGGCAAGGCGTCGTCCGGCCCCAGGACCTTCTTGTGAATCGCTTCGCGCAGGACGCGCTGCAGCTGCTTGTAGAGGGGGGCGTGATCGGTGGCGGGGTCCAGCCGCCCGATCCGTTCCGCGAATGTCATCGCCCAGCTCTCCCCACGCAAGTCGTCGGCGGTCGCCGCCCATTCCGATAGCATATGACCATTTTCATACCAATCGCAACTTGGTCCGTAATTGGTTTCTTTTTGGCCTTGTCATCCGAAAAATTTCCGTCACAGTTCTCTCCCGAGGCCTGAGAAGTACCCATTTCTGCGGATCCTCCCAGAAAATTGGTACCAGATTGGGCTTGGGGTTCGGCTCCGGGTCCAAGCGGCCCGGCATAATGGGGAGAAGCCGAGTATGAAAAGTTTCCACAAGTCCGTCCTCGCCGCATCCGTCAGCGCCATGGCCGTCGCGGCCGCCGCTCCGGCTCTGGCGCAAGACAGCAACGCCGTCGAGCAGGTGGTTGTCACCGGCATCCGCGCCTCGTTGCTGCAATCCATCGAATCCAAGCGCCGCGCCGACGCCATCATCGATGTCGTCACCGCCGAGGACGTCGGCAAGTTCCCGAGCGCGAACGTCGCCGAAGCCCTGACGATCGTGCCGGGCGTGACCGTGGACCGCGCCTTCGGTCAAGGCGAGAAGGTCAGCATCTTGGGCACCGACCCCGCGCTGAACCGCACCTTGCTGAACGGCCAGACCGTCGCCTCCGCTGACTGGTTCATTCTCGATTCCCCCGGCCGCACCTTCAACTACGCTCTCCTGGCCCCGCAGATCGTCGGCAAGGTCGACATCTACAAGTCGCCCGAAGCGCGCATCGACGAAGGCAGCATCGGCGGGACGGTCATCGTCAACACCCGCAAGCCGCTGGACCTGAAGTCTGGCCTGATCGCTGGCGCGGTGAGCTATCTTTATAACGACCGCTCCAAGAAGGGCGACGCCCAAGGCTCGCTGCTGGTCAGCTGGAAGAACGCCGACCAGACCTTCGGGGCCAGCTTCTCGGTCCAGCGCGCCGAAGACCAGCTGCGCCGCGACGGTGTCGAGAGCTACGGCACCATCGCCGCCAACCAGTGGGCCGGCGGCAATCCGGACAATCCGGTCGACTCCCGCACTCGCGGCTGCACCGGAACCTGCGCCAGCACCCTGACGTCCAACCTGACGGCCCGCAGCCCGAACGCGTTCGGCGCCTCCTATTTCGAGCAGGACCGCACGCGGACGACCTACACCACGGCGCTGCAGTGGAAGCCGACCGACGCTCTGTCGTTCGAGTTCAACTGGCTGAAGATCAAGGCCGACTACGACAACACCAACCAGTCGATGTACGCCTTCCAAGGCAACACCTGGAACAGCCTGGGCGCCCTGACCGGCATCGAGGTCAATAACGGCGTCGTCACTAAGGCCTCGTTCAACAACGCCCTGTCGGTGCTGGACGTCCAGTATCGCGAGGCCGAGCTGAACTCCGACACCTATCACCTGAAGGGCGGCTATAAGGGCGACGGCTGGGACCTGAACGGCGAGATCGGCAAGTCCACCGCCGACGGCGGCACCAAGCGCCAGGTGTTCCTCGAGTTCCTGAACTGGGCCAACTACACCGTCGACATCAGCGGCGCGCCCAAGAGCGCCGGCAGCCTGACCTATACGACGAATGTGATGGGCAACCCGGCCGCCTTCGCGACCGATCCGGGCTGGAGCGGCAACCTCGTCTCCAAGCCGACCTCCGACGAAGAGAAGTACGCCCAGATCGACCTGGGCAAGGACTTCGATGGCGTCATCCAGCGCGTCCAGGTCGGCTACAAGCGTCGTGAGCACGAGACCGGACAGCAGTATGCGGGCATCGCCATCACCGGCGTCGCCGCTCCGGCCTCCCTGTTCAGCCCCAGCGAAGTCCCCAGCAACTATCTGAAGGGCTTCGACGGTGTCGGCGACCAGATGAAGAACCGCTTCCGGATCAGCGGTCCGTCGATGGTGGACTACGTTCAGAGCGGAAAGTGGCTACCGACTGGCGGTTCTCTGCCCAAGCCCTCGATCTTCGCGGCCGCAGAGTTCACGGCGGGCAACTGGAACATCCAGGAAGATATCGACGCCGCGTACGCCCAGGCCAACTTCAAGGCCGACAACATCCGCGGCAACTTCGGCGTCCGCTACGTGAAGACCTCGGTGAACAGCGCCGGCTATGTCTGCAAGCCCGGCGCGCCGTGCAACGCGGCCGCCGATTGGACCTGGCAGGTCACCAAGAAGAGCTACGACAACGTCCTGCCCAGCGTGAACATCATCGTCGACGCGCGCGAGGACCTCGTGTTCCGCTTCGCCGCGGCCCAGGTGATCGCCCGTCCGAACTACGCCGACATGACCAACTACTTCTGGCTGTCGGACGGCATCCTGACCGGCGGCGGCGGCAACCCGGCGCTGGAACCCTACAAGTCGAGCAACTTCAACGCTTCGGCCGAGTGGTACTTCCAGCCCCAGGCCATCCTGTCGGCCGAGGTCTTCTACAAGGACATCTCGAACTACATCCTGCAGCGCACGCAGCCGGAGTCGTACTTCAACCAGTCCCAGGGCAAGGTCACGACCTACCAGATCAGCCGTCCGTTCAACGCGGGCTCGGCCGAAGTGAAGGGCGTGGCGCTGGCCTACCAGCAGACCTACGCCTACGGCTTTGGCCTGCTGGCCAACTACACCTACGCCGACGCCTCGGGCCAGGACGGCGCGCCGCTGCCCTACAGCTCGAAGAACCAGGTCAATGTCAGCCCCTTCTACGAGCACGGTCCGTTCTCGGCCCGGGCGACCTTCACCTGGCGGTCGAAGTACTTCACCGGCGTGGACCGCGGCGACAACATGTTCGTCCGCGCCTCCAAGACGCTGGACGTGACGGCCGGCTACGCGGTGACCAAGAACATCACCGCCTCGGTGTCGGCGCAGAACCTGCTGGACAGCGAGTACTACGCCTACGCCAACACCACGGCCCTGCCGCGCGGCGTCTACCGCACGGGCCGCAAGCTGCAGGCCACGTTGAACGTGAGCTTCTAGCGCGTCAGGGGCGGAGGCTCGGGCGCCCCGAGCTTCCGCCCATGCGCATTGATCCGATCCCCTCCTGACTGCAAGCATGGAGATTGGGCGGGACAGCCCAGCTGTTCCGCCCGCTTTTTGCCGCCTGAGTTTTCGCGAGGCCGCGTGACCCTGACCCCGCTCCGCACCGTCGTCGTCTCGGCTCTCGCCCTGGCCGCCGCCTTCGCCACGCCGGCGGGCGCCGCCGACCTGACCCTCACCCCCGCGCCGGCCAAGGCGGTCCGCGCCGAGGGGGCCTTCAAGCTCTCCGCCGCCACCCGCATCCACGTCGCCAAGGGCGATGTCGAGGCCCGAGGCGTCGCCAACCAGCTCGCCGACCTGATCCGCCGCTCGCGCGGTTTCCGACCCGCCGTCGTCGAAGGCGGACCGACCGCTGGCGCCATCGTCCTCACCCGCGAGGGCCCTTCTGGCGAAGCCTACAAGCTCGACGTCTCGCCGAGCGGCGTGACCATCGCCGCCGCCCAGCGCGCGGGCCTGTTCTATGGCGCCATGTCTCTGTGGCAGTTGGCGACGCCCGACGAGACAAAGGGCCCCGTCGCCATTCCGGCCGCCGTCATCGAGGACGCCCCGCGCTTCGCCTGGCGCGGCCTGATGGTCGACAGCGCCCGGCACTATCAGTCGATCGCCACGCTGAAGGCGACGCTCGACGCCATGGCGGCGCACAAGCTCAACACCTTCCACTGGCACCTGGTCGACGACCAGGGTTGGCGGCTGGAGATCAAGAAGTATCCGAAGCTGACGCAGGTCGGCGCCTGGCGCGTGGAGCCCGGCGCGGCGCGCGCCTATCCGAAGTACGGCGGCTTCTACACGCAGGACCAGGTCCGCGACCTCGTCGCCTACGCCGCCGCCCGCAACATCACCATCGTCCCCGAGATCGAGACCCCCGGCCACGCCCTCGCGCCGATCGTCGCCTATCCGGAGCTCGGCTCGGCGCCGCCCGATGCGTCGAAGATGGGCGACTGGGGAGTCTTCCCGTGGCTCTACAACACCGACGACGCGACCTTCGCCTTCCTCGACGACGTGTTGAACGAGGTGATGGACCTCTTCCCCTCGACCTTCATCCACGTGGGCGGCGACGAGGCGATCAAGGACCAGTGGAAGGCCAGTCCCAAGATCCAGGCCAAGATCAAGGAACTGGGGCTGAAGGACGAGCACGAGCTGCAGAGCTGGTTCATCCAGCGCGTCGGCAAGACCCTCGAGAAGCGCGGCCGCCGGTTGATCGGCTGGGACGAGATTCTGGAGGGGGGCCTCGCGCCCAACGCCACGGTGATGTCCTGGCGCGGGATCGACGGCGCGATCGCCGCGGCCAAGGCGGGCCATGACACCGTGCTGTCGCCGCACCCGACGCTGTATCTCGACAACCGTCAGAGCGCCTCGCCCGACGAGCCGACCGGCCGGGGCAAGGTGGTCAGCCTGAAGGATGTCTACGCCTTCGACCCCGCGCCGGCCCAACTGACCGCCGACCAGCGCCAGCACATCCTCGGCGTCCAGGCCAATGTCTGGACCGAGCACATGCAGACCGACGCGCGGATGCAGGCCATGGCCTTCCCGCGCGCCGTCGCCCTGGCCGAGCGGGGCTGGACGCCGGAGGGCGGCGCCGACTGGAGCGACTTCGCCCGCCGCCTGCCCGCCGAGATGGCGCGGCTGAAGATCCTCGGCGTCGCCGCCAACACCGTCCCGTTCGAGCCGCAACCGACGCTGTCGGAAGGCGAAGGGGGCAAGACGCGGCTGGCGCTGTCCACGGGGCTCGGGCTTGGCGAAATCCGCTACACGCTCGACGGCAAGGCGCCGACCACAGTCTCGACGCCTTACGCCGACGAGCTGGACCTGCCGGCGGGAACAACGGTGAAGGCCCGGTCCTTCCTGGACGGCCAGGCCCTGGGCCGCGAGCGATCGTGGACCCTCACGCCGACCCTGCTGCACACCCGCCTGAGCGCGCAACTGAAGCTCTGCACCGAGAAGGTGCCCCTGACCATGGTCGACGACGCCCCGCGCGCCTTCGAGCGGCGGGCGATGATGTTCGTCGACATCCTCAATCCCTGCTGGATCTGGGAGAGCGCGGACCTCACGAAGGGCGCGATCCTCAGCGTCCGCGCCAGTCAGATCCCCTTCAACTTCCAGGTCGGCGCCGACCGCGACCGCATTCCGCTGCGCGCGCCCGCGACGCCGGGCGGCGAGCTTGAGGTGCGCGCCGGCTGCGCGGGCGAACGCCTGGCCGCCATTCCGCTGGGCGAGGCGACGAAAAATCCGGGCCTGTCCACGATCACCAGCCGTTTGCCCGCGCGTCGGGGTAAGGTCGATCTTTGCCTGAGCTTCACGGCCAAGAGCGTCGATCCCTTCTGGGCGATCGATCGCGTGACCCTGACGCCCGCGAACTAGTTTTCAAGAAGAGCCGAAGCCCTTGTCCAACCTCGTTCTCGCCTCGCCCCTCAAGGGCTGGATCGCGTCGTTGTCGGAGGCTCCGGACGCGGTGTTCGCGGGCCGGATGCTGGGTGACGGGGTGGCGATCGATCCGTTGGGCGGGGAGCTTGTGGCGCCGTGCGACGGGGTTGTGGTGTCGGCGCATCGGGCGGGTCACGCGGTGACGCTGCGATCGACGGCGGGCGCCGAGATCCTGATGCATGTGGGCCTGGAGACGGTGGCCTTGGGCGGCGAGGGCTTTGAGGTCCACGTGCGCGAGGGCCAGGCGGTCAAGACCGGGCAGCCGCTGATCAGCTTTGACCTCGATTTGCTGGCCCAGCGGGCCAAGAGCCTGATCACCCCGGTGGTGATCACCAATCCCGAAGCCTTCGAGATCGTGCGCCGCGACCAGGACATGGCCGTGGAGGCGGGCGGGTTCCTGATGGAGCTGCGGCCGCTGGGCGGCGCGGGCGTCTCGGACGCCGCCGAACCCACCAACGAGATTTCCCGCGCGGTGACCGTGCCGTTGATGCACGGGATCCACGCGCGACCGGCGGCGCGGATCGCCGAGCTGGCCAAGACCTTCGCCGCCGAGACCGCGCTGGCCGTGGGCGGCCGTCGGTCGAGCGCAAGGAGCCCGGTGGGACTGATGGCCCTGGCCGCGCGCCACGGCGATGAGATTCAAGTCCTGGCCTCGGGCGCGGACGCGAAGGCCGCCGTCGACGCCATCGCCGACCTGATCGAGAGCGGCATGGGCGAGGGGGCGCCGGTTCCGGCCCAGAAGACCTCGGCCCAGAAGACCTCGGCCAAGACGACTTCGGCTCCCGCGCCGATCGCCGCCGAAGCGCCCCTGGCTCCAGCGGCCCTGCCGGCCGACGGGGTGCTGAAGGGCGTGCTGGCCGCGCCGGGCCTGGCGATCGGCAAGGCCGTGCGCCTGGCCTCGACCGACATCGCCGTGCGCGAAGAGGGCCAGGGCGCGGCGCACGAAGAGACCGCGCTGCTGGCCGCCTTGAACAAGGTCCGCGCCAAGATCGAGGCCAGCGCCTCTAAAGGCGACAAGGCCCGCAAGGCGATCCTGGCCGCGCACCTGGCCTTCCTCGACGATCCCGAGCTTCTCGCCCAGGCCAGGAGCCTGATCGCGGCGGGCAAGAGCGCCGGCTTTGGCTGGCGCGCGGCGGTGGGCGGCTATGTCGAGGCGCTGCGGGCCTTGGGGGATCGCCGGATGGCCGAGCGGGTCGACGACCTGATCGACCTCGAGCGCCAGGTTCTAAGGGCGCTGGCCGGAGAAGACGACGAGGCCACGGTCCTGCCGCCAGGCGCGATCCTGCTGGCCGACGAGCTCTTGCCCTCGCAGCTGATGGGCGCGGACCCTGGCGTCATCGCCGGCTTCGCCACCGCCCGGGGCGGTCCGACCTCGCACGTGGCGATCCTGGCCGCGGCCATGGGGATCCCGGCCCTGGTGGCGCTGGGCGGCGCGACGCTGAGCATCGCCGACGGAACGGCCCTGATCCTCGACGCCGACGGCGGGAGCCTGCGCGTGGCCCCCGACGCCCCGGCCCTGGAAGCGGCCCAGACGGCCCTGGCCGGCCGTCAGGCCCGCAAGGCCGCCGCCAAGGCCGCCGCCTTTGAGCCGGCCGTGACCCGCGACGGGACCCGCATCGAGGTCTTCGCCAACACCGGCTCGGTCAAGGACGCCCTGGCGGCGATCGAGAACGGCGCGGAGGGCAGTGGGCTTCTTCGCACCGAGTTCCTGTTCCTGGACCGCCAGACCCCGCCCGACGAGGACGAGCAGGCCCGCCAGTACCAGGCCATCGCCGACGCCCTTCAAGGCAAGCCGCTGATCGTGCGCACCCTGGACGTCGGCGGTGACAAGGCCGCGCCCTACCTGCCGATCCCGGCCGAGGAGAACCCGGCGCTAGGCTTGCGCGGCGTGCGCGTCAGCCTCTGGCGGCCGCACCTTCTGAAGACCCAGCTGCGCGCCATCCTGCGGGTCGTTCCTCAAGGCCAGTGCAAGATCATGGTCCCGATGATCGGCAGCCTCGATGAGCTGCGCGCCGTGCGGGCGGTGCTGGAAGAGGCCAAGCGCGAGCTGGGCGTCACCGATCACGTCGAACTGGGCGTGATGATCGAGACCCCGGCCGCGGCTGTGACCGCCGACCTGATCGCCGCCGAGGCCGACTTCCTCTCGGTCGGCACCAACGATCTCACCCAATACGTCCTGGCCATGGACCGGGGTAATCCGGAGCTGGCCGCGCGGATCGACGCCCTGCACCCGGCGGTGCTGCGGATGATCGCCCAGACCTGCCAGGGGGCGAAGGCCCACGGCCGCTGGGTCGGGGTCTGCGGGGGCCTGGCCTCGGATCTCGTGGCCACGCCGATCCTCTTGGGCCTGGGGGTCACGGAGCTCTCGACCACCGCCGCCATCGCTCCGGAGGTCAAGGCCCGCGTCCGCGCGCTGGATCTCCTCGCCTGCCAGGATCTGGCCGCCCGGGCCCTGGCCCAGACCTCGCCCGAGGCCGTGCGCGGCCTCGTCCAAGCCAGCCTCGGAGCCTGACCCAGATGAAGTCTCCGCTTGAGATCCTCCAGCCGCTGGGCCGGGCCCTGATGCTGCCGATCGCGGTCTTGCCGGTGGCGGGGCTGCTGCTGCGCCTGGGCCAGCCGGACCTCCTGAACATCGGCTTCATGGCCGCGGCCGGGGACGCGATCTTCTCCAACCTCGGTTTGCTCTTCGCCATCGGCGTGGCCGTGGGCCTGGCCCGCGAGAACAATGGCGCCGCGGGCCTGGCGGGCGTGGTCTGCTTCCTGATCGCCGTCGAGGGCGCCAAGGCCCTGCTGCATGTCCCGGCCGAGGTCACGGCGGGCCTCGTCCAGGCCCACGCCGATCTCGCCAGCGCCGCCTACAAGGCCAAGGCGCTGGCGAAGCTCAGCGTGCCGATCGGCATCGTCTCAGGGATCATCGGCGGCCTCTTCTACAACCGCTTCTCCGGCTTCAAGCTGCCGGAGTATCTGGCCTTCTTCAGCGGCCGGCGGTTCGTGCCGATCGTCTCGGGCCTGGCGGGTCTGGCCATCGCTGTCCTCTTGGGCCTGGGCTATGACGCGATCAACGGCGGGGTCGACGCGGCCAGCCGGGCCGTGGTCGGCTCGGGCGAGATCGGCCTTGTGGTGTTCGGGTTCCTCAACCGGATCCTGATCGTCACCGGCCTGCACCACATCCTCAACAACATCGCCTGGTTCGTGGTCGGCGACTATCACGGCGCGACCGGCGACCTTCGCCGCTTCTTCGCCGGCGACCCCAGCGCCGGGGCGTTCATGAGCGGGTTCTTCCCGGTGATGATGTTCGGCCTGCCGGCCGCGTGCCTGGCCATGTACCACGCCGCCAAGCCCGAGAAGAAAAAGGCCGTCGGCGGCATGCTGGCCTCGCTGGCCCTGACCTCGTTCCTGACCGGGGTGACCGAGCCGATCGAGTTCTCGTTCATGTTCCTGGCCCCGGCGCTCTATGCGATCCACGCCATCCTGACAGGCGTCTCCATGGCGCTGCTGGACATGCTGCATGTGAAGCTGGGCTTCACCTTCTCGGCGGGCCTGTTCGACTATGTGCTGAACTTCGGCAAGGCCAGCCGGCCGCTGTGGCTGATCCCGATCGGCCTCGTCTACGCCGGCGTCTATTACGGTCTCTTCCGCCTGGCCATCGCCCGGTTCGACCTCAAGACCCCCGGCCGCGAGGACGACGAGGCCGCTCCGATCCAGGCCGTCACCACCGGCGGCGGGCGCGGGGCCGACTTCGTCCAGGCCCTGGGCGGGGCCACGAACCTCGCCAGCGTCGACGCCTGCACCACGCGCCTTCGCCTGATCGTCGCCGACCAGGCCGCCGTCTCCGAGGCCGCCCTCAAGGCGCTGGGCGCGCGCGGGATCGTCCGTCCCTCCGACAAGGCCCTGCAGGTGGTGCTGGGCCCCATCGCCGACGCCGTCGCCGGCGAGATCCGCGCCGCCCTGGGAGCGCCCGCGCCCAAGGTCCAGCCTCCGGTCCAGGCTCAGTCGTCCCAGGTCGCGTCCAGCGCCCCGAGCGCCCAGGACGAGGCCAAGGCCAAGGCCCTGCTGGCCGCCCTCGGCGGGCCCGGCAACCTGCGCCAGCTCTCAGCCGGCTCCAGCCGCCTGCGCCTGGTCCTGCAAAAACCCGCCGCCCTGGACCAGGCCGCCCTCGCCAACGCCGGCGCCCGAGGCCTCGTCCACATCACCGACACCCTCGTCCACGTCATCCTCGGCCCAGACGCCGACGCCGTAGGGAGGGCCATCCAGGCAAAGCTCTAACCCCAAACCCCGCACGCAGCGCGGGAGTGAGGGGAAACCAGCCTCGCACAGGCGCTTGATCACGCGCGGGCGAGGCTGTCGAGCGCGCCGGGGATCCGGCTCCTTAGCGCCCTTTCGGCGACACCGGCAGCTTGGCGCCGGTCAAGGTGACCGGCGTGCTGGCGACCAGGGCCCTCGAAGATGAGCCCAGCGCGATATCGTACTGGCCCGCGGCGATGGACCAGCCGTGCGCCTTGTCGTCCCAGGAGGCCAGGAGGCGAGGATCCACCGTGACGGTCACGCGCTGGGTCGCGCCCGGCGCCAACGACACCTTCTTGAAGCCGGCCAGACGCTTGGGCGCTTCCCAGCCGCCGGCCTTCGGCGAGACATAGACCTGCGGCACGTCCTTACCGGCGCGGGCGCCGACATTCTTGACGTCGAAGCTGACGGTCACCTTGTCGCCGGCGGCCGCGGCCGTCAGGTTCGAATAGGCGAACTTGCTGTAGGACAGGCCGTGCCCGAACGGGAACAGCGGCTCGATCTTCTTGAGGTCGTACCACTTGTAGCCGACCGCGGCGCCCTCGATGTCGTAGTTCACGTCGAACAGCGCCTCGGGCGTCTTGGGATCGCCGTCCAGCGTCGGGCGGGGCAGGTCGGCCACGCTCCTGGGGAAGGTGACGGGCAGGCGGCCCGAGGCGTCGACCTCGCCGGTCAGGACGCGGGCGATGGCTTCGCCCCCCGCCGTGCCGGGGTACCAGGCCTCGACCACGGCGCCGACCTTGTCGAGCCACGGCATGACCACGGGACCGCCGGTGATCAGCACGACCACGGTCTTCTTGTTGGCCGAGGCGACCGCGTCGATGGTGGCGTCCTGGTTCTTGGGCAGGTTCAGCGTCTCGACGTCGACGGACTCGGTGGTCCACCGGTCGGCGAACACCAGCGCCAGCTCGCTGTCGGCGGCCAGCTTGGCGGCGCGCGCCGGATCGGTCCCGTCGTCATAGACGACCTTGGCGTTGGGATAGCGCGCCTGCAGCGCCTTCAGCGGCGACGACGGATAGTAGATCACCGGGCCCGGCCAGGTGGCGGGCTCCAGGCCCTTCACCGCGCGGCCACCGACCGGATAGACCTGGGACGACCCGCCGCCCGACAGTACGCCGACGTCGGCGTGGGCGCCGATCACGGCGATGGTCTTGGCCGTCTTGGCCAGGGGGAGCAGGCCGCCGTCGTTCTTCAGCAGGACGATGCCTTCCTCGGCGTCGGCCTGGGTGACCTTGGCGTGCGCGGCCAGGGTGGCGGCGGGCAGGTCGTGCGAGGTGGGTGTGGGGACGGGATGATCGACCGCGCCGCTGGCGAACAGGGCGCGCAGCACGCGGCGCGCCATGTCGTCGATCCGAGCCTGGCTCACGCGGCCGGCGGCGAGGTCGGCCTTCAGCGGCGCGCCGAAGAAGGGCTGCTTGTCGAAGGCGTCGCCCGCCGACTCCTGGTCAAGGCCGGCGTTCGCCGCCTTGGCCGACGAGTGGTCGGCGCCCCAGTCGGACATGACATAGCCCTTGTAGCCCCAGTCCTTCTTCAGGACCGTGTTCAGCAGCCAGTCGTTCTCGCAGGCGTAGGTCCCGTTAACGCGGTTGTAGGCGCACATGACCGAGTGCGGGTCCGACTGCTCGATGGCGAACTGGAAGGCCAGCAGGTCGGAGGTGCGGGCGGCCGTCTCGCTGATGTTGGAGCTGACCACGAAGCGGCCGGTCTCCTGGGCGTTCAGGGCGTAATGCTTGATGGTCGAGATGATGTTGTTCGACTGGATGCCGCGGATCTGGGCGGCGACCATCACGCCGGCCAGCCAGGGATCCTCGCCGCCGTACTCGAAGTTCCGGCCGTTGCGCGGCTCGCGCACCAGGTTCACGCCGCCGGCAAGCTGGACGTTGAAGCCGGAGTCGCGGGCTTCCTTGCCGATCATGGCCCCGCCCTTCTCGGCCAGCTCCGGATTCCAGGTGGCGGCCGTGGCGACGCCGGCGGGGAGGGCGGTGCGCTGGCGCAGGTCCTGGCGCGCGCCCTGGGTGGCGACGCCGACGCCGGCGTCGGTCTGCCATTGGCCCGGAATGCCCAGCCGCGGCACGCCCGCCACATAGCCGGCCGACGCGTCCAGGGAGTCCGGATGGCGCGTGTACTTCGGCTTCATGTCGGCGCCGAAGTAGCCGAAGATCACCGTGAACTTCTCGTCGTTGGTCATCGCGGCCACGGCGAGGTCGGCGCGCTTGTCGGCGTCCAGCTTGGCGTCCAGCCAGGGACGAGCCGAAGGGGCGGCGGCCGGGGTCTGGGCCAGGGCGGCGGTGGCGGTCAGGGTCGGCGCGGAGGCGCCGATCAGCAGGGCCAGGGTCAGGCCGCGCAAGGTCGTCCGGGTCATGTTTCCTCCGTCGTATTCGTCTTGTTCGTTGTTCGCCGCGCCGCGTTGAGGGCGTGTCGGGTGTCAGGGCTTTCTGGGAGGCGGCGAGCCGCTTCCGACAGGACCGGTGGATTCGCGCACCACCAGGGAATGGCGCGCGAGGAAGGGGGCGTTCGTCTTTCCCGCGCCTTCGTTGGCGTTCCACGCCGCGAAGGTCTGCAACGCGCGCAGGGCCATCTGCTCGAACGGTTGGCGAATGGTGGTGAGGCTGGGCCAGATCACGCTGGCGATCGGCTGGTCGTCGAAGCCCACCACCGAGATGTCGTCGGGAATCCGCAGGCCCCTACGTTGAGCCTCCATGCAGGTGGCCGCGGCCATCTCGTCGTTGGCCGCGAAGATCGCGGTCGGCGGATCGGCGATGTCGAGCAGGGTCTTGGCCGCCTCGAGGCCCGTCTTGAAGGTGAACTCGCCGCCGACGACCAACTCGGGCCCAGGACGCGGAAGGCCGCGCGCCGCATAGGCCTCATAGAATCCGTTGCGCCGGTGCGTGCTGGCCGCATGGTCGGGATGGCCGGCGATGTGGCCGATCCGCGTGTGCCCCAGCGAGAAGAGGTGTTCGACCACCTCGCGGGCCGCGGCCCGGTCGTCCATCGCGATGGCTGGAAAGCGAGGATCGGGCGTGGTCGGCGAGATCAGGACGCAGCGGACGTCCAGCTCGCGCAGAAGGTCTTTCATCGCCCCGAAGTCGCACTCCGGCGGCAGCAGGATCATCTCGCGCACGCCGCTGTCGCGGATAAAGGCGTGGAGACGGTCTTGCCAGCCGGGCGCCAATCCATCTGACAGATCGACCGTGAGATGGCGTCCTGTTTCGACGCAGGCCAGCAGCAGGGCGTGGTGGATGCGGGTGTGATAGCCGCCGGATGGGTCGCCCATCAGCACGCCGACCGAGCCGGAGCCCTGAGAGCGAAGGCCGCGGGCCGCGGCGCTGGGCTGGTAGCCAAGGTCGCGCATGGCCGCCTGGACGCGATCGCGCGTCTTGGCGCTGACGCTCTCATGATCATTGAGAACGCGAGAGACGGTCTTGGGCGAAACGCCCGCCCGTTCAGCCACGTCATTGATCGTCGTCATGGGTCCCCGCGTCCGTTCGGGCGTCAAGCTAAGCCGGGCGTCCCCCCATTGAAAGGCGGCCCGCGAGACGACGAACGCCGATTGCTCTAGCCGATGATGTCCCGCCTGTCATGCCTTGGGACATTCGTGAGCCATTTTTGTGGACATGGGCAAGACAAATTGGCCGCCTGTCATGCTGGTTTACGCTCCGGATTCCGCGCGCTCGTGGTGAGTCGTGGTGGTCAGTCTTTTCGGGGCCGCGCAATGAGGCCGGGGCGCGGGGTCAGGCGGTAGAACCTCCGTTTTTCCAGCCCTGTAAGGGATATTCGCGGGGCGTCGGCGGATGCGCCATGTGACCGGTACCTTCCTGGCGCAGGCACGGTTACGGCGTATAACGCCTTGTCTCGCAACAATGACAACGTTGACATTCTTGTTGACTTGGGTGGGACATTTCTGAAATGTGCCAGCGTTCGGTGAAGGCGAAAGACCAGAATCGAATGTCCGGGCGCTGGGGGCGCCAAGGACTTGGACAATCGTCGGTCAGGCGGTTGGGCAAGCCCGGCGAAGCCCCTGACGCGGCTCGCTGACCGGCGCGGGAGCGCAGGCGCGGGACGGGGCGGGTGGCCAATAAGAACGATCTATTGGGGAGCGAGGAATTGTCTCAGGAAGCAAGGAAAGCCGTGCTCACGCGCGGCCTGACGCTGGCGCTCGTCGCCGGCGCATCGCAATTGGCGCTGACCACGGGCGCCTTCGCGCAGGAAAGAGCCGCCGACACGCAGGTCGAGGAGATCGTCGTCACCGGCGTCCGCGGCTCGCAGATGAAGTCGGTGGACATCAAGCGCAGGCAATCGGCCATCGTCGACGCCATTTCGGCGGAAGACATCGGCAAGCTGCCGGACGTCACCATCGCCGACTCCCTGCAGCGCATCTCGGGCGTGCAGATCCAGCGCAACGCCGGTGAGGGCGCGACGGTCAATATCCGCGGCCTGGCCCAGGTCATCACCCTGCTCAACGGCGAACAGTACCTCAGCGCCGGCAATATGGGCTCGGCCCAGCCGAACCTGCTGGACGTGCCCTCGCAGCTGATGAACCAGGTGCTGGTCTACAAGTCGACCAACCCGCGCAACGCCCTGTCGGGCATCTCGGGCACCCTGGACCTGAAGACCCGCCGCCCATTCCAGTTCGGCGAGGGGCTGACCTTCACCGGCGCGGCCGAGGCCCAGCGTGGCGATCGCACCAAGAAGGACGACTACCTGGTCAACGGCGTCGTCAACTGGCGCAACGACAACGTCGGCCTGATGATCGGCGCGGCTTCCAGCAAGTCGAACCTGGGCAACAACTATTCGGGCGTCGCCAGCCTGTCGGGCAACAACGACTGGGGCGGCAGCAATCCCAATAACTTCGTCTCGCCGCACGGCTTCGAGAGCTTCAACCGCGTCGTCGAGCGCAAGCGCCTGGGCGTCAACGTCGCCTTCGAGGCCAAGCTGGGCGAAGGCTTCACCCTGATCGCCGAGGGCTTCTACGCCAAGCTCGACGAATACAACCGGGCCGCCGGCATCAACATCTCCAACCGCTGGGACGGCGGCGCCTTCGGCGTCTGGACCAAGCCCACCGTGTTCGACCCGACCGGCGTCAACGCCCCCACCACCAACGGCGGCAACGGCCGCCCGTGGGTCTCGGTCGACGAGTACGACATCGACGCCTGGTGGGTGAACTCGTTCAGCGTCAACCGCACCACCAAGTCCGAGTCCAAGAACTACAATCTCGAACTGAAGTACGACAACGGCGGACCGTTCACCTCGGAAGTCCGCGCCATCCGCGCCACCGGCGACCGTCTCAGCATGAACGGCCAGGCCCAGGGCGACCTGTCGAACTGGCAGTACGGCGCCGGCCGCTTCAACCTGTTCCGCGACGCCAACGACCGCACCCGCGGCACGTTCTATCCGAAGGCGATCTGCGACCAGTATCCGGCCGGGCAGCGGTCCAACGCCGTCGTCGGCAGCGCCGGCGGCTGCTACCTGAACCCGAACCCGCAAGGCTACGGCCAGAACCCGCAGCTGCACTACAACATCGCCGGCGATCACCCGGTGTGGAGCGGCTTCGATCGTCCGATCACGGGCGGCCTGGGCGCCGGCAAGTCCCTCAAGGACTACATGGCGAACAAGGACAGCTACGCCATCGGGGCCTTCTCGTCGGAAGGCAACAACGAAGTGAACTCGGACATGAACGTGTTCCGGGCCGAGGGTCACTATCGCTTCGATGACAAGCTCTTGGGCTTCATCACCAAGATCGACGCCGGCGTGCGCCAGAGCGATCGCTCGGTCGACGTCGAGCAGTTCCACCTGTTCTCGGGCTTCTACGGCGGCGTCCCGGGCGCGGTGCAGGCCAACGGCTCGCCCGTGCCGGCCGGCGGCTGCGAGGCCCAGTGGAAGGCCATCGACGTCGTGATGAACCAGAACCAGTGCCAGGCGGGCGAGTTCGTGCCCGATCCGATCACCGGCGCGCCGGTGTTCCAAGGCTACACGGTCAATCGTCCGACCAAGCTGACGACCTACAACAACACCATCTGGGTCGACGACCTGGGCGGCGTGACCAGCGGCATTCCGGGCTTCTGGGCCATCGATCCGCGCGACTTCGACGACGCCGAGGCCTTCCACAAGAAGGTGTTCGGCGGCGCCATCCGCGTGATCGTCCCGGGCCAGACCTACGACGTGACGCTGAAGGAGCAGAGCGCCTACGGTTCGGCCGACTTCGAGATCGGCAACCTGCACGGCGACATCGGCCTGCGCGTCATCCAGACCGAGCTGAACGTCAAGCAGAACCTGACCGGCGATGTCCGCAACTACGGCGACACCAACGCCGACGCGGGCGACCAGGTGACCAAGCGCAAGTACACCGACTGGCTGCCGTCGGTGAACGCGGTCTACGACCTGACCGACAACATCAAGCTGCGCGCGGCCTACGCCAAGACGATGCAGCCGCTCGACCTGGGCAACTACGGCGGCGGTCTGTCGATCTTCACCGCCGACTGCGGCAACGGCCTGAACATCCGCTGCGTCACCGGCGCCAGCTCGTCGGGCAACCCGAACCTGAACCCGTGGCGGGCGTCGAACTTCGACGGCGCCGTCGAGTACTACTTCGGCCGCGCCTCGATGCTGAACATCTCGGCCTTCCAGCTGAAGATCGACAGCTTCGTCACCGGCGGCACGATCAAGGGCCGCTTCCCCGACCAGGACGGCGTGATCCGCCGCGAGGTCGACGTCAGCCTGCCGCTGCAAGGCGACGGCGGCTCGGTCAAGGGCGTGGAGGTCGGCGCCAAGGTCGCCTTCGCCGACGTGCTGCCCGACATGGGCCTGCTGTCGAATTTCGGTGTGGACGGCAACTACACCTACTCGCCCAGCCACGAGAGCCGCCTGGACCTCGCCGGCGACGAGATCCCGTTCTTCGACAACTCCAAGCACCAGTTCAACCTGGTGGGGTGGTACCAGGACGACAAGCTGCAGGCCCGCGTCGCCTACAACTACCGCACCGATCGCCTCTCGGGGACGATGGGCGGCGGCGGCAACCGCGTGATCCCGGTCATGCAGAAGTCGACGGGCTATGTGGACGTGAACGTCAGCTACAACATCCGCGACAACGTCACGATCTACTTCAACGGGTCGAACGTCACCGGCGAGATCGAGGATTACTACCTCCGCTTCGCCCAGGGTAAGACCCAGTACTCCAGCCAGAACGAGTTCGAACCCCGCTACACGCTGGGTCTCCGCGCGCGCTGGTAAGCGTTTCCTCTCACCTCCTGCCGGCCGCCGCGCTTCCCCCTTGCGGCGGCCGCTTTTTTCCTTGAGGCGAGACCTGTCGGGCGACGCGGCGAACCGCTAGCCTCGACATAACCGGGCGCCAGATCCGGATCCTGAACAGTCATTGGGGAACGTCCGATGCAGGACAAAAGAATCCGCAAGCTCGTGATCGTCGGCGGCGGCACCGCCGGCTGGATGGCGGCTGCGGCGCTGCGTCGGCATTTCCAGGGCGGACCGCTCGAGATCACCCTCGTCGAAAGCTCCGAGATCGGCACGATCGGCGTGGGCGAGGCGACCATCCCCACGATCCGTGGCTTCTATCAGCAGCTGGGCCTCTCCGACATCGAGGTCATGCGGGCGACGCAGGCGACCTGCAAGCTGGGCATCCGCTTCGACGGCTGGCTGCGCGAAGGCCACGCCTTCATCCACCCCTTCGGCCTGTTCGGCCAGGACCTGCGGGGCGTCCCGTTTCATCACTATTGGCGCAAGCTGGCCCAGGGCGGCGAGCCGACCAACATCCAGGACTACTCCCTGGGCGCATCGCTGGCGGCGGCGGGCAAGTTCATGGCCCCGCCGCGCAATCCGGCCAACAGCCTGTCGATCTTCGACTGGGCCTTGCACCTGGACGCGGGCCTGTTCGCCCAGCTGATGCGCCGCGTCGCCGAGGACAACGGCGTGCGCCGCATCGATGCGCGGATCACCAAGGTCAATCTGAGACCGGAGGACGGCTTCGTCGCGTCGCTCGACCTCGACACCGGCGCCACCGTCGAGGGCGATCTGTTCATCGACTGCTCGGGCTTCCGGGGCCTGCTGATCGAGGAGGCGCTGCAGACCGGCTACGAGTCCTGGAGCGACCTGCTGTTCTGCGATCGCGCCTTCGCCGTCCAGAGCGAAGGCGTCGGCGATCCCGCGCCCTACACCGAGGTCAAGGCGCAGTCGGCCGGCTGGCGCTGGCGGATCCCGCTGCAGCACCGCTATGGCAACGGCTATGTCTTCTCCTCGCGGCATATCAGCGACGAAGACGCCCTGGCCGAGCTGAAGGCCGCCGTCCCCGACCGCCTGCTGCACGCGCCGCGCCTGATCCGCTTCAATCCCGGCCGGCGCAAGCAGGCCTGGAACCGGAACGTCATCGCCCTGGGTCTCTCGTCCGGCTTCCTGGAGCCGCTGGAGAGCACCTCGATCGCGCTGATCGAGACGGGCGTCGAGAAGATCAAGGCGCTGTTCCCCGACAAGGATTTCGCGCCCGAGCTGGTCGACGAGTTCAACGACTGGTCGCGCCGAGAGATGGAGCGCGTACGCGACTTCATCATCCTGCACTATTGGGCCAACCAGCGGTCCAGGGGAGAGGGGAGCGACACCGCCTTCTGGCGCGACTGCAACGCCGTGACCCTCCCCGACAGCCTGCGCCGCAAGGTCGAGCTCTTCCGCCAGCGCGGCCACTTCGTCCGCTACCGCTGGGAGATGTTCCAGCCCGCCAGCTGGATGGCGATCTACGCCGGCTTCGAACTGCTGCCCGAGATGGTCGATCCGGCGCTTGACGGGATCGACGCCCAGGCGCTGAGCGCCCCGCTCGCCGAAATGCGCAAGGCCATCGCCGAGGTCGTGGCCTCGGCGCCGCCGCACGCCGCCTTCCTCGACCAGTATTGCCGTCCCGCCCCTGTGGCCGCGCAGTAGGATTTGACGCGATGTCCCACACCCATCCCAACGCCATCCGTAAGATCGTCATCGTCGGCGGCGGCTCCGCCGGCTGGATCACGGCGGCCATGCTCAGCCACTATTTCCAGGCCGGAGGCTGCCGAATCGAGCTGGTCGAGTCCGAGGAGATCGGCACGATCGGCGTCGGCGAGTCGACCATCCCGCCGTTCCTGCGCCTGCTGGCCAGCCTGGGGATCGACGAGCGCGAATTCATCCAGGCCACCCAGGCCAGCTTCAAGCTGGGCATCCGGTTCGAGGACTGGCGGCGCGTCGGCGACCGCTACATGCACCCGTTCGGGGTCATCGGCGGGCCGTTCGGTCCGCACGAGTTCTACCAGTGCTGGCTGCGGGCCAAGGCCGCGGGGCACCCGTCGGGCCTGCACGACTTCGCGCCGGGCGCGGTGATGGCCGAGCAGGGCAAGTTCATGCTGCCGTTCAAGGCCGAGCGCACCCTGATCGGCGGCGCCAACTACGCCCTGCACGTCGACGCGCGGCTGGTCGCCCGCTTCCTGCGCGACTACGCCGAGGCGCGGGGCGTCAAGCGGACCGAAGGTATCGTCTCGGACGTGATCACCCACGCCGACGGCTCGGTCGCCAAGGTGCGGATGAAGGACGGCCGCGAGATCGAGGGCGACTTCTTCATCGACTGCACGGGCTTCCGGGGCCTGCTGATCGGCAAGACGCTGGAGACGCCGTTCGACGACTGGTCCGACATGCTGCTGTGCGACCGCGCGGTGGTGGTGCAGACCGAGAACGTCGGCGCGCCGCATCCCTACACGCTGTCCAAGGCCGAGGCTGGCGGCTGGCGCTGGCGCATCCCGCTGCAGCACCGGGCGGGCAACGGCTATGTCTTCTGCTCGCGGTTCGTCAGCGACGACGAGGCCCGCGCCACCCTGCTGGGCCAGCTCGAGGGCCGGGCCCTGATGGAGCCGATGTTCATCCCGTTCAAGACGGGCGTGCGCCAGCGGCTCTGGGAGAAGAACGTCGTGGCCGTGGGCCTCTCGGGCGGCTTCATCGAGCCCCTGGAATCGACGGCCCTGCACCTGATCTATCGTGGCGTCGACTTCCTGCTGCGCTTCTTCCCCGACCGCGACTTCGATCCGGCGCTGCGGGAGGAATACAACCGTCGCATGGTCGCCGACTACGAGGAGATCCGGGACTTCATCGTCCTGCACTACTGCAAGACCCAGCGCGACGACACGCCGTTCTGGCGCGCGGTCCGCGCGGCGCCGATCCCCGAGAGCCTGAAGGAACGCATGGCCCTGTTCGAGGCCAGCGGCGTGCTGCGCGAAGGCGTCGACGACATGTTCCGCAACCCCTCCTGGCAATCGGTGATGGAGGGCATGGGCGTTCGGCCTCAGCGTTATCAGCCGCTGGTCGACACGATCCCGTACGACGTGATCAGCCAGACCTTGGACCAGTCGGCGCCGATGCTGGCGGCCCAGGTCGCGGGCCTGCCCAGCCATGGCGAGTTCCTGGCCAAGCACTGCCCCGCGCCGCCGCCGGCGGCTCCGGTCGCGCCGTTCAAGACGGTGGCTTAGGGAAGAGGCGCCGTCTGACGCCGGCGATTTCGGTCGATGGTCAGCGCCACGAGCGTGGCGACGGCGCCCGACGCCAGGTAGAGGCCGATGGCGGGCAGCCCCCACAGGCTGGCCAGAGCCAGGGCGGTGAGGGGCGCGAAGCCCGCGCCGATAAGCCACGACAGGTCCGACGTCACCGCCGCGCCCGTGTAGCGATAGCGCTTGGAGAAGCCCGAGCTCACCGCGCCGGCCGCCTGGCCGAAGGACAGGCCCAGGATGATGAAGCCGACGATCACGTAGGCCGTTTGCCCCACCGAGCCGCCGTCCAGCAGGCGCGGCGCCAGAAGGCTGAACGCGCCGATCAGCAGGGCCGAGAGAGCCAGTTGGTTCTGGCGCGTGATGCGGTCGGCGATCCAGCCCGAGGCCAGGATGCCGGCCACGCCGAACAGCGCGCCAACCACCTCGATGCGCAGGAAGGTCAGGGCCTGGTGGTCGTCGTGCAGGGCGACCCAGGATAGCGGGAAGACCGTCACCAGGTGGAACATCGCGAACGTGGCCAGCGGGGCGAAGGCGCCGATCAGCACGTTGCCGCCCTCGGCCCGCATCAGGCTGGCGATCCGCACGGGCCGAAGCTCGCGCGCCTCGAACAGCGCGCCGAACTCTTCCGTCGCCACGATGCGGAGCCGCGCGAACAGCGCCACGACATTGATCGCGAAGGCGGCGAAGAACGGATAGCGCCAGCCCCAGTCGAGGAAGTCGCCCGGCGCCAGGGTCGCGACGAAATAGGCGAAGAGCCCGCTGGCCAGCATGAACCCGAAGGGCGCGCCCAGCTGCGGGATCATCGCGTACCAGCCGCGCTTCTTCTCGGGCGCGTTCAGGGCCAGCAGCGAGGCCATCCCGTCCCAGGCGCCCGCCAGCGCCAGACCTTGCCCGATCCGGCAGGCCGCCAGGGCCCAGATGGCCAGCGGCCCGACGGCGGCGTAGCTGGGCAGGAAGCTGATCGTGGCGGTGGAGCCGCCCAGCAGGAACAGCGCGATGGTTAGCTTGACCCCGCGTCCATAGCGGCGATCGATGGCGCCGAAGATCGCCGAGCCGAACGGTCGCGCGACGAAGGCCAGGGAGAACAGCCCGAAGGCCAGCATGACGCCGGTCAGCCGATCGACGAACGGAAACACCAACTGCGGGAACACCAGCACCGAGGCGATGGCGTAGACGAAGAAGTCGAAGAACTCCGAAGTCCGACCGATGACCACGCCCAGGGCGATCTCGCCGGGGCGGACGCCCTTGTGGTCGGCGTGGAGGCGACGCGCGTCGCGCTCTAGTCCTGAAGAGGTCGGGACTGCGAATTCGTGGGCCATGTCGTACGCGCCTTTGTCCTTGGTTTCCGTCCCAGCATCGCGCCGCCTTACCGACGGTCTGGATGCGAGCATGCAGCGGACGGGGCTGGTCTGGCAAACGCCTTTGACGGCTTTCTGGCTCCGACCTGTCGAATTCGCGACGCACGATTGATCAACGACAAGGCGGTTATTGACCTAGGACAAACGGTCCAATGTTGCGGCGCGGCGCCCTCGCGTAACAGCCGCGCCCATGCGACCGAAATTCAGGCTCCCGCCGCGCTCGACCCCGCTGAAAATGCTCGCTCTCGCCCCGGCTCTCTTGGCGCTGGGCGGGTGCGACTGGGTCGTCATGAACCCGTCCGGCGACATCGCCGCCCAGCAACGCGACCTGATCATCGTCGCGACCGTGCTGATGCTGCTGATCATCGTGCCGGTGATCGCGCTGACGCTGTTCTTCGCCTGGAAGTACCGGCGCTCGAACGAAAGCGCCAAGTACGATCCCGACTGGCACCACTCCACGCGCCTGGAAATCGTGATCTGGGCCGCGCCGCTGGTGATTATCACCATTCTGGGCGCCATCACCTGGACCAGCACCCACCTGCTGGACCCCTATCGCCCGCTGGACCGCATCGCGCCGGGCCGCTCGGCCGAGAACATCAAGCCGCTGAAGGTCCAGGTCGTGGCCCTCGATTGGAAGTGGCTGTTCATCTACCCGGAACTGGGCATCGCGACGGTCAACGAGATGGCCGCGCCGGTCGATCGCCCGCTGAACTTCGAGCTGACCAGTTCGTCGGTCATGAACTCGTTCTACGTGCCGGCTCTGGCGGGGCAGATCTACGCCATGCCCGGCATGACGACCAAGCTGCACGCGGTCATCAACAAGCCCGGCCAGTTCGAAGGCTTCTCGGCCAACTACAGCGGCGAGGGCTTCTCGCACATGCGCTTCAAGTTCCACGGCATGAGCGAGGCCGAGTTCGCGCGCTGGACCGAGCAGGTGCGCAAGGGCGGCGGTCGTCTGGATGGCTCGCGCTACCTCGTCCTGGAAAAGCCCAGCGAGAAGGTCCCGGCCCAACGCTTCGCGCAGGTGGATGCGGACCTGTTCCACAAGGCCGTCAACCGCTGCGTCGAGCCGGGCAAGATGTGCCAGCACGACATGATGGCCATCGACGCCAAGGGCGGCCTCGGCATGGCCGGCGTCTACAACGTCACCACCCTCGAATACGACAAGCGCACCCGGCGCGGGGAGGGCGGTGGTTTCCGCTCGTTCGTCGCCGCGCTGTGCGCTCCCTTCGCCGGCTCCCCGGCGCGCTGATTTCCTTAGAGACGCCTAATGTCCCCGGACCTCGTCAAATTCATCTTCGGCCGTCTCACCTGGGACGCCATTCCGCTGCACGAGCCCATCCTGCTCGTCACCTTCGCCATGGTCGCCCTCGGCGGCCTGACGGTGCTGGCGCTGCTGACCCGCTACAAGCTGTGGGGCTATCTGTGGCGTGAGTGGCTGACCAGCGTCGACCACAAGAAGATCGGGGTGATGTACATCATCCTGGCGATCGTCATGCTGCTGCGCGGCTTCGCCGACGCGCTGATGATGCGCGCCCAGCAAGCCATGGCGTTCGGCGAGGTCGCCGGCTACCTGCCGCCGCACCATTACGACCAGATCTTCACCGCCCACGGCGTGATCATGATCTTCTTCGTGGCCATGCCCCTGGTCACGGGCCTGATGAACCTCGTGGTGCCGATGCAGATCGGCGCCCGCGACGTGGCCTTCCCGTTCCTGAACAACTTCAGCTTCTGGATGACCGTCGGCGGCGCCGTGCTGGTGATGGCCTCGCTGTTCGTGGGCGAGTTCGCGCGGACCGGCTGGCTGGCCTATCCGCCCTTGTCGAACCTGGCCTACAGTCCCGATGTCGGGGTCGACTATTACATCTGGGCGCTGCAGGTCGCGGGCGTCGGGACGACGCTCTCGGGCATCAACCTGGTCGTGACCATCATCAAGATGCGCGCCCCGGGCATGAGCCTGATGAAGATGCCGGTCTTCACCTGGACCTCGCTGTGCACCAACGTCCTGATCGTGGCGACCTTCCCGATCCTGACCGCCACCCTGGCCCTGCTGACCGCCGACCGGTACCTGCTGACCAACTTCTTCACGAACGACTTCGGGGGCAACCCGATGATGTACGTGAACCTGATCTGGATCTGGGGTCACCCGGAGGTCTACATCCTGATCCTGCCGGCCTTCGGCGTGTTCTCGGAAGTCGTGTCGACCTTCTGCGGCAAGCGCCTGTTCGGCTACAGCTCGATGGTCTACGCCACCGCGGTCATCACCATCCTGTCCTACATCGTCTGGCTGCACCACTTCTTCACGATGGGCTCGGGCGCGAGCGTGAACTCGTTCTTCGGGATCACGACGATGATCATCTCGATCCCGACGGGGGCGAAGATCTTCAACTGGCTGTTCACGATGTACCGCGGCCGCATCCGGTTCGAGGTCCCGATGCTGTGGACCGTCGGCTTCATGGTCACCTTCGTGATCGGGGGCATGACCGGCGTGCTGCTGGCCGTCCCGCCCGCCGACTTCGTGCTGCACAACAGCCTGTTCCTGATCGCCCACTTCCATAACGTGATCATCGGCGGCGTGGTGTTCGGCATGTTCGCCGGCATCAACTACTGGTTCCCCAAGGCCTTCGGCTTCAAGCTGGACCCGTTCTGGGGCAAGGTCTCGTTCTGGTGCTGGCTGATCGGCTTCTGGGTCGCCTTCACCCCGCTCTACGTGCTGGGCCTGATGGGCGTGACCCGTCGCGTCAGCCACTTCGAGGATCCGTCGCTGCAGATCTGGTTCGTGATCGCGGCCATCGGCGCGGTGATCGTCCTGTTCGGCATCCTGGCCTTCCTGGTCCAGATCTTCGTCAGCATCCGCAACCGCGAGGCCCTGCGCGACACGACCGGCGACCCCTGGGGCGGCCGGACGCTGGAATGGTCCACCTCGTCGCCGCCGCCAGCCTACAACTTCGCCTTCACGCCGGTCGTCCATCAGCTGGACGCCTGGTGGGACATGAAGCAGCGCGGCTATGAGCGGCCGACCGCCGGCTTCATCCCGATCCACATGCCGGCCAACACCGGCGCGGGCGTGGTCCTGGCCGGGATCAGCACGGTGCTCGGCTTTGCCTTGATCTGGCACGTCTGGTGGCTGGCGGCCGTCGCCTTCGTCGCCCTGATCGGTGGCGCGATCGCCCACACCTTCAACTTCAAGCGTGACTACTACATCCCGGCCGAGGAGGTCGTCCGCGTCGAGGACGCGCGCACCGAAGCCCTGCGGAGCCTGACCTGACCATGGCCTCTCAAGCCCATGCCCTGACGGCGGCCGACAAGGACCGCTTCTACATGACCAAGGAGCACCATCCGGAGAACGGGACCCTGCTGGGGTTCTGGATCTACCTGATGAGCGACTGCCTGATCTTCGCGGTGCTGTTCGCCTGCTACGCCGTGCTCGGTCGCAACTACGCGGCGGGCCCGTCCGGCGCGGACCTGTTCGACCTGCCGCTGGTGGCCGTGAACACGGCCCTCCTGCTTCTGTCGTCGATCACCTACGGCTTCGCGATGATCTCGGCCCAGGCCAAGAAGGTGAAGCCGGTCCTGGCCTGGCTGGCCGTCACTGGCCTGCTCGGTCTCGGCTTCCTGTCGCTGGAGCTCTACGAGTTCCATCACCTGATCCACGAAGGCGCCGGCCCGCAGCGCAGTGCGTTCCTGTCGTCGTTCTTCGTGCTGGTCGGCACGCACGGCCTGCACGTGACCTTCGGCGTCATCTGGCTGGTCACGCTGATGGTCCAGGTCGCCCAGCGCGGCCTCGGCGCCGAGATGAAGCGCCGCCTGATGTGCCTGTCGATGTTCTGGCACTTCCTGGACGTCATCTGGATCGGCGTCTTCTCGTTCGTCTACCTGCTCGGAGTCCTGAAATGAGCGCGGCCAGCCATGACGCGCACCACGCGCATGAGGAACACGACGATCACGGCGGCGCGCACGGCTCGCTGAAGGACTACGTCATCGGCTTCGTCCTGGCGGTGATCCTGACGGCCATACCGTTCTGGCTGGTCATGGGGAACGTGTTGCCGACCGCCCAGATGACCGCCGTGGCGGTGATGGGGCTGGCGGTGATCCAGGTGCTGGTCCACATGATCTACTTCCTGCACATGAACTCGCGTTCGGAGGGCGGATGGACCCTGCTGGCCCTGATGTTCACCCTGATCCTGGTGGTGATCACGCTGAGCGGCTCGCTGTGGGTGATGCACAACCTGAACACCCACATGATGCCGACGATGGCGCACGACATGCAGCAGATGCCGTGACCCAAGGCCTGCGCGCGCGGACGGCCTTTCTGGTCGGCCTCTGCGTGGCCTTCACGGTTCTTTTTTCGGCGCTGGGCCTCTGGCAGGTTCAGCGCCGCGCCTGGAAGCTCGAGCTGATCGCCCAGGTCGAACGTCGCATCCACGCCACGCCGACGGCCGCGCCGGGGCCGGCGGCGTGGGCGAACCTTTCGCAGGCCTCCGACGCCTACTGCCGGGTGCGGCTGACCGGCGTCTACGATCATGGTCGCGAGACCCTCGTTCAGGCGGTCACCGATCTGGGGCCCGGCTTCTGGGTCATGACGCCCCTGCGCGCCGACAACGGCGTCACGGTTCTGGTCAATCGCGGCTTCACGCCGACGGCGCGCAAGCGTCCGGAGACCCGGAGCGCGGGACAGATCCAGGGCCTGGTCACCATCGTCGGTCTCCTGCGGCTCAGCGAGCCGCGCGGCGGCTTTCTTCGTCGCAACCTGCCGGGCGAGGAGCGGTGGTACTCTCGCGACGTCGCGGCGATCGCCCAGGCCAAGGGCCTGTCGGGCGTGGCGCCCTATTTCGTCGACGCCGATGCGACGCCCAATCCCGGCGGCTGGCCGCGCGGCGGACTGACGGTCGTGCGTTTTCCCAACAGCCATCTTATCTATGCCCTGACCTGGTTCGGTCTGGCCCTGCTGACGGGCGGGGCGGCGGTCTATGTCCTGGCCGACGCGCGCCGGACCCGCGTGGGAGGAGCCGAATGACGCCCAGCGCCAGCATCCTGATCTCCGGCGTGTCGGGCTGGCTGTCGGGCGCGCGCGCGGCCGAGAACGCCAACGGCCCGGCCGACGCGATCGCGCGCCAGAACATGCTGCAGCTGATCCACCTGCGCTGGATCGCCGTGGCCGGCCAGGTGGTGACGATCCTGGCGGTGCATTTCAGCCTCGGCTTCAAGCTGCCGCTGGTGGAGATGATGCTGGTCCTGGCGGCGCTGGTGGCGCTGAACCTGTTCAGCCTGCTCCGCCTCAAGCGCGCCGAACCCCTCGGACCCTACGACCTGTTCACGGCGCTCGCGCTGGACGCCCTGGCCCTGACGATCCAGCTCTACTTCAGCGGCGGGGCCACCAACCCCTTCACCACCCTCTATCTGCTGCACGTGATCCTGGGGGCCGTTCTGCTCGAGGCCTGGGCGACCTGGGCGATCGTGGCGCTGATCAGCTTCTGCTTCGTCGGCCTGATCGCCTTCAATCGGCCGATCGTCGCGTCCGGGCTCAGCGACCAGGCGTTCTTCGAGCTGTTCATCATGGGCATGCTGATCGGCGTCGTGCTGGACGCCCTGCTGCTGGTGACCTTCGTGGGCCGGATCAACGCCAACCTGCGCGGGCACGACGCGCGGCTGGCCGAGCTGCGCCAGCGGGCGGCCGAGGAGACCCATATCATCCGCATGGGTCTTCTGGCCTCCGGGGCGGCCCATGAGCTGGGCACGCCGTTGGCGACCCTGGACGTCATCCTCGGCGACTGGCGCCGCATGCCCCTGTTCAACGCCAACCCCGAGCTCGCACAGGAGCTGGAGGACATGCGCGGCGAGGTGCGGCGCTGCAAGTCCATCGTCACCGGCGTCCTGCAGTCGGCGGGCGAGGCGCGCAGTGGCGAAGTGCGCGCCAGCACCTTGCGTGGCTTCATGGACGAGGTGATCGGCGAGTGGCGGACCACCCGCAACGATCCCAACCTGATCTACGAGACCGACCTGCTGGACGCCACGCCGATCGTCGCGGAATCAACGCTCAAGCAGGGCGTGCACAATGTCCTCGACAACGCGCTCGAGGCCGCCGCCACCACCGTCCGGTTCAGGGCGTCGGTGCGCGGCGGTTGGGTTCTGATCGAGGTCGAGGACGACGGACCGGGCTTCGCCGCCAGCGCGCTCGAGGACTTCGGCAAGCCCTACAATTCGACCAAGGGGCGGGTCGGCGGCGGGCTGGGCCTGTTCCTGGTCGTCAACGTGCTGCGCAAGCTGGGCGGCTCGGCCCAAGCGTCGAACCCACCCGAAGGCGGCGCGCGCGTCGTGATGCAGCTGCCCCTGTCCGCGCTGGAGATCACGCGAAATGGCTGAGCGCCGACTGATCCTCATCGAGGATGACGACAAGTTCGCCGCCACCCTCAAACGCTCGCTCGAGCGACGCGGGTATGTCGTGGCCCATGTCGGCGGGCTGGAAGACGCCCTCGCCACGCTGGAGACGTTCGCGCCGCGCTATGCGGTGATCGATCTCAAGCTGGCGGGCGAGTCGGGACTGGCTTGCGTCCGCGCCCTGGCCGAACGGGATCCCGACATGCTGATCGTGGTGCTGACGGGCTTCGCCAGCATCGCCACCGCCGTCGAGGCCATCAAGCTGGGCGCCTGCCACTACCTGGCCAAGCCGTCCAACACCGACGACATCGAGGCCGCTTTCCAAAAGCGGGAAGGCGATGTCGGCGCGACGATCGGCGGCCGGGCGACCTCGATCAAGAACCTGGAGTGGGAGCGCATCCACCAGACCCTGGTCGAGACGGACTTCAACATCTCCGAGGCCGCGCGCCGGCTGGGCATGCATCGTCGCACGCTGGCCAGGAAGCTGGAGAAGCGCCGTATCGCCTAGGGTTCGAGCGGGCTTAGGCTTCGGCGGGCCTCAGACCTCGCCGCCGATCCGTTCGACCTCGTCGGCCAGGGCCGGAAGGTCGAGGACGTGCAGCGTACGGCCGGTCTGGCGAAGGATGCCCAGCCCGGCGAGCCGGTTCAGCTCGCGGGTCACGGGCTCGCGCTGGCTGCCAAGCAGTGCGGCCAGCTCGGCGTGGGTCGGGCAGGGATTGATCACCGCCTGCCGTCCGTCGGCGCTGGCGGCGCTGGCCATCCGCAGCAACTCGATGTCGACGCGGCAGGCCACCGACACGGCCGTCAGTTCGAACAGACGATCCGTCAAGGAGCGCACCAAGCCCGCCATGTCCTCCAGCAGCGCCTTCATGAAGTGCGGCGACTCCTCGAACAGCCGGCGCACCAGCGACTGGGGCAGCCGCGCGATGCGCGAGTCCTCCAGGGCCACGATATTGACCGAACGCGGCAGGCCGTCGATGGCCGAGATTTCGCCGAAGTAGCTGCCCGCCATGATACGCCTGTAGCCAACTTCGCGGCCGGACTTGGCGTATTGATTGGCCAAGAGGACGCCCTCCAGCAGCAGATAGATGCCGCCCTCCTGGTCGTGGCGCTGGAGGATCATCTCGCCCTTGTCATAGCTTAGTTGCTCGACAGCGCCGGCAAGTGATTCCACTTCTTGGCGAGACATGTATCGAAATACACGATTTGCGCGATAGTCTTTAGGCCCAGCTTCTTTCGGCGTATGGGACGGCGCGGGGGCGAGCGATGGTGAAAACGTTTTCATCGAAAGACGCTCCTGCTGTCGATCGGGGGCGATAGATGGATAGCCGACAGCGGTACAAGGCGTTTATCAGTTATAGTCATCGCGATCGCAAAGCCGCTCAATGGCTGCACCGCGTGCTTGAGACCTATCGCCCGCCGCGTTTGCTGTCCAAGGGGGGAGTTGGTCTTTCCGACGCCAGCTTGCGTCCCATCTTCCGCGACCGGGACGAGTTGAGCGCGTCCCTTGACCTCAACAGCGCCATTCGCACGGCGCTCGAACAGTCCGACGCGTTGATCGTGCTCTGTTCCGAGGCCTCGGCGGCTTCCCGCTGGGTGGACCAGGAAGTCGAATATTTCCTGAGGGGCGCGCCGCCCGAGCGGATCATTTACGTGATCACGCCCGATGTCGGCGCGAACACCGACCTGGCGGCGATCCTTCCCCCGTCGCTGCGCGCGGCCCTGCCGCCGGGCGTCGAGCCTCTGGCCGTCGATCTGCGTCCCAACGGCGACGGGCGGCGACTGGCGCGCCTGAAGATCGCCGCCCGGCTGCTGGGCGTCAGCCTCGATCAGCTGGTCCAGCGGGACGCGCGGCGCCGCCTGCAGGTGATGGCGGCGTTCACGACCGCGGCGATGATCCTGGCGATCGTCATGGCCGCAATGACGGCGGTGACCCTCAAGTCCCGCCAGATCGCGCGACAGCAGCGAGACGAGACCGAGGCGCTGGTGGCCTTCATGCTGGGCGACCTGAGAGAGCAGCTCGAACCGGTCGGACGACTGGACGTGCTCGACAGCGTCAGCGCCAAGGTGTTGGTCTACTACGCCAAGGCGCAGACGGACCGGCTGGACGACAAGGCCCTGGGCCAGCGCGCCAAGGCCCAGACCCTGCTGGGGACGATCCGCGAGCAGCGCGGCGATCTCGTCGGCGCCGAACACGCCTTCTCGCAAGCCGCGGCGACCACCCACACCCTGGTCCAGCGCAATCCGCAGAACGGCGACTATGTGTTCGACGAAGCGCAGAATGTCTTCTGGCTGGGCTATGTCCAGTGGCGGCGAGATGACGTGGCGGGCGCTGAGCGGCGGTTCAGGCGCTATGACGAGCTCGCCCGCAGGCTGGTGACCCTCGACCCCAATCGTCCTGAGTGGCGCAAGGAAGTCGCCTACGCCCAGAACAATCTGGGCACCCTGTTGTTTGAACAAGGGCGCCCCGCGGAAGCCCTGAAGAGCTTCCAGGCCGCCCGGGCGGTGTTCGAGGGCGAGCGCGCTCGCGCGCCAGACGACCAGACCCTCCTGCAGGGCGTCGCCAATTCGCGCGCCTGGAGCGCCGATTGCTTGGCGCGGCTCGGCAGGTTGCGCGAGGCGTTGGTCGAGCGCGAAGCGACTGTCCAACTTCTTACGGGGGCGCTCGCCAAGAACCCCGCCGACAAGCGCCTGACCGCGCGCGCCGTCGCGGCCCAGGTGGCGCTGACGCGGCTCGAGTTGGATCTGGGGCGTCTGGCGGCGGTGCGCGCGCGGTCCGAAGAGAACCTCAAGAGGCTTCGCGCCCTGGCGGCCCTGGATCCCACGAACGCGCGCTGGCGCGAATATATGGCCGCGAGCTTGGCGGATACGGTCGATCTGGAGGTCGGGACGGGACGGCTGCGCGAGGCCAGGGTCGCGTACGCCGAAGCGGAAAAATTGGTGGCCGCGCGTCGCATCGGCGAAAAAGGCGCGACGTGGAGCGACAACTACGAAGGCCGCCTGGGCCTCCAGGCCGTGCTGCTGGCGCAACACGGCGGGGAGCCGGAGAAGGCGCGAGCCTTGGCCGAGGCGTTCTCAGCCCGTGCGAAGGCCACGGACTGGCGGAAGGACCTTGGCGCGGCGGGCCAGTATGCGGCCGGTGAACTGGCCGCGGGACGTCCGACATCGGCGATCGATATCTTGTGGTCGAGACGCGCGCTCTTGGCGCCGAGCGCCCGTGACACCCTGGCGCGCGCGCTCGCCGCCGTCGGACGCAAGGATGAAGCCGCCGCCATCGTGCGGGATCTCACGCGTCAGGGCTACGCGCACCCCGGTTTCCTTGCGTTTTGGAGAGACTCTCTTTCTGGTGGAGCTTCCACTCGGGAGGCGCAAAGTGACTGAACCCACACCTACCAAGATTGTTGAGATCGTCATCGGCATCGAGGGGCCGCTGTACAACTTCCTCAACTATGCCGATCAAGAAAATCCGACCCGGCTCACGCTGGATCTGACCGAACGGTGCGAACTGTTCTTCAGATTCACCGACGAGCTGATGAACCATGGCTGGCGGTTCCAGGGACGGCCGATCAAGATCACGGACGACTACGGCATCAATTTCTCCAGCTATATGTGGGTGAACCAGCTGCCGGACGGCACCATCTTGCCCCCGCACAGCGCATTCAAGATCATCTACGAATGCAATCGGATGGGGATCTACACCTACAGCCTGTTCATGCTCGATCCGCTGGAACAGAAGCTCGATCTGGATCCCGACGTCGAGAACGGCACGGGTCAGCTTCCCTGAGCCAGAACCGACCGTTCGACCGCCAGGAGATCGCCGCGCTGATCCGGCGCGGCGAGATCCTCGCAGCCTACGATATCGCCCACGCCGCGCTCGAGGGGGAGAACGCGCCACCGGGCGCGGCCTATGCCGCGGTGCTTTGCCTGGCGCGGGCCGGGGCCTTGGATTTCGCCCGCTCGGAGTATGTCCGCCTCGGGCTCGCCGCCGACGAGGACGCCGACACGATCGCTCTGGGCGCGCGGCTGCTGAAGGATGTCGCCCTGGCCAGCCGGGGGGCTCGCCGCATCGCTTTCGCAAAGGCTTCTCTTCGTCGCTACGAGGCCTTGTCCGGCCGTTTCGGCGGCCTCTACGGCGCGATCAACGCCGCCACCATGACGCTGGTCGCGGGCGATCCCGCGGGTGCGGCGCAGCGCGCGACGGCCGTGCTGCAGGCGCCGCCGCCGAGCGGACTGGTCGGAGAGGCGGCCTACTACGAAGCCGCAAGCCGCGCGGAGGCGCTCTTCCTGGTCGGCGATCTGGAAGCCGCGCGCCGGCGCATGGAGCAGGCCCTCGCCTTGGCGCCGCGGGCCTATGCCGCGCACGCCTCCACCCTCCGGCAGCTGGAGATGCTGGGCCAGGAGCTCGGCGTCGACCCGGCTTGGCTCACGCCGTTTCGTCCGCCCGCCTGCGCGCACTTCACCGGCCATATCCAGAACGTGTGCGACGAAAGCCTTCGCGCGCGCATCGACGAGGCTCTTAGGGCCGAGCGGATCGGCTGCGGCTACGGCGGCCTGGCGGCGGGCGCGGACATCGTGTTCGCCGAGGCCCTGCTCGAGGCGGGCGGCGAGCTGCACGTGGTCTTGCCCATCCACCGCGCCGCTTTCGTCGAGGTGTCGATCGCGCCGTTTGGCGAGAATTGGCGCGAGCGCTTCGAGCGCTGCATGGCCCGCGCGGCCTCCGTCCGCTACGCCTCGCAGGACCCCTATCTCGGCGACGAGCAGGTGTTCGCCTACGCCAGCCAGTTCGCGATGGGCTGCGCGGTGCTGCGGGCCCAGACCCTGGCGACCGAGGCGGTGCAGCTGGCTGTGTGGGACGGACGCGCCGCGCACGGTCCCGCGGGCGTATCCGCCGACATGGCCTATTGGGCCAGGAGCGGGCGGCGAGGGGTGGTGATCCCGATCGACAGGCCGCAACCCGCCGCGCGCGTCACCACGGCGGCCCCGCCGGGCTCGCGGGCGATGAAGGCCATGCTGTTCGCGGACGTACAGGGCTTTGGCGCGCTGCGGGACGATCAGATCCCCGCCTTCATGGAAGGCGTGATGGGACGTCTGGCCGAGGTGGTCGAGGCGCTCCAGGCGCCGCCCATCCATATCGAGACCTGGGGCGACGGCCTGTTCCTGGTCTTCGATCAGCCGATCGACGCGGCGCTGGCGGCCCTGGACCTGCTGGAGGCCTATCGCGCGGTGGATCTCGGCGCCTTGGGCTTGCCCCGAAGCCTGGGTCTTCGCATCGGCGGACACTACGGGCCGGTGCATCTGGGCACCAATCCGCTGACCAAGGCGCCCGCGGTGGTCGGCGCGCATGTGGTCGTCGCCGCCCGCATCGAGCCGGACGCGGCGCCGGGCTCGGCCTATGTCAGCGAGGCGCTCGCTGGCGCGCTGGCGACGTTCCACGGCGATCGCGTGCGGTGCGGCTATGTGGGCCGGACGCAGGGGCGGAAGGGCTTCGTGGCCACGCCCATCTTCAACCTCTCGCGGGCCTGACGATCGCGTCGCCGCGCGCGGAAAAACCGCTATTTTTCCCGATGTGAAAATCCGCACATCCAAACGCGGCCTTACCGGAGATTGTCTGCGTGTCGACCGGCGGTGTCAGGCAGCCTCTGCCCTGGAGCCACCGGCCGCGTGAACAGACTGGGGCCCGGCCACCCGCCGGTCGGGTCCATTTTCTCAAACCTTTCCGGGACCCTCGTCCCGGTCGGATCGGGAGCCGCGCGATGTCCCTGAATAAGGTCACCCTGAGTGATGCGTCTTTCGCCAAGACCGATGTCGGCAACACCTTCCTCAAGCACGCCCTGATGATCTGGGCCCGTGAACAGGGCGTGGCCGAAGCCCACCTCTCCGCCGTCAGCCGCGACGTCCTGGATTTCGCGCAAGCGACCGTTCGCGACGGCGGTCACCAGCAAGCGTTGAGCGCCTAAACCGCCCGGGTGGGGCCAGGCGGTCTTGGTTCACCCATTTTGAGACATGCCGCTCTGGTGGGGATTGGGGCGGTAGTCGACGAACGCCATCGCTCGCCGAGCCGCGATGTGAAGTTCGTCACGGAGGACCTGGGCGGCGTCGCCGTCCGGGTTCTTCGCAGCCCGGCCGCCTGATCTTGTTGCTGGAGAAAGACATGTCCGCCCTGCTGAACGTCCTGGACAGCCCTGTGGTCTTCACGGCCGCCGTGGTCTTGGCGTTCGTCGCCGCGGGCGTCGCCGGGTGGTTGGGCGCCTACGTTCTGCGCCTGCGCGCGCAGCTCGCGGAGGCGCTCCAGGAGGCGGACGGCATGGCCGCGCACCGCGACAGCGTGCTGGGCGAGCTGGCCCTGACCCGCGCGCGCTTGGCCGAGACGCGGCAGGCGGCTGGCCGAGCGCAAGCGACGGCGGCCGAACTGGAGGCGCGCCTGGCGCCGACCGTCAAGATCGAGCGCGAGTTTGGCGAGAGCCGATGCGAAGCCGCCAATCGCGTGATCCTGGACGCGCTGCGCGACCGACCGCAGTAGACCGCGTCCCCGCCGCCGGAATGCGGCCGAGCGGCTCAGGCGTCCGAAAGGCCAATGGCCCCGACAGCGCATCCCGACCTCGTCGGCGTCTCGCGGGCGGGCGCGGGTGCGCTTGGAGCCTAAGACTAGAGCGTCTTCAAAAAGCGGTGGGCGGCCATCAGCCCCACCAGGCCAAGGCCGCAGGCCACATAGGCCCCGCCGGCCAGGAACCCCTCCCAGGGAATGTCCAGTCGAGCGAATGACTTCACCAGAAGCAGCGAGATGCTGCCAATATAGCCGAACGAGTCGGCCACATAGATCAGGAAGCCCGCCGTCCCGATCTTGCCGGTGGCGGCGATCATCCGGTCGAACAGCATGGCGTTGAACGGCGTGTAGCCCATGTAGAGTCCCGCGCCGGCCAGGATCATCCACCAGACCGGCGGCAGCACATGCAGCTGATAGGCCAGGGTCGCGCCGCCCAGCAGCACGAAGCCCAGGGCCACGAAACCGAGGTTGAAGGCGACGGCCCGGCGATTGTCCTTCACGCCCATCAGGGCGGCGAGGCCCACGAGCACGATCGCCGCCACCGGCAGCTCCGACAGGGTGAAGATCCCGGCGGCGTTCTTGTAGCCGAGCTCGGACCAGATCTCGGCCGAGAAGTTGTCGCGGAAGTCGCGCAGCGCCGTCAGCATCACATAGACCCCGATCAACAGGATCAAGGCCGGGGCGTGCGCGGCGAAGAGCGCGGCGCGATCCTTGGCGTCCATCGGCGCGCGGCGCACCCGCTCGGCCTCGTCGGCGGCGTTGGGCGGCGGCAGCTGGGCCAGCGCCGCCACCGCGATCAGCATCAGTGGCGCGAAGATCAGTCCCGAGAGGGCGGGCATCCATCGGTCGTCCACATTGGCCAGCAGCAGCGTCTTGCCGACCGACTTGGCCACGCCCGATGACAGGATGAAGCTGGCGCACAGCATCGCGCCCAGCACCTCCGTCAGGCGGCGGCCCTCGAGGAAGCCGAACACCAGCCCCCAGATCATGCCAAGGCACAGGCCATTCAGATAAAGCGCCAGCGGTCCGGCCAGGGCGGGCACGACGCCAAATAGCACCAGTGAGAGCTCGGCCCCGGCGATCAGGGCCAGGATGGCGCCGGCGCGGCGGCCGGGCCGCATCTCCGAGATCACCTTGACCCCGATGAACTTGGCCGTGGCGTATCCGGCGACCTGGGCGATCACCAGGGCGATCTTGAAGTCGAAGGCGAAGGGCCAGCCCGCCGCGTCGGCGTAGGCCGCCGCCGTGAACGGCTTGCGATAGCCGAACATGGCGAAATAGACCGCGAAGGACGACAGCCCGCCATAGAGGGCGAAAAGCCAGGGCGGCGCGGAGGCGAGATAGCGGGTGACGCGGCCACCGGTCGATGGGGTTTCGGCCGTGACGCCCATGCGTGTCCCGTCTCCAGCGGCTTCTGCCAGCCTTCAGCTAGCCCGCTTCGTCCGTCTCTCGCAATCGAAGATGGCGCGCTTGGGCCAGTCGCCGATCGGAGACGCTCTTCAGGTCCAGCCAATCGGTGAAGGGCAAGCCGTAGGCGCGGTCGAAGAACTCGGCCTGGAAGCGGAAGGGCAGGCCCGCATCGCTGTTCCACAGCATGACGATGCCGGTCTTGGTCGCCGGGTCGAACATCATGGTCGAGCGGTAGCCCGAGACCGCGCCGCTGTGGCCGATCACGCGATGGCCGCGATAGGTGAAGCTGCGCATGCCCAGGCCATAGCCGGCGTGCTTGATCTCCCGGGCGAACGGCGCGCGGCCATAGGGCGCGGCGGTGCCGATGCGCGGGCGCTGGGCGGAGTCCAGTACGGCCGGCGGCAGGACGTCGGGGCGAAGGCCCATCTGGGCCTGCATCCAGACCGCGAGATCGACGATGGTCGAGTTGACGCCCGCCGCGCCCGGCACCCGGTAGTAGGCCTCGGACATCGGCAGGATCCGGCCCTCGCGATGGGGACGGGCCCAGTGCGCGGCGCCGACCAGGCCGGCCTGACCGATCGTGGCGCTGGTCATGCCCAGGGGCTGGAACAGTCGCCGCTGGACGGTCTGGTCATAGGCCTCGTGGGTGCGGGTCGCGAGGATCTCGGTGATCGTGTCGTAGGCGACGTTCTGGTAGGTGTGGCAACGCCCCGGCGCGCAGGCCACCGGCACGTCGCCGAGCGCGTGACGGATGACCGCCGGATCTTGGCCGTCCTCAAGCCGATCGTCGTAGGCGTTCTTGGGCAGGCCCGTGCGCTGCGACAGCAACGCCTCGACCGTCAGCTCGCGCTGGGCGTCGCGCGGCAGGCGCAAGGTCGTGTGGAAGGTGTCCAGCGGCTCGTCCAGCGACAGCAGGCCGTCTGCGGCGAGCTTGGCGGTCAGGGCGCCGGCGACCGTCTTCGACAGCGAGGCCCAGCGGAACACGGTATGGGCGTCGACGGGCTCGCCGTCCTTGGCCGAGGTCAGGCCATAGCCCTGCACGAAAGAGAGACGCCCGTCCTCGACGACCGCCACGGCGAGGCCTTCCATCGAGTGTTGCGCCGTCAGGTCCGCAAGGCGCTGGTCCAGGGCCCGATAGTCGATGCGGCCGCGCCAGTCCTCGGGCTTGGTCGGCAGCACGATCGGCGGCGGAACGGGCGCATGGGCCGAGGTCAGGTCGGCGATCGGCGTCGCGGCGCGGAAGTGGAAGGCCAGCGCGCCGCAGGCGACCAGCAAGCTCAGCCCGCCGGCCGCGAGCCACTTGCGGCGCGACATCTTGGGGGCGGAGATCGGGTCCTGCGGGTCCGGCACGGGCGATCGACTCTCGGCGGCGATGGGGAGCTTCTGTTCTTATGGGCGCCTGCGCGCGGTGAGCCAAGGCCCCAAGTCGTCGCGCGGCCGCCTCGTCCACAAACAATGCGGGCGCAAACAAAAGCGGGCGCAAACAAAAACGCCCCTCGCGAGGGAGGGGCGTCTTCAGGTCCGATCGCTCGGAAAGCTTAGGCGGCCTTGACCAGCGACTTGGTCAGGATGCCGATCGCGGCTTCGCGGTCGATCCGCTCGATGGCGGCGACTTCGCGGGCCATGCGGTCCAGGGCCGATTCATACAGCTGGCGTTCCGAGTAGGACTGTTCCGGCTGGTTCTCGGCGCGGTGCAGGTCGCGGACCACCTCGGCGATCGAGATCAGGTCGCCCGAGTTGATCTTGGCTTCGTATTCCTGGGCGCGACGCGACCACATGGTGCGCTTTACGCGGGCGCGGCCCTTCAGGGTGGTCAGGGCCTGCGAAACGGTGCCGCCCTCGGCCAGCGGACGCAGACCGGCCGTCTTGGCCTTCTTGGTCGGGACGCGCAGGGTCATTTTCTCGTGGTCGAAGGTGATGACGTAGACTTCGAGCGACATACCGGCCACTTCCTGGGTCTCGATCGCCTGAATGTTGCCCACGCCGTGCGCGGGATAAACGACGTGATCGCCGACCGAGAATTCCAGACCAGTCTTGCTCATGTTCGTCCTCATCAATACGGACCCTACGGGGTCCGAACGCCGTCTTCTGTCCCAAACCAAAGGCGACAGCTTCCCGCTCCGCGGAATACTGGCCGCGGGGCCAAGCCTGTCAGGATTTGGAATAGAGCTCTAAGACACCCTTCGCCTTCATCGGGCGCGCCGGCCAGAATTGGTTCTGAAGCCGACTTGTTCGCCAAGACAGACCGTCGCGAATGGCCGCAACCGTCACGTCGGCGAAGACAATAGCATAAAATTCAGCCCGAAGAAAGGGTTGCGTCCAGACGTGCGTGCGCGCGCCGCCAAGCTTTCGCATCGCGGCGGGGTTGCAAGCTTCAGAATTCGCGGTGGGATCAGGAGCCCTTGCCGGGCTTTTCGCTGAAGTACTTCTCGAACTTGCCGGTCTCGCGCTCGAACTGTTCGCGGTCTTCCGGCGGGACGCCCTTGACCGTGATGTTGGGCCAGACCTTGGCGTAGTCGGCGTTGACGCGCAGCCACTTGCCGTCCGGCTCATCCTCGGTGTCGGGCTTGATCGCGTCGACCGGGCACTCGGGTTCGCAGACGCCGCAATCGATGCATTCGTCGGGATTGATGACGAGGAAGTTCTCGCCTTCGTAGAAGCAATCGACCGGGCACACCTCCACGCAGTCCATGAACTTGCAGCGGACACAGGCGTCGGTGACGATATAGGTCATCGAAAACTCGAATGAGATCGGGACGGAGTTCGGCGGGCGCGTTTTCGAAGCCTGGGGCCGGCTTGTCAATGCGGCGTGATCGCGTAGGGGCTCAGGAATTCTGAAGGCGGGGCCAGGGCGCTCGCCTTTTGGTGGTCGACGATGACCCGAAAACAATTTCTTATTGAGTGGGCGTGACTATCGATTTCTGAAACCTTCAACAAAATCAATGTCAGGAAGCCGACTTAATGATGGGGGACGCGCTGGCGGTGGGGGACGGCGGCGAAGAGGCCGCGCGCGAGCGCGCCGCGGCGCGAGCCTTCGCATTTGGCGCTTTCGTCCGTGATGCGCCCTTCCCGACGGCCCTGCTGGGCGCGGATCTGGCGCTGATCGCCGTCAGCCGCGCGTGGACGGCCCAGGCGATCGGGCCAAGCCTCACCATCGGCGCGGACGCGAGCGGCATCGTGGGGCCTGACGACCGGGCCGCGCTGTTGGCGTGCGCGTACGAAGGCGCCGACTTCTCGCGCTACCTGCCGGCCGTCGCCGAGGACGGGTCGCAGCGGTTCTGGCGCACCGAGTTCGGCGCCTGTCGGCAGGAGGATGGCGGCGTCTATGCGGTGATGGTCACCGCCCGTGATGTCACCGGCTACGCCGAAAGCGTCCTGCGGGCCGAGCGCGACGAGCAGCGCCTGAGGATGGCGCTTGAGCTCGACGACCTTCTTGTGCGCGAATACGACCTGCGCACGGGCGAGATATTCTTCTCCGACACCGCGCCTGGCCTGCGGAAGTGGTGCGTGTTCAAGGACGATCCGCTGGAGATCGTCCATCCCGACGACCGCCAGCAATGCGCCGATGTCATCGCCTCCCGAAAAGTCGGCGAGGCGCGGGTGTTCGAATTCCGCCTGAACCGCGACGACGGCGTCGAAACCTGGATCCGCGCGGTCGGCAAGGTGTTTGTCGATCAGGACGGCCAGCCCGAGAAGCTGGTGAACCTGTTCAAGGACATCACCGACCGCCGCCGCCAGACCGAGGCCATCGAGACCCTGGCCTTCAAGGATCCGCTGACCGGCCTGCCCAACCGCGCGCTGTTCCAGCATCGGTTTAACGAGGCCGTTTCGGCGTCCGAGACCTTGGGCGAGATGTTCGGCCTGATCATGATCGACGTCGATCACTTCAAGGACATCAACGACACGCTGGGCCACGACGCTGGCGACGTGCTGCTCAAGCGCCTGGCGGGCATGCTGCGACGGGCGTTCCGTTCGGGCGACACCGTGGCGCGCCTGGGCGGGGACGAGTTCGCGGTGATCCTGCGCGGCCTGCGCGGCGAAGCCGACATGATGCGGCCTATCCAGAAGCTGCAGGAGCTGCTGCAGCGCCCGATCGAGTATGCTGGGCGCAGCTTCACGGCCACCGCGAGCATCGGCGCGGCGCTGCACGGCGATCCCGAGGCCGACCCGGCCCACATGATCAAGAACGCCGACATCGCCCTCTATCACGCTAAGGAGGCGGGCCGGAATCGCAGCATCGTCTTCGAACCGGCGATGCGCACCGAGCTGGAGCGACGGGTCGAGCTGCTGCGCGACGTTCGCGCGGCCGTCGCGGCGAACGAGTTCACCCTCTTCTACCAGCCTGTCGTCGACATCCGCGAGCGGCGGGTCGTGGGGTTCGAGGCCCTGATGCGCTGGATCCATCCGGAACAGGGCGTGCTGACGCCGGGCCATTTCATGGCGGCGTTCGAGGACCAGGAACTGTCGCTGCGGCTGGGGGACCTGGCCTTCGAGCAGTCGCTACGCCAGATGCGGGCCTGGCTGGACCAGGGCGTCGAGTTCGGCCGCATCGCGGTCAACATCTCCGCGGCCCAGTTCCGCAGCGGCCGCCTGGCCGAAGAGGTGCAGGAGCGTCTGGCGCGCTGGAACGTGCCGTGCGCGCGCCTGACCATCGAGGTCACCGAGAACGTCTATATGGGCTGGGGCTCGGATCTCGTCAGCGGCAATATCAGCCGCCTGCACGCGGCGGGCGTCATGATCGCGCTGGACGACTTCGGCACCGGCTACGCCAGCCTGGCCAACCTTCGCCAGTTCCCGATCGACCGCCTGAAGATCGACAAGTCCTTCGTCCAGAACGCCGAGGACGAGGCGATCGTGAAGGCCGTGATCACCCTGGGGGCCTCCATGGGCATGAAGGTGGTGGCCGAGGGCGTCGAGGACCCGGACCAGTTGGCGGCCCTGATCCGCTACGGCTGCGACCAGATCCAAGGCTACCACTTCGGCAAGCCGATGCCGGCGGAAGAGGTGGCGGGGTTCCTGGAGCGGTTTGGGGCGTAGATGCTCCCCCGCGATGCGGGGGAGCTGTCGCGGAGCGACTGAGGGGGCAAATGCGGCATAGGCCGAGCTGCCCCCTCCGACCCTCTGGGCCACCTCCCCCGCATCGCGGGGGAGGATCTAGCCGTCTACCCCTCTACAGCCTCATATAACCCCCGCGCCTCCATCGCCGGGCCCCGGCGTTCGCCGCAATCGAGCACGCGGATCGCGATCAGGCGCCCGGCCAGGCCGAACACCAGGACATCACCCGGCTTGACGGTCCGCGAAGGCTTGTCGATGCGGCTTTCGGCGCCGGCGCGGGTCAGGCGGATGCGGCCTTCGTCGACGAACTTCGCCGCGAGCGAGCGGGTCTTGAAGAAACGCGCGCGCCAAAGCCAGACGTCGGCGCGGGCGGCGTCGTTCGAGGACGCGGCGTCGCTCACGAGGCGGCCAGCTTGGGCGGGGCGGGTTTACGGCGGCGAGGGCGCTTGCGGCGCGCGGGCGCGGGCGGTGGTTCGGTCAGCTTGGCCAGGGCCGCGAACGGCGAGTCCGGCCGCGCCTTGACCGGCTTCTGCTCCAGCTTGGCCGCGCCCCGGCGCTTCCAGACGATCGGCTGGTCGGGCTTGGCGCGGATGGCGGGGGTGTAGTCAAGGGCGCGCAGCACGGTCGAGGCCTGGGCGGCGGTCCAGCCCAGCTTCTCCAGCGCCGCGTCGGTCAGGATGACGCCGCCCGGGCGCTGCTCGGCGCGCAGCAGGGCGTCCAACGTCTCGAGCTGTTCGACCGGGATGCTGAAGCCGGCCACGGCCCGCAGACCGCTGGCCGACAGCTCGCGGGCGCTGGGCTCGGGCGAGGGCAGCTTCTCCAGCGTGGTCAGGGCCCCGCGCCAGCCCGAAGGGCTGAGGGCCCGCGCGCAGGCGACCGCCTCGGCCCGCAGCACGCTGGGGCTATAGAGGCTGAAGGCGCCGATCCGGACGCCCAGGCTCTTCAGCGTGCGGCGCTCGGCCTGGCTGAGGGCTTTCAGCTCGGGATCGACCGGGCGCTTGTCCAGGACGCCGCCGGCTTCCAGCAGGCGGTGGGCGATGCCGCGCGGCAGGCCCCTCAGCTCGCCGCCGGCCAGGGCCCGCTCCAGCTTGCGCAGCGGCGCCAGATGCCGGTCGACCTCGGAGGCCAGGAAGGCGTCCAGCCGCCGCTCGGCTCGCTCGCGCACGGCGGCGGGGCCCAGCTCGCCCAGCAGGCGCGCGCGGGGCGACAGCAAGGGCAGGTCGCGGCGCACCGCCCCGGCCGCCTCGCCGCGCCACAGGATCATGCCGTCGGGCGTCAGGGCGAAGGCGTCGTCGGCCTCGCTGGCCAGGACGCCCAGGCGACGGGCGATCTCGGGGCCGACCGCGCGCTGGGCGGCGTTGCGCAGGGCCTTCTCCTCCAGCGGCGAGGCGCCCTTGGCCGGGGTGAAGGCCACGCCCGACAGATGGCCGACCACATGGCCCTCGACCGTCACCTCGCCGTCCTGACCGACGCCCGCATAGAGCGTCTCGCGCTCGCCCAACTGTTTCATCAGCGCGCTGGTGCGGCGGTCGATGAACCGGGCCATCAGCTTCTCGTGCAGGGTGTCGCTGATGCGGTCCTCGAGCTGACGGGTCAGGCCCTGCCAGTGGGCGGGATTGGCCACCCAGTCCGGGCGGTTGGCGATGTAGCTGAGCGTGCGCACGCCCGACAGGCGCGCGGCCAGGCTGTCGATCTCGCCGTCGGTGCGGTCCAGCGCCTTGAACTGGGCGTTGACCCAGTCTTCCGGCAGGCGCTTGCGGCCCGTGGTCAAGTCGTCGAACAGGGTGCGCGCCATGCGCTGGTGGTCGTCATCGGTGGTCTTGCGGAAGTCCGGCGTCTGGCAGACTTCCCACAGGCGGATCAGGGCCGAGCGGTCGGCCTTGCAGCGCTTGATGACGTCTTCGTCCTTGGCGAGGGCGCGCAGGGTGCGCTCGTCCAGCGCCTCGTCGGACAGCTTGAGTCCCCCGCGCTGAGGCGTCTCGGCCAGGGAGCGCAGCAGGCCCGGCAGGGAGCTAAAGTCGAGACGGGCGTTGCGCCACTCGGCGGCGACGATCGGCTCGAAGGTGTGGCTCTCCACGGCCTCGACCAGGTCCTCGTCGATCTCCTCGCAGTCGCTGGTGACGCCGAAGGTGCCGTCGCGGGTGTAGCGGCCGGCGCGGCCGGCGATCTGGCCGACCTCCTGCGGGTAGAGCCAGCGGGTCCGCTTGCCGTCGAACTTGCGCAGGCCGGCGAAGGCGACGTGGTCGACGTCCATGTTCAGGCCCATGCCGATCGCGTCGGTGGCGACCAGGAAGTCGACCTCGCCGGACTGATAAAGCGCCACCTGAGCGTTGCGGGTGCGGGGGGACAGAGAGCCCATGACCACGGCCGCGCCACCCCTTTGGCGCCGGATCAGCTCGGCGATCGCGTAGACCGCATCGGTGGAGAAGGCGACGATCGCCGTACGCCGAGGCAGGCGGGTCAGCTTCTTGGAGCCGGCGTAGGAGAGGTTGGAGAACCGCTCGCGGCTGACGATCTCGGCGTCGGGCAGCAGGCGGCGGACCAGCGGGGCCATGGTCCCGGCGCCCAGGAACATCGTCTCGAACTTGCCGCGTGCGTGCAGCAGGCGGTGGGTGAAGATATGGCCGCGCTCGGGATCGGCGCACAGCTGGATCTCGTCGACGGCCAGGAACTCGACCTCCCGCGCCAGCGGCATGGCCTCGACCGTGCAGACGAAATAGGCCGCGCGGGCCGGGACGATCTTCTCCTCGCCGGTGATCAGGGCGACGCTGGCTTTGCCGCGCAGCTTGACGACACGGTCGTAAATCTCCCGCGCCAGCAGGCGCAGCGGCAGGCCGATCATGCCCGAGGCGTGACCCAGCATCCGCTCGACGGCCAGGTGCGTCTTGCCGGTGTTGGTGGGCCCCAGGACCGCGGTCAGCTTCGAAGGGGCCAGGCCGGTCGAACGGTCACTCATGGAGCGAAAGTGGGGCGGGAATCGTGGAGGGGCAAGCGCCAGCGAGCGCCGCCCTTCCAAAGATCGGCTAGGCCGTAACCGTATCCAGCGCCACGCGCAGGCGGCGGAAGGCGGTGTTCAGGCCCGAGGTGGCCATCGACAGGCGATTGCCGTTGCGTAGCCGGCGATTGGCCTCGGCGTATTCGCCGCGGTTGATCAGCTCAGCCACCTCGAAAGCGGCCTGGTGGAACTCGCGGTGGGCTTCTACGCAGTTCAGATAGGTGTGGTTGCCGGCCCAGCGCTGCTGGAGCGGTCCATGCAGCCACTGGCCCGTGGTGCATTGACGGTCGGCGCGCAGCTTGGCGGCGTCGACTTGGCGCTTGTCGGCAACGGCGTCGACCAGCTCGTCATAGATCCGGGCGTGCGCGTGCGCTTCTTCGGTAAGGTCCATCGCTAAACCCTAGGGTTGGCTCACATCGGTCCGCACTTTTTGGAAAACCCTGGTTTCTACCGCGTAACCAGGGATCCTTAATTCCCACCCCGGATGTGAACCTTTTTCGCGCGCCTGTGGATGAAGCGCTTCAGCGCGCGAACGCCACCTTTCCGTCCACCACCGTGAGCACCGGCTGAGCGGTCAGGATCGCCTTGGGTTCGATGGTCATCAGGTCCTGGTCGAAGGCCGTCAGGTCCGCCTTTTTTCCGGCTTCCAGCGTGCCCAGCTCCTTCTCGCGGAAGGCGGCGTAGGCCGGCGCCAGGGTCAGCATCTTCAGCGCCTCGGCGCGGGTCACGGCCTCTTCCAGATGCCAGTCGGCGTTGGCGAACCCGTCCAGCGAATGACGGTAAACAGCGGCGTAGAATTCGATGCGCGGATCGCCCACCTCGACGGGGGCGTCGGACCCCGCCGCGACCACCACGCCGGCCTTCAGGAAGTCGTTCCAGCGATAGCCTTCGTGCAGGCGATCCTTGCCCAGGCGCGCCGGGGCGAAATAGAGGTCGCCGATCGCGTGGCTGGGCTGCATCGAGGCGATGACGCCCAGCTTGGCGAAACGCGGCAGGTCGGTGTCGGCGACGATCTGGGCGTGCTCGATGCGCCAGCGGGCCTTCGTATCCCCCGCCAGGGCTTCCTCGAACCAGTCCAGGGTCATGCGGTTACCGCGGTCGCCGATGGCGTGCATGGCGACCTGAGCGCTGACCGCCTTGGCCTTCTTCATCAGGGCCAGGCCCTGGTCGCGTTGGGTCAGCTGCAGGCCAAGCCCCTCAGCATCGCTGTAGGGTTCAAGGAGCGCCGCGCCGCGCGAGCCCAGGGCGCCGTCCATGTAGAGCTTGATCCCGCGTACGCGGATCAGGCCCGTGGCGTCGGTCTGCGGTCCCTTGGCCAGGACCTCGGCCGCGCCGCTGGGGTCCATGTAGTTGTCGACCCGGATGTGGAAGGCGCCCTTGGCGGCCTCGTCGCGCAGCAAGGCCAGGTCGTCGGCCATGACGCTCATGTTCCCAAGGCCCGTCCACCCGCGCGAGGCGTAGAGCTGGCCAGCCTTGCGTAGGGCTTCGCGCTTGAGGGTTTCGCTGGGGGGCGGGATGACGTCCTTCACCAGGCTTTGGGCGTGGTCGATCAGCATGCCGTCGGGCTGGCCGTCGGCGCCCTTCAGGATCTGGCCGCCGGCCGGGGCGGGGGTCGCCGCGGTGATCCCGGCCTTGGCGAGAGCGGCGCTGGAGGCGACGCTGGCGTGGCCGTCCGAGCGGCCCAGCACCACGATCCGGCCCGGCGCGGCGGCGTCGAGATCGGCCTTGGTCGGGAAGCGCTTCTCGGGCCAGTGGGTCTCGATCCAGCCGCGGCCGTAGATCGCGCCTTCGGGATGGGCGGCGGCGTAGGCCTTCACGGCGGCGACCAGCTCGGCCACCGACTTCACCTGGTCGAGATTGAGCGTCAGCTCGCGCAGGCCGATGCCGGTCAGGTGCGCGTGGGCGTCGACGAAGCCCGGATAGGCGGCCGCGCCCTTCAGGTCGATGTCGCGGACGTCCTTGGCCGCCTTGGCCTTGGCGGCGGCCAGGTCGCCGACGAACAGGATCTTGTCGTCCCGGATCAGCACCGCCTGGGCGGTCGGCGCGGCGTCGACGCCGGTGTGGATCGGGCCGCCGTGGATCAGGAGGTCGCCGGCCCATGCCATGGAGAAGGGGATCGTCGAAAGTGACGTCACGGCGAGCAGGGCGGCGAGAGCGAGGCGGCGCAAGGGCGATCTCCGACGGCAAATCTCGGAAATCGTATGGGCGGTTCTTCGCCAGCGGCAACAGGCCTGCTACTTTTTCCCCATGCCGACCCAGGGTTTCGCCCTTTTCGACACCAGCATCGGGCGCTGCGGCCTCGCTTGGGGGGCGAGCGGCCTGATCGGCTTGCAGTTGCCCGAGAGCACGCCCGGCGCGGCCTGGGCGCGGCTGCGGCGGCGTTTCCCCGAGGCCGTCGAGTCCGAGCCTCCGCCCGAGGTCGAGGCGGTGATCGATCGGATCCGCGACCTGCTGTCGGGCGGGCGCGACGATCTGGCCGACGTGCCGTTGGATCTCGGCGGCCAGTCCGCCTTCAATCTGCGAGTCTACGAGATCGCCCGGGCCATCGCGCCGGGCGAGACCTCGACCTATGGCGAGGTCGCCAAGGCCATGGGCGAGCCGGGCGCGGCCCGGGCCGTAGGCAAGGCGCTCGGCGAGAACCCCTGGCCGATCGTGGTGCCCTGTCACCGGGTGCTGTCCGCTTCGGGCGGCATCGGCGGGTTCTCGGCGCCCGGCGGCTCGACCACCAAGGCCCGGCTGCTGACGCTGGAAAAGGCCAAGACCGACGCGGTCCCGACCCTGTTCGACCTGGAGTTCTCGGTCGCGCCGCCGCGGGGGGCGCGAGTTCCTTCTCCCCTTGCGGGAGAAGGTGTCGCCGAAAGCGACGGATGAGGGGGCTATAATCTCATCGGCTTGAGTGGCTGGAGCCCATCGCCACGGCTGACGCCATCTTCAAACCCTCACCCGACCCGCTTCGCGGGCCACCCTCTCCCGCGAGGGGAGAGGGAAGGTCGTGCGCTGATGCGGTGAAGGGAAATGCTCGCCGTCGCCCACCCCTTAACGCCGGCTAACCCTTAGCCGAACAGGGGCGAAACGAATCATGACCGAATCAGCGACGTTCGCCGATTCAGTGTTTGTTCCCTACAATCTATTGTATCTCAATTCGCGTTAACCACAAACGAAGCTTTGCCATACGGCTACTTCGTCGCCTGTTCGGCGGGGCATTCGGCCGAGACGCGCTTGGCGGTCATCACGCCCGCTAGCGGCAGGCCGTTGATCGTCTTCATGTGGATGTTCAGCGTGAAGCTCTCGGGCGTGTACGAGCCGTCGGCCGTCACCGGCGCCACGCGGTCCTTCTTATCGGTCCAAGTGCCCTTCAGCTTGATCTTGCCGTTGGAGACGACGTTGGTCGTGTAGTCGCAGCGGTACTTGCGGGTGCAGATGCCGCGCGAGAACTGCTCGACGTCGGCGGGCTTGAGGCATTTGCTCTCGCTGCCGGCCGGGATCGGGCCGACCCGATAGTCGTATTCCCAGTGACCGGGCAGAATCGTTCGCGCCGCCGGGGCGGTCGTGGCTTGGCGGACCTGGCTGGACGCGGCCAGAGGGGTGGCGGCCGCCAGGGCCAGAACGGAAGCGGCGAGGGCGCTCGAACGCATACGGCGTGTCTCCTTCATACGGCCCCATATATAGAGAGCCAGATGAACCGTGCTTGAAGGCGGACGTGAGGCGGTGGGTTCCCTCGCGAGCGTCAACAAACGGCCAGGCCCGCCTTGACTCAGGGGGCGGCCTTCGCCTATATCGCCCGCTCTCGCGCGGCCAGCTCGTCCGGATCGCGTGTCCGAATTCATATCTTAGCGGGCCAGGCTCTTCTCAAGGGGCGGGGCTTCGCCCAAGCCAAGGTAACCACCATGTCGCGCCGTTGCGAACTTACCGGTATCGGTCCGATGGTCGGCCACAATGTGAGCCACTCGAACATCAAGACCAAGCGCCGCTTCCTGCCGGCCCTGTCGCCCGCCACGCTCCAGTCGGAGTCGCTGGGCCAGAGCTTCAAGCTGCGCATCAGCAACGCGGCCCTGCGCACCCTGGACTTCAAGGGCGGCCTGGACACCTTCCTGCTGGGCGCCAAGGACGAGCAGCTGTCGCCGCGCGCCCTGAAGATCAAGGCCCAGGTGAAGGCCAAGGCCAAGGCCGCCGCTCAGGCTGCTTAAGGCTCTAGGCCGCTAAGGCTGACGGCCCTTCTAGGCTGACGATTTGAAAGCCCGCCGGGATCATTCCCGGCGGGCTTTTCGTCGTGGTCGGGGTGTCGCGATTTCCGGTTGACGGCACTTATGCTCAAAACTAGCATAAGGGTGTCGCTGGATAGACCGGCGACGCAACCCAGCGTGAGGGAGCCTCATGCGCTACGACTATCTCGTCCTGATCGGGCGTTTCCAGCCGTTCCACAACGGCCATCTCAGCGTGCTGCGGCATGCGCTGCGGCTGGCGGGCAAGGTCATTGTCCTGATCGGCAGCGCCGGGCAGCCCCGCACCACCCGCAATCCCTTCAATGTCGGCGAGCGCGCCGTGATGATCCGCGCCGCGGCGGAAGACCAGGCCGAGCGTCTGCTGATCCGGCCGCTCCGTGACCGGCTCTACAACGAAACCGTCTGGGTGGCCGACGTCCAGCGACTGGTCGCAGAGGTGCTGGAGGCCGACGGAGCCGCGCCCGACGCCACGGTCGGGCTGATCGGTCGAGACAAGGACGGCGCGACCGGCGCGTATCTCGCCGCCTTCCCGCAATGGCCGCTGGTCGATGTCCAGCACACCGACGTGCTCTCGGCCACCGAGCTGCGCGCCTGGTTGTTCTCCGGCGAGGCCGGCGCCCTGCGCCTGGTGGAGGCCAACACGCCGCCCGGGGTGTTCGGCATGCTGGAGGCCTTCCGCGCCGGCTCGCCCGCCTACGCCCAGCTCGCGCGCGAGGACGCCTTCATGCGGGCCTATCGCCAGAGCTGGGCCGCCGCGCCCTATCCGCCCACCTTCGTCACCGCCGACGCAGTGGTCGTGCACTCAGGCCACGTGCTTCTGGTCCGCCGCCGCGCCGAGCCGGGCAAGGGGCTGTGGGCTTTGCCGGGCGGCTTCGTCGAGCAGGGCGAGACCGTGCGGGACGCGGCGATCCGCGAGCTGCAGGAAGAGACGCGCCTGAAGGTTCCGCCCGCGGTGTTGCGCGGATCGATCAAGGGCCAGCAGGTCTTTGACTATCCAGGGCGCTCCTTGCGCGGCCGCACGATCACCCACGCCTTCTACTTCGACTTCCCGACCGGCGACCTGCCCAAGATTCGCGCGGCCGATGACGCCGATCGGGTTCGCTGGATCCCGCTGGGCGAAGCATTGCTGATGGAGGAGCAGTTCTTCGAAGACCACTTCCACATCCTTGAGCATTTCGTCGGCGGCGCCTGAGCCGTCCCCGCCTGTTTCTCCGCGCCGACAGACGGCGCGGCCTTGGTCCGCGCGAAGGAGCTTCCGCGATGTTCGACAACCTGATCCTGGACACCGACAGCTACAAAGCCAGCCACTGGCTGCAATACCCGCCCAACACGACCGCGGCCTTCTCGTATGTGGAAAGCCGGGGCGGGCGCTATGACCGGACGGTCTTCTTCGGCCTGCAGGCGATCCTCAAGAGCCGGCTGGGCAGGCCGGTCACCCACGAGATGGTCGACGAGGCCGCTGCGCTTCTGGCCGTCCACGGCGAGCCATTCAACGAGGCCGGCTGGCGCCGGATCGTCGATGTCCACGGCGGACGCCTGCCGGTGCGCATCCGCGCCGTGCCCGAGGGCGCGGTCGTGCCCACGCACCAGGCGCTGATGACGATCGAGAACACCGATCCGGAGTGCTTCTGGCTGCCGTCCTACCTGGAGACCCTGCTGCTGCGGGTCTGGTATCCGATCACGGTCGCCACGATCAGCTGGCATGTGAAGCAGACGCTCCGCGCGGCGCTGGAGAAGACCAGCGACAACGCCGCGACCGAGCTGCCGTTCAAGCTGCACGACTTCGGCGCGCGGGGCGTCTCCAGCCAGGAGTCGGCGGCCCTGGGCGGGCTGGCGCATCTGGTGAACTTCCAAGGCAGCGACACCCTGAGCGCCGTGCTGGCCGGCCGCGCCTGGTACGGCGAGCCGATGGCGGCCTTCTCGATCCCCGCCGCCGAGCACAGCACCATCACCAGCTGGGGTCGGCCCAATGAGGTCGAGGCCTACCGCAACATGCTCACGCGCTTTGGCAAGCCGGGCGCGCTGTTCTCGGTGGTGTCGGACAGCTACGACCTGTTCCACGCGGTTCGTGACCTCTGGGGCGGGGCCTTGCGCCAGGCGGTGATCGACAGCGGCGCCACCCTGGTGGTCCGGCCCGACTCGGGCGACCCCGTCACGGTCGTCGCCAAGACCCTGGAGATCCTGGATGAGACCTTCGGGTCCACGGTCAACGGCAAGGGCTACAAGGTGCTGAACCACGTCCGGGTGATCCAGGGCGACGGGGTCAATCCGGTCAGCATCGCGGCGATCCTCGATCGCATCGTCGCCGACGGCTTCAGCGCCGAAAACCTGGCCTTCGGCATGGGCGGCGGCCTGCTACAGCAGTTGGACCGTGACACGCAAAGGTTCGCGCTGAAGTGCTCGGCCGCCAAGGTCGACGGCCGTTGGATCGACGTCAGCAAGGATCCGGCGACCGATCCCGGCAAGAAGTCGAAGGCCGGTCGACTGACGCTGCTGGTCGACGAAGCGGGGACGTATCGCACCGTCGCGCTCGCCGAGGGGCAAGCGCCTGAACCCGGCTGGCGCGACGCCATGGTGACCGTGTGGGAGGACGGCGCGCTACTGGTCGACCAGATCTTGGCCGAAGTCCGGGCGCGCAGCGAGGCCTGAAAACAAAACCCGCCGCGGCTTGGGCCGCGGCGGGTTTGTAAAGCTCGGTACTGTTACGCGGGGTACTGGAACGCGGTACTAAACTTTTTGGCGCTTAGCGCGAAACGGTCGAGGCCGGGTTCGAGGCGTTGTAAGCGCTCAGAGCCGGGTTGTTGATCTTCGCGACGGCTTCGTTGACCGAGGCGCGGATGCAGGCCGGGTACATGTAGCCGGCGAGGGCTTCGCCGCGGATGTCTTGCCAGCAGACGGTCGAGGCCGCCTTGACGATTTCGGCGCGGACTTCGGCGGCCGACTTGCCGGCGACCTTGACGCGCATTTCAGCAGCCGAGGCCGGAGCGGCGATGGCCAGGGCGATGGCCGAAGCGGCCAGAACGATGGAGCGGATCATGTCGATGTTCCGAAAGGGGGTTGTGCGCAACCACCTCCAGACGCGTTCCTCTGACGGTCGCCTAGGTCTTTCGCCCGTTGGATCCGTCCTTGCCGATATAGCGACGTTCTGTTGGGTGATCAACGATAATGTTGCGGCGCACCCTAAAATGGGTCGGCATGGTGTCGCCGAGGTCGCAAATCGTTGAACGTAAAAAAAGACCCGCGAGCGCTACGGCTCGCGGGCCTCTTGGTTTGCCTAGCGGAGCGCGACGCGCATCGCGTAGACGGAGCGAGCCTGGGCCTTGTTGAAGGCGGCGAGCTCGGGGCTGTTGGTGCGGGCCACGGCGTCGCGGGTGATCTCGCGCACGCAGTAGGGGGCCAGGTCGCTGGCGGCGGGGTTGCCGGCGAGGTCTTCCTGGCACAGCTGCTTGGCGGCCTGGATGATTTCGGCGTGGACCTCGGCGGTCGGACGGCCGCGCACCTTGATGGTGATTTCGCCGGCGCTGGCCGAGGTGGCGGCGGTGGTGGCCATCAGGGCGCTGACGGCGATAACGAGCAGACGGATCATGTTGATAGTCCCGGAAAGGAGGTTGGGTTCAACCGCCTCCCGGCGCGTTCCTCTGACGGCCCGTGGGTTCTCGCCTCATCGACCGTCAAGCTAGGAATGACTGACAACGTTGTCCGCTGCAAGTGCGAAAACGCCATTCGGGCGAAAAAATGTTAGCGGTACCATATCGTTGCCAACGAAACGATTTCAGTGACTTGGTTGATTTCCGTTAAGGTGTGCGAGCGCGAAGGCTCAGCGCTTGCGGACGGGCTTCCGGGGCGGCGCGGCCGGAGCGGGCGGCGGCGGAGGGGGCGGCTTCCAGTCGAACGCCAACAGCAGGGTGCGCTGCTTGGCGCTGACCGCGCCGTCGTCAGAGAGCACGTAGATCCGGATCGCGCCGGAGGGCGAACCCGACAGCGCCAGCCCCTCGAAATTGTCGCGCGGCATCGCGCCGTCGATGCGCAACGAGGCGGCGGTGCGTTGGCGGGCGAGCGGCAAGGTCGGGTCCGAGATGAAGCGCACGATGGCGCGCCAGCCGCGGATCGGATCATAGCCGCGGTGCAGCGTGGCCACGGCCGTTCCCTGGAACGGCGCGAAGGCGGTCAGGCCCCAGGTGAAGTCGGGTCCCGACTGGGGCGGCAGCGACTTGCAGTCGGCCGAGAGCCGGCACAGCCAGACCTCGCCCTCTTCCCCGCCGACCAGATAGGCGTCGGGACCGGCGGCCGGGTAGGCCGTCAGCGCTTCCATGCCTTCGTTCTCGGGAAGGATGGTCGCGGGCTTGGGGACAGCGCGGGGCGTCCCCCAGCCACCGTCGGCCTGGGTCGGATAGAGCCAGATGCGGTGGTCGCCCTCGAAGCTGACCAGGCGGTCTCCATTGGGCATGACCGCCAGGCCTTCGGCGTCGGCGTTGCGCTTGCCCTGCAGGGGGCGGCCATCAAGGCCGGTCAGGGGAAACAGCTTGCCGCCGGTCAGGCCGGCCAGACGTCCGGCCGTGTCCAACTGGATCTTGGCCTCGAAGACCTCGCCCTCGTCGCTGATCGCCGTCAGCACGTCGCCCGCGCCGATGCGCAGGTCCGACAGGCCGTGCAGCCGGGTCGTGTCTGAGCTGGTCAGCACCAGGCCGCCGGCATAGGTGAAGCCGCCCTCGGCCGTGACCTTGGTCGGATCGGCCTCGTCCATCGGGATCGGCGTGGCGACGACGGTGATCTCTGGGCCGGCCTTGACCGGTGCGGCCGGGATGACGGGCGGCGGCGCGGCGTGCTCGGCGCAGCCGGCGACCAGGCCGCCGGCCAGCGCCAGGGTCAGCGCAAGGCGAGCCCTCACGCGGGCGTCCTGGCGGGCTTGGCCGCCTGGGGCGTCACGACCGGCAGCGGCGCCAGCAGGCCGCGCGCCCGGGCGATCTGGCGCGGCTCTTCCTCGAAGAGGGCCGCCAGCTGCTCGACCAGAACGCCGCCCAACTGCTCGACGTCGACGATGGTGACGGCGCGGCGGTAGTAGCGCGTGACGTCGTGGCCGATGCCGATGGCGATCAGTTCGACGGGACTCTTGCCCTCGATCTCGGCGATGACCTGGCGCAAGTGGCGCTCCAGATAGTGACCCGAATTCACGCTCAGGGTGCTGTCGTCCACCGGCGCGCCGTCGGAGATCACCATCAGAATGCGGCGAGCTTCGGGCCGGCCGACCAGGCGCTGGTGCGCCCACATCAGGGCCTCGCCGTCGATGTTCTCCTTCAGGAGCCCCTCGCGCATCATCAGGCCCAGGTTCTTGCGCGCCCGCCGCCAAGGCGCGTCGGCGGCCTTGTAGACGATGTGGCGAAGGTCGTTCAGGCGGCCCGGCGCGGCCGGCTTGCCGGCCTTGATCCAGGCGTCGCGGCTGGAGCCGCCCTTCCAGGCGCGGGTGGTGAAGCCCAGCACCTCGGTCTTGACGCCGCAGCGCTCCAGGGTGCGGGCCAAGATGTCGGCGCAGATCGCCGCCACCATGATCGGCCGCCCGCGCATCGAGCCGGAATTGTCGATCAGCAGGGTCACGACCGTGTCGCGGAACTCCTGGTCCTCCTCCTGCTTGAAGGACAGCGGCGCGGTCGGGTCGATGATCACCCGCGTCAGGCGGGCGACGTCCAGCATCCCTTCCTCGAGATCGAAGGTCCAGGCGCGGTTCTGCTGGGCCAGCAGGCGGCGCTGCAGCTTGTTGGCCAGGCGCGAGACCACGCTGGAGAGCGCCGACAGCTGCTGGTCCAGATAGGTCCGCAGGCGCGTCAGCTCCTCGGCGTCGCACAGGTCCTCGGCCTGGACGATCTCGTCGAACTCGGTCGTGAAGATCTTGTAGAGCGGCTCGCCGCCCTGGGCCTGACCGGGATCGGGACGCGCGGGCTTGGCGCCGTCGCCCATGTCGGGCGCCTCGTCGGTCTCCTCGACCTCGCCGTCCTGATCCGACTGGACCATCTCCTCGTCGCCGGCCTCGGACTCGCGGTCGGAAGCTTCGCTCTCCTGCGGCGAGGAGCCCTCGGGCTGTTCGCCTTCGCCCTCGCCCTGCTCGTTGTCGTCGCCCTCGGTCGGGGAGTCGTCCTCCTCGCCGTCGTCCTCGTCGGCGCTTTCGGTGGCGTCGGCCATTTCCTCGCCCAGGTCGAGGTCGCGAAGGATGTCGCGGCTGACGCGGGCGAAGGCGGCTTGGTCGCCGATGGCGGCGGCCAGGCGGTCGAGGTCCTTGCCGGCGCGGGCCTCGATGTCGGCGCGCAGGATATCGACCAGCGCCTTGGCGCCGTCCGGCGGGGCGTCGCCGGTCAGGCGCTCGCGAACCAACAGGCCAAGGATCTCGGCCATCGGGGCGGACTGGGTGTCGGTGGCGACCGCGCGGGTCAGGCCCTGCTTCTCCAAGCGGGTCTCGAGGGCGGCGGTCAGGTTGGCGCGCACGCCGCCCAGGGCGTTGGCGCCGATGGCTTCCAGCCGCGCCTGCTCGATCGACTCGAACGCCGCCTGGCCGTCGGGCGAGGCGGGGCGGGCGCGGGCGTGGGCGACGGGGTCGTGGTGCGCCAGGCGCAGGGCCATCTGGTCGGCCAGGCCCCGAATGCGCGCGGCTTCCTTGCCCGACAGGTCGCGCGGCGGGTGCGGCAGCACGGCGCGATTGCCCAGGAGCTGCGGACCATCCCCCGAGAACACGACCTCAAGGTCAGGCGTCTCGGCGAGCGAACGGGCCGCGTGGGCCAGCGCGCGCTTGAAGGGTTCGGTCGGGCTTTCGGGCTTGGAGGCCATGGCGACTGGGTTACCGGCCTCGGGCGGCGAAGACAAGGAACGCCGCGCGGTGAAGGGGCGTTGATTTTACAACGGCGCCGTTTGGGCGCCCGCGGAGGGAAACCGTCATGCTCAAATGGGCCATCATTCTCGCCATCGTCGCGATCGTCGCCGGCGCCTTGGGCTTCACCGGCGTCGCCGGCGCGGCGGCGGGCGTCGCCAAGATCCTGTTCTTCCTGTTCCTGATCGGCTTCGTGATCCTGCTGCTGCTCGGGACCACGGTGTTCAAGGCTGTGTCGGGACCGAAGTAATCAATCCTCCCCCGTGGGGGAGGCGGCCGAAGGCCGGAGGGGGAAGGTCGGGCTACCCGGTTTCTTCCCCTCCGCCCGCTTCGCGGACACCTCCCCCGCGAGGGGGAGGATTTCGCCCGCGCTACTTTGCGCCGTAGGCCGCGGCCTGCCGATCGACCAGCGCGACCAAGTCGCCCATGGCCAGGTTCACGTCGATCAGGTGAAGGCCCCAATCTTTCAGGATCACGCCCGCGACCGAGATATCGCCGCCGATCTCGTCGGCGCGCGGGTCGGCCGGATCGGCGTTGACCTTGACCGCCAGGTAGGTGAACTCGCCGTCGCTGACGCAGCGCGCCGACAGCAGGCCGGGCATGGAGACGAACGGCGTCGTCACCTTGAGGTCCTTGGCGAACGGTTTTGGCGCCTGTCCCTCGACGGCGCCGAAGCCCTTGCTGCTGAGATAGGCGTGCAGGGGGGCCTCGTCGGAAGAGGCCTTGCCGGCCAGCAGGGCGGCGGGGTTCACGCAGCCGGCGCGACGCCCTTCGGGATCGGTCTTGCCAAAGCGACTGTTGGCCGGCGGCGGGCTGGTGGCGCGGAACGAGACGTAGGTCACGAGGCACCCCGCCTGGTCAGCCTTCGTGCACAGCGGGATCGAGCCGTAGTTGCCCGCCGCATCCACCGGGGTGTTCATGCCCAACACCAGCGCCGAGATCATCTGCTTCTGGGCCGGCTGGCCGTCGATCTCGTTCTTCAGCAGGCTCAGCAGGATGCGCGAGCCCTGGCTGTGGCCGATCAGGACCACGCCCCGGCCTTTGTTCTCGTTGGCGAGGTACCAGCGCCAGGCGTCGCGGACGTCGGCGTAGGCCAGCTCGCCGTCGCCGGGCGAGCGACCGCCCAACATCGCCGTGCGCAGCGCGGCCAACGTGACCTGGCGATACATCGGCGCGAACACCCGGCACTTGGACCCAAAGCGCGCCAGCTGCTGGTCGACGACGCGGCGCTCGGCCGGGTCGATGATCATGTCGCTGTTGCCGCCGGAGTCGGTCGAGACGGTGGGATAGACGTAGAAGCAGTCATAGGCCGGCGCCGCCGCCGCCTTGAACGGCTCGACCGCGGTCTTGCCGTCGGCTTCGACGATGGTCGTCGTCTGGTCCGAGGCGCAGGCGTCCTGGCGCCCAGGCAGGCACAGCCAGTTGTCGGTCTTGGCGTAGTCGTTCGGCGTCGTGGGGGCGGGCGTCGTCTGCGCGCAGGCCGCCGCGCCCATCGTCAACATCGCCGCCAGACCCATGGCGGCCAGCCTCATCCTGTTCATGCTCTTCCCCTCGCGCGGCGTTCGAACGTCCGTTTGGCGCGGAGCATGGCCTCAAACCGGCGGCCGCGCCAAGGGGGAACATCCTAGAGGCCCGGGATGATCGCTTTCAGCCGCGCCTCGCCGGTCAGGGCGTTCGCGCGCGGCGGTCCGCCGGGCGGTCCCATGCCGCCGGGCGGCGGCCCAGGCGGAGGTCCTCCGGCAGAGCCCCCGGTGCGGTCCGGACCAAAGCCCTTGTCCTTCCAGTCGGCGCGGGGGTCGATGGCGACCGTCAGCGCGATCTCGTAGGCGTCCTTGCCCTCCCTGACCGCCGCGACCATGGCCTCGCCGCCTTGCAGGGCGATGCCGTCGTTGCTGTTGAGGGTGTCGCGCTTGCGGGGGCGTTTGTAGGCCGGGACGTTCTCGTAGAGATATTCGCTGAGCGCGTCGGGCACGAACAGCTGGCAGGTCAGGGCGGTGCGGGCGTCGAGGAACACCTTGGCGTGGATGTGCGGCGTGCGGCCTTCGTACCAGCCCGGCCAGATGGTGCGGAACGTCGCCACGCCGCCTTGATCCGTCAGCTGGCCGCCGCGCAGGAAGGTCTGGCCCTTGGTCCCGGTCTTCAGATCGTCGCCCTGGCCCTCGTAGCCCGAGTAGAGGCCCGAGGCGTCGCAGTGCCAGATCTCGACCCGCGCCCCCCGGATCGGCGCGCCGGCCTGGTCGAGGACCGTCATCCGCACGCGCGCGGGCACGCCGGGGCGGCCCTCGGTGATGTCCGAGCGCAGCAGCTTGGGATCGAACCAGTAGGGACCCTGGGTGACCTGCGGCGTCAGGACCAGGGCGTCGGCGTGCGCGGGAACGGGCAGGGCCACGGCGGGCGCCAGGGCGGCCAGGGTCAGGACGCGACGGCGATTGGCGGAGAAGAGCTGAGGCATGCCCCGCTCTAGCGGGAGATTTTGGCGGGGCGATTGCCCGGTCGAAACGCTCTGAAAGAGCCCGTCAGAACAACCAGCGGCGCGGGTACTTGTCGCCGAGCCGCCGCGCCTCGCCGGACTTCAGGCCCAGATCCCGCATCCGGTAGGCGACGATCTCGCGCATCGCCTCGACGGGCTCTTGGCCATTCACGGGGCTGGAGGCGATCGCGCCTTCGGTCTGGGCGAGGTCTGTCGCGGCCCATTCGGCCTGGGCCCGATCGGCCTTGCCGACGGCGAAGTAGTGACGGACGGGCGCGCGCTCGCCCGGGACCTCGACCATGACGCCGATGACCCAGCCTTGAACGATCAGATCGGCGTCAGGGCGCTGGCGGAACATGTCGCAGCACTTAGGGCGTTCCGCCCGGAACTGTAAGGGTCTTTAGCCGCCGGTCAGCCGATAAGCTGGAAGGCCGCCTGGCTTAGCAAGCCCAGCACCAACCAAGCCGAAAGACCCAGAACGACGATACTCAGGGGGGGCCGCGGAGCGCGTTTACGACGCGGGGCGGGGTACTCACGCACGAACGACATCACAGCCTCCATGCTAGCGAAGCCGTAGCCTAACGCCGACGGGGGCGATTGGATGCGTGCGTTTTCGCATTCACCAAGGATTCCGGTGGATAGGCGGTGGATAGAAAAAGGGCGGAGCCTTTCGGCCCCGCCCTCATCCGTTTCAGCGCTTGGCTGACAGGCTTTCTTAGAAGTCCATGTCGCCGCTCTGGATCGGCTCGGCCGATCCAGATCTCTTTGGAGAATGGGCGACTTTATGGACTTCTCTTAGAAGTCCATGTCGCCCATGCCGCCCGGCATGCCGCCGCCGGCCGGAGCGCCGCCGCCCTTCTTGGGGGCTTCGACGATCGCGGCTTCCGTCGTGATCAGCAGGCCGGCCACCGAAGCGGCGTTCTGCAGAGCGGTGCGGACGACCTTGGCCGGGTCGATGACGCCGTCGGTCACCAGGTCGACATATTGCTCGGTCTGGGCGTTGAAGCCGAACGAGGCGCTGTCGCTTTCCAGGATCTTGCCGACCACGATCGAGCCTTCGACGCCGGCGTTCTCGGCGATCTGGCGGATCGGCGATTGCAGGGCGCGACGGACGATCGCGATGCCGGCGGTTTGGTCGTCGTTTTCGCCGACCAGGCCAGCCAGGGCCTTGGAGGCCTTCAGCAGAGCCGTGCCGCCACCCGGGACGATGCCTTCGTCGGCGGCCGCGCGGGTCGCGTTCAGGGCGTCGTCAACGCGGTCCTTCTTTTCCTTCACTTCGACTTCGGTCGAGCCGCCGACGCGGATGACCGCGACGCCGCCGGCCAGCTTGGCCAGACGCTCTTGCAGCTTTTCCTTGTCGTAGTCCGACGTGGTCTCTTCGATCTGGCGCTTGATCTGGCTGATGCGGGCCTCGATCGCTTCCTTCTCGCCAATGCCGTCCACGATCGTGGTGTCGTCCTTGGTGATCGAGACCTTCTTGGCGCGACCCAGCATGTCGAGCGTGACGCTCTCGAGCTTGATGCCGAGGTCTTCGCTGACGACTTGGGCGCCGGTCAGGATGGCGATGTCTTCCAGCATGGCCTTGCGGCGGTCGCCGAAGCCCGGAGCCTTGACGGCGGCGACGCGCAGGCCGCCACGCAGCTTGTTGACGACCAGCGTGGCCAGGGCCTCGCCTTCGACGTCTTCAGCGATGATCAGCAGCGGACGGCCCGACTGGACGACGGCTTCCAGCACCGGCAGCAGCGGCTGCAGCGACGACAGCTTCTTTTCGAACAGGAGGATCAGCGGCTCTTCCAGCTGAACTTCCATCTTGTCGGCGTTGGTGATGAAGTACGGCGACAGGTAGCCGCGGTCGAACTGCATGCCTTCGACGACGTCGAGTTCGGTCTCGGCGGTCTTGGCTTCTTCGACGGTGATGACGCCTTCGTTGCCGACCTTGTCCATCGCCTTGGCGATCATCTCGCCGACTTCCTTGTCGCCGTTGGCCGAGATGGTGCCGACCTGAGCGATTTCAGCGTTGGTGGTGACCTTCTTCGAGGACTTCTTGATTTCCTCGACGGCGACCAGCACGGCCTTGTCGATGCCGCGCTTCAGGTCCATCGGGTTCATGCCGGCGGCGACCGACTTGAGGCCTTCTTGGACGATGGCTTGGGCCAGGACCGTGGCGGTCGTGGTGCCGTCGCCGGCCTTGTCGTTGGTCTTGCTCGCGACTTCGCGGATCATCTGCGCGCCGAGGTTCTCGAACTTGTCAGCCAGTTCGATTTCCTTGGCGACCGAGACGCCGTCCTTGGTCGTGCGCGGAGCGCCGAACGACTTTTCGATGACGACGTTGCGGCCCTTCGGGCCCAGGGTCACCTTCACCGCGTTGGCGAGGATGTTGACGCCGCGCAGCATCTTGTCGCGCGCGTCGGAGGAGAAATAGACGTCTTTGGCGGCCATTTTCGGTGCCTTTCTAGAAAGAGGTTAGGTGGAGAAAGCGCTGGAGAGCGGGGAGGCCTTAAGCCTCGACCACGCCCAGGACGTCGCTTTCCTTCATGATCAGGAGGTCCTGACCGTCGACCTTCACTTCGGTGCCCGACCACTTGCCGAACAGGATGCGGTCGCCAGCCTTGACGTCCAGGGCGACGACTTCGCCCTTGTCGTTGCGAGCGCCCGGACCGACCGCGACGACTTCGCCTTCTTGAGGCTTTTCCTTCGCCGTGTCGGGAATGATGATCCCGCCCTTGGTCTTGGTTTCTTCTTCGACGCGCTTCACGAGGACGCGGTCGCCCAGGGGACGAAACTTCATTGTGGTTCTCCGTCGGAACGGTTTGAATTAATGGCTTCGTCAGCAGGGGGAGCGGTGCTGTTAGCAGTCGCTCCCTCCGAGTGCTAACGACGAGCGTCAGTTAGGCGCCGGCCTCCGGGGAGTCAAGGACGCCCTGAGTGAAGTTTTTTCGGCGCGGTGAACGGGAGCGGTTTCAATGATCGACCATATGGGTGTGACGGTCAGGGATCTCCAGGCCTCGAAGGCGTTCTACGACGCGGCTTTCGCGCCGCTGGGGATCGGCGTGGTGATGAGCGTCAGCGCCGAGGAGACCGGCAGCTCGGCCTTCATCGGCTATGGCCCCAACGCCGATCGCCGCGACATCCAGGCGGGCAAGCCGAGCTTCTGGGTCAGCGAGGGCCAGGCCGTGACCGGCCCCATGCACGTGGCCTTCCTGGCCGCCGATCGGGGCCAGGTGAACGCCTTCCACGCCGCGGCTCTGGCGGCGGGCGGGATCGACAACGGCGCGCCGGGCGTTCGGCCTCACTATCATCCCAATTATTACGCCGCTTTCGTTCTTGACCCGGACGGTCGAAACGTCGAGGCCGTCTGCCACGCGCCCGCCTGACGGAACCGCTCTAGGAGAGCCGATGTCCAGCTACGTCCTGTCCCTGTTTCTGGCGGTGGTGGCCTGCGTCATCGGCGGCGCCCTGGGCGGCATGATCCTGGCGCGGCCGCAGACGATGATCGGCCTCGCCGGGCTGGCCGACGAGGAGACGCCCAAGTCGCCGCTGTTCGCCGAGGGGCGCGCGTTCGGCGGCATGCTGATCGCCTCGCACGGGATCGCGGCGCTGTATCTGGGCTATCAACCCAGGCTGGGCGCGGCCATGGCGATGGTGCTGGCGATCGGCTGGCTGGGCGCGGCGGCGGCGCGGGCGCTGTCGGCGGCGATGGACGGTGCGGCCGGGCGTTTCAACGCCGGATCGATCGTCTTCAACGCCCTGATCGGGATCACGCTGAGCCTGCCGTTCTTCAATGTCGGCCGCTACGTGGCCAGGGGCATGGGCTTCGCCTGAACAACGCCCTCGTGGGCCAGCAGCCAGCGCTTGCGCTCGACGCCGCCGGCGTAGCCGGTGAGCGCGCCGCTCATCCCGATCACCCGGTGGCAGGGCGCGACGAGGCTCAACGGATTGGCGCCGTTGGCCGCTCCGACGGCGCGGATCGCGGCGGGACGCTCCACGCGGCGCGCGAGCTCTGAATAGGTGACCGTTTCGCCCGGCGGGATCGCGGCCAGGGCGCGCCAGACCGCGCGCTGGAACGGCGTGCCGCCGGTGTCCCAGGGCAGGTCTGTCAGGGCGGAGATGTCGCCGGCGAAGTAGCGCGCGAAAGCGGCCTTGGTCTCGGCGGGCGCGGCGCCGTCCTCCAGCGGCAAGGCGCCGTAGTGCAGGCCCAGCAGGCGTCGTAGACGCGGCTCGAAATCGTGGAAATCGACGGCGCGCAACAGGCCGGTCTCGTCGGTGACAATCAGGATCTCGCCGATCGGCGAGGGCGCGCGGTCGAGGAAGAGGCGGACAGGGTGGGTCATGAGGCGATGATCGCCTGCCGCGGCGACGCTGTCCGCCCGGATTTTGCGGCCAAAGTTCCTCCCCCGCGATGCGGGGGAGGTGGCCCGGCGGGCCGGAGGGGGCTAGCTGGACCTATGCCGCATTAGCCCCCTCAGTCGCTCCGCGACAGCTCCCCCGCATCGCGGGGGAGCATCTCGACGCCTTCTACCTAATCCCCGGCACGTGCAGGGCCGCGTCGCGTTCGGCCTTCTGCTTGTAGGCGAGGTCGCCGTACTTCGACATTTCCATGCGGGCGATGGTGCGGCAGTGGACCTCGTCCGGGCCGTCGGCCAGGCGCAGGGTGCGGATGCCGGCGTACAGCTTGGCCAGACCAAAGTCGGTGGTGACGCCCGCGCCGCCGTGGGCCTGGATGGCGTCGTCGATGACCTTGAGGGCGATGCGCGGCGCGGCGACCTTGATCATCGCGATCTCGAGGCGGGCCGACTTGTTGCCGGCCTTGTCCATCATGTCGGCGGCCTTCAGGCACAGCAGGCGGCACATCTCGATGTCGATGCGGGCCTCGGCGATGCGCTGCTCCCAGACCGAGTGGTCGGACAGGTACTTGCCGAACGCCTTTCGGGTCATCAGGCGCTTGATCATCTTCTCCAGCGCCACCTCGGCCGCGCCGATCGTGCGCATGCAGTGGTGGATGCGGCCGGGGCCCAGGCGCCCCTGGGCGATCTCGAAGCCGCGGCCCTCGCCCAGCAGCAGACCCTCCTCGACCGGGACGCGGACGTCCTTGAGGATGACCTCGGCGTGGCCGTGCGGAGCGTCGTCATAGCCGAACACCGGCAGCATACGGACGATCTCGATCCCTGGCGCGTCCAGCGGCACGAGCACCTGGCTCTGCTGGCTGTGGGGCGAGGCGGTCGGATCGGTCTTGCCCATCACGATCGCCACCTTGCAGCGTGGATCGCCGACGCCCGAGCTCCACCACTTGCGGCCGTTGATCACATAGTCGTCGCCGTCGCGCTCGATGCGGGTCTCGATGTTGGTGGCGTCCGAGCTGGCCACCGCCGGCTCGGTCATCAGGAAGGCCGAACGGATCTCGCCGTTCATCAGCGGACGCAGCCAACGCTCCTTCTGCGCCAGCGTGCCGTAGCGCATCAGCACTTCCATGTTGCCGGTGTCGGGCGCCGAGCAGTTGAAGACCTCCGAGGCGAAGCCGACCTTGCCCATGTGCTCGGCGATCAGGCTGTACTCCAGGTTCGTCAGCTGCTCGCCTTCGAACTGGAAGGTGTCGTCGACATGGGTCTGGCCGCTGTGGGGCGGCATGAAGAAATTCCACAGCCCCTCGGCCTTGGCCTTCTTCTTCAGCTCTTCCAGCACTTGGACGACCTTCCAGCGCTCCGCGCCCAGGACGTTCATCTCGGCCTCGTAGGCCGGGATCGCCGGATAGACGTGCTCGTCCATGAACGCGGTGACGCGATCCAGGAAGACCCTTTGCTTGGGGGAGATGTCGAAGTCCATGGCGTTCCCTCTGCCCGCTCGGCTTGTGTCAAACACTTGTTTGAAGCATTTGTAGACCGCCATTCCGCGCGCGGCAAGCGGGCAGGTCGGCGCGCGATGGCTTAAGTTGAGGGGCCGCGGGTTGTGTTCGGCCGCCACCTGTCGGACAACGACGACATGCTGAACCTGACCGCCGACATCCTGCAGGGCCGCCACGTCCGGCTCGAACCCGTCACCGTCGATCACCGCGACGAGCTGAAGGCCGCCGTCGACTGCGATCCCGAAAGCTGGGAGATCATGTCGGTCAACGGCTGCGGCGAGGGTTTCGACGACTTCTGGGGCGCGCTGCAGGGCGAGACGGACCGGGGCGAGCGCATCGGCTTCGCCATTCGCCGCCTGTCGGACGGCAAGGTGGTCGGCACCTCCAGCTACCTGAACATCCGCCGCGTCCACTGCGGGCTGGAGATCGGCTCGACCTTCCTCAACCCCGAGGCGCGGTCCGGCCCGATCAATCCGGAAAGCAAGCGCCTGTTGCTGGCGCACGCCTTCGACTGCGGTGCGATCCGCGTCGAGCTGGTCACCGACGTGCGCAACGCGCGCAGCCAGGCGGCCATCCAGAAACTGGGCGCGACCAAGGAAGGCGTGCTGCGTAATCACAAGATCACCTGGACCGGCCATGTGCGCGACACGGCGGTGTTCTCGATCACCGATTATGACTGGCCGGGCGTGCGTCAGCGCCTGGACTTCAGGTTGTCCGAGGCATTCGTCTAAGGTCTGTGGCGCGTTGTCGCGGCATTAGTTACGAGAAGCAATTCTCAATACCTGCCGCTATAAATTCCGCCGCATGGGTGGGATGGCCTGTCTTCGAATCTGCATTGAGCGCGGCGCGCGCGAGTCGGCCGTCGAAGGCGTGACTCCGGCCAAGATCGACAAGACCTCGTCCGCCTATATCGAAGCCCATTGGCCGCCGCCCCGGCGCTATGGCCGCGTGGCTCCCGGCGCCTATGTGCTGGTCGACCCGCACGCCGACTACCTCGACGGCGAAGAGCTGCGCAACATGGCCCAGGAGCTGCAGCTGCGGCTGTTCGGCACCCAGGGCCGCGACGATCTCTGCATGCTCACCTTCGAGGGCGACGAGGAGCAGGTCCTCAAGTTCTCCACCCTCGGCGAAGACGAATTGCTGGCCATGCGCGGGGGCAAGCCGCCGCCGCCCGAGGGCCGCACGCGCCTGATCCGCGGCGACGGCGTCCAGGAGCTGGCGCCGTGGGGCTCGACGCCCCGCAAGGTCGCGGACAAGCCCAAGGTCGAGGCGCCCACGCCGATCCATCTCGGCTGGCGTGGAGTCTACAACCTGGGAAGCCAGAAGTTCGAGAGCTCCGAGATCATGGTCGTCCGCAAGTCCGGCGCGCCGGAGCCGCAAGACGACAACGAGTTCGCAGAGCACGACCTCCTGGCCTTCGACCGTGCGGTCGCGGCCTTGGAGGCCGACCCCAGTCTCAAGGCCTGGGTCGGGGTGCGGATGTGGAGCGTCGTTCGCGCCGGGATCCGCGACGCCTATCAGGCGCGCCTGACGGCCCTTTCGCCCAGCGTCCGCGAGCGGATGGCGGCCGTGATCTATGAGGTGCCGCGGGACCTGCCGTTCTCGGCGATCGCGCCGCTGCGCGACCTGGTCCTGCCGAACTTCGCCCGCGTCGACCTGAGGGTGCACGACGCCGGCTTCTACTGCCAAGCCGTTCCCGAAGGTCTGGCGCATGGCGTTGTTCTGCAGCTGGAGGGCGACGACGAGAAGTCCCGCCTGCTGAAGATCCATCGCTTTCTGTCCGACCGGAAAGTCTACGCCACGCGCCGTCTGCGCCAGGGCCTGGCTGGCGTGCGCAACGCGCGCGAGCTGGAGCTGGCGCGGCGCATGGGCGCCAACACGGTCAAGGGTCCTTTCATCAGCGGCCTGTTCGCCACGCCCGTGACCGAGCAGGAGGCGCCGATCGATGAGCTTCCGCTGGCCGTGTAAGGCGAGCGGGTCTCCCGCGTTTTGCCGGACTCCTCAACGAATTGGCGAGGATTCCTACCTAATGTTGCAATCATGACGGCCATCGCCTGCCTCCGAATCCTGTTCAACCCCGGCGGCGAGAGCCAGCCCGGTGAGGTCCCGAAGTCGAAGGCGCAGGCCGTGGCCGACGCCTTCCTCAAGGCCCGTTGGCGCGCGCCCCGCAAGTGCGGCGCGGTCGCCCCGTTGGCCTTCGTGCTGGCCGACAACCGGGTCGAGGCGTTCGATCCCACCGAGATGCAGGAACTGGCCGCCGAGCTTGAGTCGGTGCTGTTCCCGGGCCGCCAGGGCGGCCAGGTGTGCTTGATGACCTTCGAAGGCGACGAGACGGCGGTGCTGAAGTTCGCCAGCCTGTCGCAGCAGGAGTTGGCGGGCCTTGTCGCCGGCCAGGGCTATGGCGGCGCGGCCGGCCGGGTCCACGTGATCACCGCCGACGCCGTGGAGTCCGTCCCCAGCACGCCGGCCGAGGCCAAGATCCTGGCCGCCGAGAAGGCCGCCGCCGAAGGCGCGCCGGAGATCCCGCCGGCCGAAAAGCCAGCCAAGGTCGCCAAGGCGCCAGCGCCCCCCAAGGCTCCGCCCCCGCCGCCGCCGGCCCAGACGGGCTGGTGGGGCGTCTATGATCTTTCCGCCGACGCTTTCGCCGGATCGCTGATCGGCATGCGCGCCGATCTGCTCGAGCCGCCGCCCGAAGACGACGACAAGCTGCTCAAGCGCGATCTCGTTTGCCTGACGGACGCCCAGGCCGCGCTGAAGACGGCGACGTTCGGCGAAATCCTCGTACCGTTTGGCTTCTGGAACCTGACCACGCCATCGGCCCAGGACGCCTACAAGAGCCGCCTGTCGCGCTATCCGCTGGACCAGCAACCGCGCCTGGTCGCCACCATCTACGGCACGCCGCGCGAGGCCTCGTTGGGCATGCTGCAACAGATGCGCGCCTTCCTGAAGGGCAGCTTCGCCTTCATGGATCTGCGCGTCGACGACGCCACCTTCCCGATCCACGGCCTGCCGCCCGAGCTGATCGACAGCGTCACCCTGCTGCTGACCGGCGAGACCGAGTTCGACCGGATGAGCACGATCCAGAAGTTCGTCGAGCGCAAGCACACCTACGACGGCAAGGGCGTCAGGCAAGGCGTCGCCGGCGTCGCCTCGCGCGCCGAGCTCGACGCGTGCCGCGCGGGAGGCCTCGTCCGCGTCCAGGGCCCCGCCATCACCACCCTGCTCGACAAGCCGATCGCCGCCGCCGAGGGCGCGCCCATCGCCTTGAGCTGAGCCCCGCGGAATTTTCCGCCACGGCGCGCTTGACCCTCACGTCGCGTGATCCCTGAGTCATCTCGCCATCGAGAGGCAAGGTCGACGAAAGGACACCCAGGTTGAGCGTCTACACGGTCAAACAGATGGCCAAGCTGTCTGGCGTTTCGGTGCGCGCGCTGCACCATTACGACGCCATCGGTCTTTTGCGGCCCCGCGCCGTCGGGGCCAACGGCTATCGCTACTACGACCGTCAGGACCTGTTGCGCCTGCAGCAGATCCTCTTCCATCGCACCCTGGAAACTCCGCTGAAGGACATCCAGGCCGTGTTGGACGATCCGCGCTTCGATCTCGCCGCCGCGCTTCGCGCTCAACGCGAACGCCTGGCGGCCGAGGCCGAGCGCTATGCTCGCCTGGTCACCGTCGTCGACCAAACCCTCGCCACCCTCGAAGGAGACGAGACGATGGACGACAAGATGCTTTTCGAAGGCTTCGATCCGAAGAAGCAGGCCCAGCACGAGGCCTGGCTGGTCGACCGCTATGGCGACGAGGCCGCCCAGCGGATCGCCGACGCCAAGGCCGGCATGAAGACCTGGGGCAAGAAGGACTGGTCCCATTTCCAGGAAGAGGCCAAGGCGATCGAGCACGACCTGGCCAAGGCGCTGAGCCAGGGCCTGCCGGTCGACAGCGAGCCGGTGACCGCGATCATGCGCCGGCATTGGGCGTGGGTCGGGCGCTCCTGGAACCGCGAGCCGACGCCGGACGCCTTCAAGGGCCTGGGCCATCTCTATCAGGAGAACCCGGAGTTCACCGCCCGCTACGAGGCGATCGCGCCGGGCCTGACCGAGTACCTGGCCGAGGCGATGCGGGTGTTCGCGGACAAGCGGTGAGCGACACCTCCCCCGTTTGCACGGGTGAGGAGGAGGCCATCCTCCCTCGCGCAGCGGGGGAGGTGGATCGTCGCGAAGCGGCGAGACGGAGGGGGCGCTTTGGCGATCACCGCCGCCCGAACAGCTTCTCGATGTCGGCCAGCTTCAGTTCGACATAGGTGGGGCGGCCGTGGTTGCACTGGCCCGAGTGGGGGGTGGCTTCCATCTCGCGCAGCAGGGCGTTCATCTCGGCCCCGTTCAGGCGGCGGCCGGCGCGAACGCTGCCATGGCAGGCCATGGTCGAGCACACCTCTTCCAGCCGCTCCTTGAGCGCCAGGGCCGCGCCATTCTCGGCCAGGTCGTCGGCGATGTCGCGGATCAGGCCCGCGGCGTCGGTCTTGCCCAGCAAGGCCGGCGTCTCGCGCACCAGAACCGCGCCGGGGCCGAAGCTCTCGATGACCAGGCCAAGGTTCGCCAGCTCCTCGGCGCGGGCTATCACGCGCTCGGCTTCGGCGGGATCAAGATCGACCACCTCGGGCAGCAGCAAGGTCTGGCGGGCCACGCCGCCGGCCGCCATCTCGCCCTTCATCCGCTCATAGACCAGGCGCTCGTGGGCGGCGTGCTGGTCGACGATGACCATGCCGTCGCGGGTCTGGGCGACGATATAGGTCTCGTGCACCTGGGCCCGAGCCGCCCCCAGGGGATAGTCGACGGGATCGAAAGGCGCGGCGGCCGAAGGGTGGTCCGTGATCGGACGATCCTCGAACGCGACCGACGCATAGGCCTCGCGCACCACCTCGGCCAGCTCGCCGCCATAGCTGGGCTCGACCCTGGCCGACACCTCATTCAGGCCCGGCAAGTCCATGCTTTGCATGTTTAAGGGCCGCTGCGTCGGCGGCGCCCAGCCGCCTTCGCGCCAGGCCGAGAAGCCGGCGGCCGAAGGGCCCGGCTGGTAGCCCGGGAAGGGGCTCTGCTGGGCGCGGATGCTGTCCAGGGCCTGGGCCGCGACCGTGGTCGAGGCGCGATGGCCGGCGCCCGCCAGGGCGTGGCGCAGGGCACCGACGATCAGGCCGCGCACCAGGGCCGGATCGCGGAAGCGCACCTCGGCCTTGGCCGGGTGGACGTTGACGTCGACCTCGGCGGTGTCGAGCGTGACATAGAGCGCCGCCGTCGGGTGGCGGTCCCGCGCCAAAAAGTCGGCATAGGCCGCGCGCAGGGCGCCTTGCAGCAGGCGGTCGCGCACCGGCCGGCCATTGACGAACAGGTACTGATGGGCGGCGTTGCCGCGATTGTAGGTCGGCAGGCCGGCGAAGCCCGACAGACGCACGCCGTCGCGGACCTGGTCGATCTCCAGGGCGTTCTCCTGGAACTCGCGGCCCAGCACGGCGGCCAGACGCGCCAGCCGTCCTTGCGGACCCGGATGCTCGGGCGGCAGGCGCAGCACGCGGCGGCCGTCGATGTCCAGCGAGAAGCCGACGCTCTCGTTGGCCATGGCCTGGCGCTTGATCTCCTCGGTGATCGCCAGGGCCTCGGCGCGCTCGGACTTCATGAACTTCAGGCGCGCGGGGGTGGCGTAGAAGAGGTCGCGGACTTCGATCCGCGCCCCATGCGGACCCGGGAAGGCGGCGGGGGCGACATCGCCGACCTGGCCGCCCTCGACCAGG